>NZ_JBIAWF010000021.1:0-144191 GCF_042895325.1 Streptomyces sp. NPDC001407
CTCGAACACCTCGAGACCGTGCCCACCACGCACGACCCCGCACAGGACCCCGCCCGCTTCCCCGTCCAGTACGTCATCCGGCCCCAGAGCGCCGAACACCCCGACTACCGCGGCTACGCCGGCCAGATCACCTCCGGCGTCCTGCACACCGGCCAGCCCGTCACCGTGCTCCCCTCCGGCCGCACCACCACCATCGCCGCCATCGACGTCCTCGGCCGCCCCACCGACACCGCCTGGGCACCCCAGTCCGTCACCCTCACCCTCACCGACGACATCGACGTCTCCCGCGGCGACCTCATCACCCCCACCACCACCGCACCCCCCACCACCCAGGACATCCACGCCACCGTCTGCCACGTCGCCGACCAGCCCCTCACCCCCGGCCAGCGCGTCCTGCTCAAACACACCACCCGCACCGTCAAAGCCGTCGTCAAGGCCATCCCCTCCCGCCTCACCCTCGACGACCTCTCCCACCACCCCGACCCCGGTCGCCTGAACCCCAACGACATCGGCCAGGTCACCCTCCGCACCGCCGAACCCCTCGCCCTCGACCCCTACGCCAAGGCCCGCCACACCGGCTCCTTCCTCCTCATCGACCCCGCCGACGGCACCACCCTCACCGCCGGCATGGCCGGAACCGCCGAGTGATCATCCGTGGGTGAACAGACCTTCCGCGTCGCGGTCGTCGGGGCCGGTGCGGCCGGCACGCTGACCGCGACGCGGGTGCTGGAGACGGCGTACGAGGCCGGGGCGCGGGTCGCGCTCACTCTCGTCGACCCGGCGCCCGGAACGGGCCGTGGTGTCGCGTACGCGACACAAGATTCGCGTCATCTTCTCAACGTGCCCGCCGGGCGCATGAGCGGTCACCCGGACCGGCCGGACGACTTCGTCCGCTGGCTCGGCGCACGCGAGTCCCGCGACGTCGGGCCGGGGGAGTTCGCGCCGCGGAGCGCGTACGGCGCCTATCTCGCCGCCGGGCTGGACGAGGCGGTGGCGCGGCACGGCGCCGGTGCCCTGCGCCGGGTGCGCGAACGGGCGGTCCGGCTGGCCGGGGCGGACGGCGACGCGGGCCGGCACATCGGTCTGAGCTCGGGCGCCGTGGTGGAGGCCGACGCCGTCGTGCTCGCCCTCGGGGTGGCCGCCCCGGGGCTCGGCTGGGCGCCCGAAGGCCTCCGCGAACATGAACACTTCGTGTCGGATCCCTGGGTGCCGGGCGCGCTCGACCGCGTCCCCGCCGATGCCGACGTCCTGCTCGTCGGCACCGGCCTGACCGCCTGCGACCTGGCGCTGACGCTCGCGCGGCCGGGCCGCACGGTGCACGCGGTGTCACGACACGGCCTCGTTCCGTGCGTCCACGCGGAGAAACCGGCCGCCTCCGGTCCGCTTCCCGCGCCGCCGCCCGTCGCCGATCTGGCCGGTTTGCGACGGTGGTTGGCCGTGCGGGCCGCGCATTACCGCCGGACACACGGCGACTGGCGGCCGGCCGTCGACGAGCTGCGACCGCACACCACCGCCCTGTGGCAGGGGCTTTCGGCCACCGACCGCGACCGCTTCCTCCGCGACGACCTGCGGTTGTGGGAGGTGCTGCGGCACCGGCTGCCCCCGCGCACGGCGGCCGCCCTCGACGCGGCCCGGCACAGCGGCCAAGTGGCCGTCCGGACCGGGAGTTTGGTGGCGGCGGAGCCCTCATCCGATGGGGTGCGTGTGCGCTTCGCCGACGGGGGTACGAGCTGCTTCGGAGCCGTCGTCAACTGCACCGGAGCGGAAGCCTCCGTGCGCAGGTCACAGGACCCGCTGGTCCAGGATCTGCTCGCCACGGGTGCGGCCCGTCCGGGACCGCACGGGCTGGGCTTCGACACCGCCGCGGACGGGCGGCTGGTCGCGGCGGACGGCGGTGCGCGGCAGCCGGTGTGGACGCTGGGTTCGCCGCGGCGTGGCAATCTGTGGGAAACCACCGCCATTCCGGAGATACGTGCGCAGGCCATCCAATTGGCGGAATCCTTGGCAAAAGAGTTCAGCCGGATAATTCCCTGAATACCGCCGTTTGATTACCCGCTTTCCGGCCCCGACGAGCCGTCAGGTGAGGTTGGTCACGTTCTTCACGGACTCCGGCCGTCCGTCTCCATGAAGTAGATTGACGAACGGTGCTGCGGGGGACACCGCGTTTCTGGGTGCTTTGCGGCCGTGTGTCAAAAGGCAGAACTGTGGTCGGCCTCGCGGTGAGCAAATTCTGTTGCACTTGGTGGCGCACCGCCCCTTGGATGGCCATCGCTTTGCCATGGGATTACGTAACCTGGGGGTGCGGGGCGCGGTGGCGATCAAAGTGGTCATCTGTGATGAGACGCCGATCATTCGTAACGGGTTGAAGACCTTCCTGGAGGCTGCCCAGGACATCGAGGTCGTCGACGTCTCGGACAGTGCGATGAATGCCCTGATGCTGATCCGCACGCACCGGCCGGACGTGGTCGTCACCGGCATCAAGTTCCAGGGGATGTCCGGGATCGAGCTGATCCGCAGGCTGGCCCGGTCCGGCGACGACGTGCCGGCCCCCCGCTCCGTGGTGTTCAGCATGGACTGCGCGGACGACGTGATCACCGAGGTGCTGCACGCCGGGGCCAACGGCGTGCTGATCGGGGACGCCAAGCGCGAGGAGGTCGCGAGCGCCGTGCGGACCGTGGCGCGCGGCGGCACCGCCCTGGCCCCTGAGGTGGCGGGCCGGCTCGTCGAGTGGTTCCGCGGCCGCGACCTGCGGCCGGCCGCCGAACTGCGGCCTTCTATAGGCTCGCTCACCTCGCGCGAGCGCCAGGTGCTCACGCTGATCGGCCGGGGGATGTCGATCGAGGAGGTGGCCACGGAGCTGTGCATCGGGGTCAGCACGATCCGCACCCACCTGCACCGGCTGCGCAACAAGCTCGACCTCAAGGACCGCGCGCAGCTGGTCTCCTTCGCCTACCGGGCCGGTCTGATGCAGACCCCTGCCGAGGCGTGTTGAGAACTTCTGGACGCCCTTCAGCCGGGCGTTGACCCGGGCGACCCCGGGTCGACGGGTGGTCGCCCGGCAGGTCAACCACCGGGTGGACGCGGCATTACGGCGGCCCTGCCTACGCTCTGGCGATATCACTGCGGATAAACCAGAGGGCCGATCATGACTGAGGCTGCCGAAGCGGCGCAGGATTCTTGGGCGATCGTCGTCAATCACGAGGAACAGCATTCGATCTGGCCCGCCGGACGCGAACTCCCGGCGGGCTGGGGCGAAATCGGATTCACGGGTGACCGGCAGGCGTGCCTGGACCGGATAGCCACCCTGTGGACGGACCTGCGGCCGTTGAGCCTGCGCGGCTGAGCCGGTCCACCGTGAAAAACGCGCAAAGGGTTCGAGAATGACAACGACCGTTGAATCGGTGCACCCGGAATCCGTGCACGCGGCCTTCGAGCGGCGCGCGGCGGCCACCCCGGACGCCGTGGCGATCAGCTCGGGCGACACCCGGGTCCGTTACGCCGAGCTCGACGCGCGGGCCAACCGGCTCGCCCACCACCTGCGCGCCCTGGGCGTCGGCGTGGAGAGCCCGGTCGGCGTCTGCGCGCAGCGGTCCGTGGAGACCGTGGTCGCCCTTCTCGCGATCCTCAAGGCGGGCGGCCACTACGTGGCGCTCGACCCGCGCCAGCCGCGCGAGCGCCACGCGACCCTGGTGAAGGAGGCGGGCCTGAAGCTGATCCTCACTCAGGAGCGACTCCACGAGCAGGTGTCCGGGCTCGCCCGGACCGTCGTCCTCGACGACCCCGCGCTCGACCGGTCCGTGCTTTCCGTGCTTCCGGCCACCGGCCTCGGCACAGAGGTGCGGCCCGGCCACGCCGCGTACGTCGCGTACACCTCCGGCTCGACCGGTACGCCCAAGGGCGCGTGCATCCCGCACGGCGCCGTGCTCCGCCTCGTCCAGGGGAGCAACTTCCTGACGGCCGGGCCCGAAGACGCCTTCCTGATGTTCGCGCCGCTCGCCTTCGACGCGTCGACGCTGGAGATCTGGGCACCCCTGCTGAACGGCTCCCGGCTGGCCGTGCTGCCGCCCGGGGAGCCCTCGCTCGACGAGCTCGCCGATGCGGTCGTACGGGAGAACGTCACCGTCCTGTGGCTCACCGCAGGGCTCTTCCACCAGATGGCCGAGGGGCCCGTCGCCCGGCTGACCACCGTCCGGCAGCTGCTGGCGGGCGGGGACGTCCTCTCGCCGCACCACGTCAACCGGACGTTCGCCGCGCTGCCGGGCATCCGGATCGTCAACGGCTACGGACCCACCGAGAACACCACGTTCACCTGCTGCCACATCATGGACGAGCCGGTCGGCGACGGGCCCGTGCCCATCGGGCTGCCTGTCACCGGCACCACCGTGCACGTGCTCGACGAGCGGCTGCGGGAGGTCCCCGCGGGCGGGACCGGTGAGCTCTACGCCGGTGGCGCCGGAGTGGCCCGCGGCTATGTGGGGCGCCCCGGCCTGACCGCCGACCGCTTCCTGCCCGACCCGTACGCGGCCGGGCCCGGCGCCCGGATGTACCGCACCGGCGACCTCGTGCGCCGCCGCGCCGACGGCGTGGTGGAGTTCCTCGGCCGGATCGACAACCAGGTGAAGGTGCGCGGCTTCCGCATCGAACCCGGCGAGATCGAGACGGCATTGGTGGCCCACCCCGGCGTCAAGGACGCGTCCGTCGTGGTCCACACGCACCCGGAGTCCGGCAAGCGCCTGGTGGCCTTCTACGTGGCCGACGACAGCGTCCTGTCCACCGCCCTGCGCGAGGCCGTCTCCGCCGCCCTGCCGCCCTACATGGTCCCCTCGCTCTTCGCCCGGCTCGACGCCCTGCCGCTCACCCGCAACGGCAAGGTCGACCGGGCCGCCCTGGAGGCCCGCGAGGTCCGCGAACGGCCGGAGACCAACGCCGACTTCCGGGCACCGTCGACCCCGCTGGAGCGCGAACTGGCCGCGCTCTGGGCCGGTCTCATGGGGCTGGACGAGGTCGGCGTCGACGACGACTTCTTCGAGCTGGGCGGCCACTCCCTGATGGTCACCCGGATCGTCGCCCACGTCGCGGAGCGGCACGGAGTGGAGCTCCGGCCCCGCGACCTCTACCTGAGCGCGACCGTGGCCGAACTCGCCGAGGTCGTCGAGGAGTCGGCGGGCTGACCCCGCCCCGCACCGCCCGCGACCGCTCCCGACATGAGGTGAAGGATGACTTCCGACCGACGTCCCTCGAAATGGCTGCTGCGCCGCCCGAAGGGCGACAGCCCCGTGCGCCTGTTCTGCTTCCCCTACGCGGGCGTCGGCGCCTCGATGTACGCCAAGTGGCCGCGGGCCGTCGGGCAGGCCGAGGTGTGCCTCGTCCAGCTGCCGGGCCGCGAGAACCGGCTGCGGGAGCCTCACTTCGGCACATACGAGGAGCTGACCGAGGGGCTGCTGGAAGGGCTCGCGCCGCACCTGGACCGGCCGTTCGCCTTCTTCGGGCACTGCAGCGGCGCCCTCCCCGCCTTCGCCGCGGCGGCCGAGCTGGCGCGGCGCGGCGAGCGCGTCCCGGACCGGCTCTTCCTCTCCTCCCAGGTGGCCCCGCACGAGGGCCCGTACGGGCGGCTGCTCGACCTCGGCCACGACGAGCTCGCCGGGGAACTGATCACCCTGACCCGGGCCATGGGCGGCGAGCCGCACCCCGACCTCATCGACCTCGGCGTCGACGTCCTGTCCGCCGACATCGAGGCCAACCGCCGCTACCGGCTCGACGCGCCGCTGCGGCTGCCCACCACCCTCACCACCATCGGCTGGCGCGAGGACGACGTCATCCCCGCCGCGCTGACGGCCGGCTGGCGGGAGTACGCCCCCGAGGGCGACACCCGCGAGGTGCTCCTGGACGGCGGCCACTACGCCTTCCTGGACGCACCGGCCGCCCTCGTCGCCGAGCTGGCCGCAGACCTGGACGCACTCGTTCCGCAGCAGACGGAGGCCGACCGGACATGAGCACCGCCGAGATGCCGGGCGTCGTCGGACTCACCCAGCAGCTGATCCGCTTCGACACCACCAACCCGCCCGGCGACGAGGCCGCCTGCGTGCGGTACGTCGAGCGCCTGCTCTCCGGCGCCGGGCTGGAGACCCGGCTGCTCGGCCGCGAGCCCGCCCGGCCCAACCTCATCGCCCGGCTGCCCGGCCGCGGCGAGGCACCGCCCCTGCTGCTGCACGCCCACGTCGACGTGGTGCCCACCGAGAACCAGCGGTGGACCCGCCCGCCCTTCGGCGGCGAGCTCGTCGACGGCGAGGTGTGGGGGCGCGGCGCCGTCGACATGAAGGGCCAGCTGGCCATGATGCTCGACGCCGTGCTGCGGCTGCGGGCCACCGGCACCCCGCCGGCCGGGGACGTCATCCTCGCCGTCGTCTGTGACGAGGAGGCGGGCAGCGCGGCGGGCGCGAAGTATCTGGTGAACGAGCACCCCGAGCTGTTCGCCGGAGTGCGCTACGCCATCGGCGAGGACGGCGGCGCGAGCCTGGACCTCGGCGGTCAGGTGCGCTTCCACCCCATCGTGGTCGCCGAGAAGCGGGCCGTGTGGGTGCGGGCCGTCCTGCGCGGCGTCGCGGGCCACGCCTCCCGTGTCACCGGCGGCACGGGCGCCGCCCACAAGCTCACGCGGCTGCTCACCGCCATCGACGGCGGCGGGCTGGGCACCGTGCTGACCCCGGCCGTCGACACCATGCTCGGCGAGCTCGCCCGCGTGCTGCCGGAGGACGGCGGCCGCCGGATCGCCGCCTTCCGCGCCGACCCCTCCGACCCGTCCGCGCTCGACGGCTTCGACGAGCGCGACATCCGCTACCTGAGCTCGATCGTGCAGCACACCGTCAACGCCACGGTGATCCACGGCGGCACCAAGACGAACGTGCTGCCCAGCGAGATCTCCGTGGAGCTCGACGGACGGGTGCTGCCCGGCGACTTCGACACCCCCGGCTTCCTCGCCGAACTGCGCGCCAAGTCCGGCGTCGAGATGGACCTGGAGGTGCTCGTCGAGGGCGAGCAGATGCCGCAGCCCAAGCTCGGGGCGTTCTACGAGCGGCTCGCCGCGGTGCTGCGCGAGCAGGACCCGGACGGCGTGCCGATCCCCATGGTCACCACCGCCTCGACCGACGCGCGGCTCTTCCCGCAGCTGGGCATCGAGACGTACGGCTGGCTGCCGCTGCGGCAGTCCACGGGTGTCTCGTACCGCGACATGCTGCACGTCGCGGACGAGCGCATCGCCGTGGCGGACCTGGAGTTCGGCGCCCATTGCTTCCACGAACTGCTGCGTGACCATGAGTGAGACGCACACGGCCGCGGCCGTCGACGTGGCACCGCTGCCCTCCGGCCGCGCGGCGGCCGACCGCTGGGCCGGCCCGGTCGCCGGGCTGACCCGGGCCGCCTACGCGCTGTCCGACCCCTACCCCGGCCTGCCCGTCCCCGACGGCGCCCGGGAGACGGAGGCCGGTGTCCTGCGCGACATCGAGCGCGGCAGCCGGGTGTGGCTGGCCACCGGCCCGGACGGGCGGCTCGCCGGTGCCCTGCGCGTGACCGGTCACGGCGCCTCCGGCTGGGAGGTCCACCGCGTCTCGGTGGACCCCGTGCGGCAGGGCCAGGGCATCGCCCGGAGCATGCTGGCGGCCGTCGAGGACAGCGCCCGTGCGCACGGGGTGCCACGGCTGTGGCTCGACGCCGTCGTGGAGCGCTGCCTGCCCGCCGTCTACGGCCGGCTGGGCTTCCGTGCCGTACGCCACTGGTCCGCCGACGACAAGCCGCTGTCCGAGACCACGCTGGAACGCGTCCCCGGCGCACCGTTCCACACCGGCGCGCTGCCCTTGGTGGACGACCCCCTGGGGCCGTCCGACGTCGCGCTCGTCTGGCTGCCCGCGGACGGCCGGCTGCTCGCCGTGCTCGAAGCGGGCGGGCGCCCGTCGGAGCTGCTGGAGCGGGCCTGTGCCCGCGCCGGTGCCCAGGGCGCGGCCGGCCTCGACGTCTGGCCCGGCGCGGGGCCGGAGGGCCGGGCCCGGCTGGCCGCACTGCTGCGGGAAGCCGGCGGCGCGGCCGCCGGGGACCACGAGACCTTCGCCTTCCCCGGCGGCCGGGAGCGCGTGGCCGCCCACCTCATGCCGCGCACCCTCCACCCCGGGCTGCGGGCCGTCCTGCGCCTCGCCCCGGGCCGGACGCACCGGCCGGTGCCGGCCGCACCCTCCGCTCACGGAACCGTTGGAGCAAGTCCGAGTTGAGAACACAGACCGCACACACGACGCCCACGCGCCTGGACCTGACGGCGTTCGCCAACAACACCGGCATCACCACCGAGGACCGGCTGTCCGACGGCGCGTTCAACATCTGGGGCAACACCTTCCCGGCCGAGGAGCTGCCCGCGGGCGGCGACATCACCGTCGACGGCGTCCCCTTCCGCTTCCCCGCACCGGCCGCCGGGGCGCCGGACAACGTCCGCTGCGCCGGCCAGCTCCTTGAGCTGCCCGCCGGGCGCTACGACTGGATCCACGTGCTCGCCGCCGCCGAGCGGCGCACCGAGGACTTCGTGCAACTGCACTACGCCGATGGCTCGGTGGACCCGGAGTGGCTGCGGGTCTCCGACTTCTGGCCGGAGACCGGGGCCCGCTTCGGCGAGAGCGCCGCGTTCTCCTGCACCCGGCTGCACTACCCCCGGCACGTCCAGCGCTCCATGGGGCCGACCATCTGGCGGCAGCGCGTCCCCGTGACCCGGCAGCAGGAGCTGACGGCCCTCACGCTGCCCGACAACCCCGCGATCCACGTGTTCGCGATGACCCTCGCGCCCACCACACCGCCGGAGGCAGCGCAGTGACGACCCTCATCGACGACGTGCACAGCTGGCGCCACGACCTGGCCGGCTGCCTGCACGCCTGCATGGCGACCCTGCTGCGGCACCGCGGCGTGGCCCCGCTGGAGACCCTGGGCGCAGCCTGGCGCTTCCGCCACCTGCCCGGCGACGTACGGCGCGAGGAATACTTCTACCCCTGCGCCGCCGGTGAGTCGCTGCTGGGCGCGCTGGCCCCGTACCACCCGGTGCGCTCCGTGTGGCACAGCCCGGCGGACGCCGCCGAGGGCTGGGCGCAGGTGCGGGCGGAGGTCGAGGCCGGGCGGCCGGTGGCCGTGGCGGTCGACAACTTCGAGCTGCCTTTCCGCCCCGCCTATCGCGACGTGCACTCCAACCACATGGTGATCGTGCACGGCTTCGACGAGGAGGCGGGCACCGTCCACGTGCTCGACGCCGTCCCGCCGCACTTCCACGGGGACATCACCCTGGGACAGCTGACCGCCTCCCGCGACTCGGGGAACGCGGCGGTGCACGACCGGGACATGTTCTTCACGGACGTGCACATAGGCAACCGCTGGCTGTCGGTCGAACTCGACGCGAACCCCGAGGACTTCCCGGCATTCGACCGCGCGCACATCCGTGACGTCATCGAACGCAACCTGCGCGGCTACCACGAGCCCCCGCGCGGCGACGGCTACGCGGGCCTCGACGGGCTCACCGCGTTCTTCGCCGACATGGGCAAGCGGCTCACGGCCGGCGAGACCGTACGCGACGAGCTGTTCGTCGTCGCGGGCGCCGCGCTGGCCAACACGGCCGTGCACGCCGACTGGCTGGCCCTCGCCGGACGCGCGCTCGACCACCCGGGCCTGGCCGAGCAGGGCCGGGCCGTCGAGCGGATCGCCCACCACTGGTCCGCGATCCGGATCATGGCGGCGCTCACGCAGTCCGAGGGGCTCGGCCCGGCGCGCCTCACCAGGCGCGCCCACACCCTCCTGAAGGACCTGGAACAGGTGCTGGCAGGACTCGCACACGAAGGAGCGGAACTGTAATGGCTGTCGCCGCATCTCGGCCGGGCGCCACCAGGTCGCCCGACAAGCTCGCCATGCAGGGCGGCGCCCGGTCCGTCCCGCGCTCCCTGCGCATCCCCGCCTGGCCGCGGGTGACCGAGGCCGACGAGGCCGCGGTCATGCGGGCCGTGGCCAGTGGCCGCTTCACCTCGGCGTCCTCCGGCGAGCAGGAGATCGAGTCGCTGGAGCGCGAATGGGCCGCCGCCGTCGGCACCAAGCACTGCGTCATGGTGAGCAACGGCACCGCCGCGATCTCCGTGGCGCTGGGCGCCCTCGACATCCAGCCGGGCGACGAGGTGATCGTGCCCGCGCTCAGCTTCATCGCCTCCGCCGTGGCACCGCTGCACATCCTCGCGGTGCCCGTCTTCGTCGACATCGACCCGCGGACCTTCAACGTGACGCCCGAGGCCGTCGAGGCCGCGATCACCCCGCGCACCCGCGCCATCGTGGTCGTCCACCTGCACGGCCTGCCGGTCGACATGACGGAGATCCTCGCGGTCGCCGACAAGCACGGCATCCCCGTCGTCGAGGACGCCGCCCAGGCGCACGGCGCGGTCTACCAGGGCCGTACGGTCGGCTCGCTGGGCGCGATCAACACCTTCAGCCTCAACGTCAGCAAGAACCTCGCCACCTGCGGCGAGGGCGGTCTCATCACGACCGACGACGACCGGCTGGCCCGCCGGGCGCTGATGCTGCGGCAGTTCGGCGAGCTCATCCCCAAGCAGGGCGAGCGCTCCTACGTGGGCCACATGCTCGGCTTCAACCACAAGCCGAACGCCATCCAGGCGGCCTTCACCCGCAGTCAGCTGGAGCGCCTGCCGGAGGAGGCCAAGATCCGGGACGAGAACGTCCGGTACTTCCTGGAGCGCCTGTCCGCCCTGCCCGGCCTGCTCACCCCGCACGTCCCCGAGGACCGCACGCACGCCTGGCACATCCTGCGCTTCCGCGTCGACCCGGCGGCGCTCGGCCTCGACCCCGCGCTCGCCGGGGCGCTGCGCGCCTCGCTGATGCGCGCCCTGCGCGCCGAGGGCGTGCCCGCAGGGCACTACCAGATGATGTCGCTGCCCCAGCAGCGCGTCTTCCAGGAACAGCTCGGCTACGGCGGCTTCCCGTGGCAGCTGCCCGGCGTCCCGCCGCGGCGGTACCGCGCGGAGGACCAGCCGACCACGCTGGCCGTCATCGACGACTCCTTCGCCATCCAGAAGGCCCACCTGTCGCCCGACGCCCGGCCGCTGCTGTCCGCCTACGCGGACGCCTTCGAGAAGGTCTGGAACCACCGCGAGGTGTGGACGCGCTACGCCGCCTCCATGGACCACCGCCCGCCGTGGGAGAAGGCCGCCGAGATCGCCGAGGCCGAGTGGGCGGAGGCGAACGCGTGAGCACCACCGACCCGGTGCGTGACGAACTCACCGCCATCTGGCAGGACGTCTTCAAGGTCACCGCCGAGGAGATCGACCCCGACGAGGGCTTCTTCGAGCTCGGCGGCACCTCCCTCCAGGCGGTGCAGCTGATGACCCGCGTCGAGGAGGCGTTCGACGTGCGGATCCCGCTCCCGGTGATCTTCACGGAGGGGAGCCTGGCGGGCCTGACGGCGATCGTCGAGGAGGAGCTGCTGTCCGGCGCGGACGCGCTCACCGACGAGGAGGCGCGGCGCCTCCTCGAAGAACACCAGGAAGCCGGCGGGGAACACCGCTGACCGTGGCCGCGGGCCGACGAGTACGAGGTTGACGAGGGACATGGCTGAGACAGAGCGGGGCACGGCGGCGGGACAGGGACTCTCCGACGTCAAGCGCAAGCTGCTGGAGATGAAGCTGCGGCAGAAGCGCGCGGAGAAGGCCGAGCGCGACCGGATCGTCGCGGTGGGCCGGGACGGCAAGCTCGCCGTCTCCGAGCAGCAGCGCTATCTGTGGTTCCTCCACCAGGTCGCGCCGGAACTCCCGGTGTACAACGTGCCGTTCGCCCTGCGGCTGCGCGGCGAGCTCGACACCGCCGCGCTCACGGCCGCGCTGGGCGCCCTGGTCGCCCGGCACGAGAGCCTGCGCACCCGCTTCGGCAGCGAGCGCGGCGTGCCCTTCCAGACGGTGACCGAACCGGCCGCCTGGCCGCTGCCGGTCACCGGCCTGGGGGACGACGGCGACCCCGAGGAGCGGCTGCGGCAGCTCGTCGACGAGGAGGCCGGGCGCCCCTTCGACCTGGAGACGGGACCGGTCTTCCGCTCGTCGCTGTTCCGCGTCGCCGCGGACGACCACGTCCTGCTGCTCGTCATGCACCACATCGTCACCGACGGCTGGTCCGTCGGCCGCGTCACCGAGGAGCTCGCCGCGCTCTACGAGGCGGAGCGCACCGGCACCCCGGCGAAGCTGCCGGAACTGCCCGTACAGCCCGCCGACTTCGCCGCCTGGCAGCAGCGCTGGCTCACCACCGACGCGCTCACCGAGCAGGTCGACTACTGGCGGAAGGCACTCGACGGCCTGCCGACCGTGGACTTCCCCGCCGACCGCGCCCGCCCCGCGCAGCCCACCTGGGCCGGCGCCGTCCTGGAGCGCGAACTCCCGGCGGAGCTCGGCGAGCGGCTGCGCGCGTTCGCCGCCGAACAGCGCGCCTCGCTGCTGTCGGTGATGCTGTCCGCCTTCGCCGTCGTCCTCGGCCGCTACACCGGCCAGCAGGAGCTGTCCCTCGGCTCCGTCTTCAGCGGCCGCACCCGGCCCGAGACCGACCCGCTCGTCGGCTTCTTCGCCAACACCCTCGTGCTGCGCCCGGACCTCACGGGCAACCCCGCCTTCACCGAGCTGGTCGCCCGCTCCAACCGCGGTGTCCTCGGCGCCCTGGAACACCAGGACGTGCCCTTCGGCACCCTCGTGCAGGAGCTGCGCCCGGAGCGCGACCCCAGCCGCAACCCGCTCTTCCAGATCAGCTTCACCCTGCTCACCGGGACGATCGTGGGCACCTTCGCCTTCGGCGGCCTGGAGGTGGAGGAACTGCCCGTGCAGCAGGGCAGTTCGCGCTTCGACCTCGCCTTCCAGGTGATCGACCGGCCGGGCAGCGACCTGGGCATCTGGATCGAGTTCTCCACCGACCTCTTCGAGCGCGACCGCATGGAGCGGCTCGTCGAGCACTTCCACAGCGTCCTGGCGCAGGCCGTCGCCGCGCCGGACACCCGCGTCGACGGCTTCGAGGTGCTGCCCGCGCACGAGCGGGACCTCGTCCTGCGCGAGTGGAACCCCGCGCCGCGAACCCGGCCCACGGAAGGCACGCTGCTGCACGAGCTCGTCGCCCGGCACGCCGCCGAGCGGCCGGGCGCCGTCGCCATGCGCTTCGAGGGCGAGCAGCTCGACCACGGCGAGCTCGACGCCCGCGCCAACCGGCTCGCGCACCTGCTGCGCGAGCGCTGGGGCACCGGCCCCGACCAGGTCGTCGGCGTCCTCCTCGACCGCGGCCTCGACCTCCCGGTCGCCCAGCTGGCGATCCTCAAGGCCGGTGGCGCCTGGCTGCCGATCGATCCGCAGTACCCCGCCGACCGCATCGCCCACCAGCTCGCCGACGCGGGCGTGCGCACCGTACTGACCACCAAGGACCTGGCCCACCTGGTGACCGGCCCGGTCGACCACTGGTGCATGGACGACGCCGCCGGGGAGCTCGCGGAACTGCCCGCCGAGGCGCCGGCCGTCGACGTCCGCCCCGACCACCTCGCGTACGTCATCTACACCTCGGGCTCCACCGGCAAGCCCAAGGGCGTGCTGATCTCCCACCGGGCCGCGGTGGGCTTCGTGGAGGGCGTCCGCGAGCTCTTCCGGATCACCCCGGACGACCGGCTGCTCCAGTTCGCCAACCCCGCCTTCGACGTCAGCGTCTTCGACTTCTACGCCGCACTCGGCTCCGGCGCCGCCGTCATCGGCGCCCCGCGCGAACGCCTGCTGAACCCGGACGCCCTCCAGGAGCTGATGCGGACGGAGCGGGTGACCGTCGCCGACGTGCCCCCGGCCGTGCTGCGGCTGCTCGACCCGGCGCCGCTCACCGACCTGCGGGTGCTCTTCGTGGGCCTGGAGGCGTTCCCCGCGGAGCTCGTCAACCGCTGGAGCGCGCCCGGCCGGGACTTCCACAACGGCTACGGCCCGACCGAGGCCACCGTCGCCTGCGTCGACTACCTCTGCCCGCCCGAGGGCCTCACCTCCGCGCCGCCGATCGGCCGCGCGATGGCCGGCCACCGGGCGTACGTCCTGGACGCCACCTTCCGGCCGGTGCCGGTCGGCGTGCCGGGCGAGCTGTACGTCGCCGGCACCGGGCTGGCCCGCGGCTATCTGGGCCGCCCGGACCTCACCGCGGAACGCTTCCTGCCGGACCCCTTCGCGCAGACGCCGGGCGAGCGGATGTACCGCACCGGCGACGTGGTCCGCTGGCGGCCCGACGGCAATCTGGAGTTCCTCGGCCGCGCCGACCGGCAGGTGAAGATCCGCGGCCTGCGCATCGAACTGGGCGAGGTCGAGCACGCGCTCACCGGCCTGCCCGCCGTGCGCCAGGGCGTCGTCGTGGTGCAGGACCAGGGCACCCCGCACGCCCGGCTCGTCGCCTATGTGGTGCCCGAGCCGGACAGTGGGCCCGGCCTCGACGGCGAGCGCGTCCGCCAGGAGGTCGCCGACCGGCTGCCGCTGCACATGGTGCCCGCGGTCGTCGTCCTGCTGGACGCCCTGCCGCTCACCCCCAACGGCAAGGTCGACCAGAAGCGGCTCCCGTTGCCGGAGGCGCGCGGCGAGCAGGAGCACACCGCGCCCGCGACGCCCACCGAGCACAAGCTCGCCGCCCTGTGGACCGGGCTGCTCGGCGTCGACGGCGACCGCCTCAGCGTGCACGACAGCTTCTTCGGCCTCGGCGGCAACTCACTGAACCTGATCCGCCTGACCACCGCCGTCAAGCAGGAGTTCGGCGTCACCCTGGAGGTGCGCCGCCTCTACCTCGCGCCGACGGTGCGCGGTATCGCGGCACTGATCGACGAGCACACCGCGCCCGTGGCCGGGGGCCCGGACATCCTGGTGCCCCTCAACCCCGAGGGCTCGCGCCCGGCGTTCTTCTGCGTCCACCCGGCGGGCGGCGCCGCGGTGCCCTACATCCCGCTGGCCCGGCTGCTCGGCGACGACCAGCCGTTCCACGGCCTGGAGGCGCCCGGCCTGCACGGCGGCCCGACCCCGCGCACGCTGGCGGAGTTCGCCGCGCTGTACGTCGCGGCCGTCCGCGAGGCCCAGCCGGAGGGCCCGTACCACCTCGGCGGCTGGTCCGTCGGCGGCGCCGTCGCGGCCGAGATGGCCGCGCAGCTGCGCGACGCCGGGCAGGAGATCGGCGCGCTGCTCCTCTTCGACACCGCCACCCCCGGCGAGGGATCGGGCGCCGACGGAAGCGCACCGGACCACGCCGAGCGCCTGGCCTCCTTCGTCCACGACCTGGCCCACCTGCGCGAGCGGCCGGTGCCCGACATCGGCCTCGCGCACCTGCGCACGCTCGGCGAGGACGAGCGGACGGACCACGTGGTGCGCCTGCTGGAGGAGAGCGGACTGGTCCCCGAGGGCGTACGGGGCGAACTGCGCGCCCGCATCGAGGTGTTCCTGGCGACCACCGAGGCCGTACGCACCCACGTGGCGCGCCCGGTCGACGCCCGGATCACTCTCCTCGGCGCGGCTGAGGAGGACAACGTCCCGGTCGCCCTGTGGCGCGAGCTGGCCGGGCGCGGCGCCGACCACGTCGAGGTACCCGGCACCCACTACACGATGCTCCAGCCGCCCCACGTCGAGGAGCTGGCCCGCGCGGTGCGCCGGGCGCTCGACGCGGCGGCGGGCTGAGCGCACCGGGTTTGGAGCGGGCCTCGCGCTGAAGGTCGAGCGTTCTTCGAGCAGTTGTCGAGCGGTTTCCGAGCAGTCTTCGAGCAGTCTTCGAGCAGGAGGAGTGGAACGGTGGAGTTGGAGCCGACGGCACAGCAGCGGGAGTTCCGCGAGCGGATCTGCGCGCTGCTGTGCTCGGAGGAGGTCCGTGCCGAGGTCGCCGCGGTCCGTGGCGCGCGGGACGCGGAGCCGGGGCTGCTCGACGTCTACCGCAGGCTGGGCGAGCGCGGCTGGCTCGCGGTCAACTGGCCGCGGGAGTACGGCGGTCTGGGCGGCACCATCCAGGACAAGGCGATCCTCACGGAGGAGCTCATAGCCCACGGTGTGCCCGACATCGTGCACACCCTGAGCATCGACATCGTCGGTCTCGCCCTGATGATGTACGGCACGGACAGCCAGAAGAGCAGGCTCCTGCCCAGGATCGCCCGGGGCGAGGGCGCCGCGAGCATCCTCTTCAGCGAGCCCGCCGTCGGCTCCGACCTGGCGTCGCTCCAGACCCGGGCCGAGCCGGACGGCGACGGCTGGCGGATCCACGGGCGCAAGGTCTACAGCATGAAGTCGCACCTCGCCGACTTCGCGCTGTGCGCGGCCCGCACGAGCGAGTCCGAGGTGAAGTACCACGGCATCACGCTGTTCGTCGTGCCGCTGAAGACCCCGGGCGTCCTGGTGGACCCGCTGTGGAACCTCGGCGACGAACGGTTCGGTGACGTCACCCTCACCGGCATCAGGGTCACCGAGGACGATGTCGTCGGCGAGGTCGACGGCGGCTGGGAGGTCATCAACAGCGTCCTCGGACTGGAGCGCACGGGCGTCGAGTTCGAGGCCAAGGCGTGCCGCTGGTTCGACGTGCTGCTGCGGCACGCGGCCGACACCGGACTGCTCGACCACCCGGTGCACGGCCCGCGGCTGGTCGAGCTCGACGCCTGGGTGCGCGCCGCCCGGCTGCTCGCCTGGCGCTCGGTCACCGAACTCGGCGAGCACGCGAGCGACGACGTGCACAACGCCATGTCCAAGCTGATCACTTCGGAGGTCGCCCAGGACGTGGCACAGGCCCACCTGGACCTGACGGGCCTGGACGGCGTGCTCTCCCGCCACGACGCGTCACCGACGGCCGCCGGCGCGGGCGAGGCGGCCTACCGCGAGGCGGTGGGCCTCACGCTGGCATCGGGGACGTCGGAGGTCATGCGCTCACTGATCGCGTCGACGGGGTTGGGCTTGCTGGCGTGACTTCCGCACCCACCTCAGCCAGAACCAGCCCGTCCGGCGTTTGAGGACGCGCACGCAGTGCGCTACCGCCGCTGGGGGCACCTCTGGGGGCACCCCCGGACGGAGTCCGGGGGAGGTAGCTGGGGGAGGCAACGGGCCCGCACATCGGGGTCTGGGGCACGCGCCCCCACGCGGCGGAGCCGCACATCAGATGCAGCCGGGAAGGGGCGGGGCTGGGGAACAAAACCCGCCGACCAGCACGTACGGAGACCACCAACATGAAGATCACCCCCACCCCGGAGCAGCGCACCCTGCGCGAAACGCTCACCGAGTTCCTCGACGAAGAGCTCACCCCCCTGGTGCGCCGCATGGCAGACCGCTCCCCCTACGCGAACACCGAGGACGCCCCCGACATCCGCGCCATGATCCACCAGGCGCTCACCGACCTGGGCCTGCCCGCCCTGTCCCTCCCGGAGGGACAGGGCGGGCAGGGGCGCCCCCAGGAGGCCTGGGCGGTCGCCGCCGAACTGCTGGGCGCGGCCCTGTACCAGGGCCCGCTGCTGGACACGGTGACGGCCGCCGAGCTCCTGGCGCGTACGGCCGCGGGCGGTGCGCGTGACGAGCTCCTGCCCGCCGTCGCCGACGGCACCCGTATCGCGCTGGCCGTACGCGAGCACGGCACCGGCACCACCGCCGTCCCGGCCCGGCTGACCGTCGGCCAGGACCGGAAGACGATCTCCGGCACCCGGACGTTCGTCGGTTTCGTGCCGGAGGCGGACCACCTCCTGGTGGTCGGCCACGAGGGCAGCACGGTGCGCGCCGCGCTCGTACGGCCGGACGCACCCGGGGTGACCGCCCGGCGCCACGAGGAGCTGGGGCGGGGCGAGCTGTACGCGGTCGTCTTCGACGCTGCCCCGGTGGACAGTTGGCTGGAAACGGACGCCGGTGCCACCCTCGCGGAGGACTGGCGGACGGTGCTCGACGCCGCTCGCGTCCGGCAGGCGGCCTATCTGGTCGGGCTCGGACAGGGCGTGCTCGACCTGGCGGTCTCCTACGCGAAGTCCCGCAAGCAGTTCGGCAAGCCCCTGGGCCACCAACAGGTGATCGCCCTGCGGCTGGCCGACCTCACCGCCCGCCTCGACGCCGTACGGCTCGTCGTGCGGGCCGCGGCGTGGGCCGTGGACCGGCGCACGGGCGCGGTCCGGCTGGAGGCGGCGCAGGCGCTCGCCATGGCGGCCGAAACCGCGCGGAAGATCACCGCGGAGGTCATGCAGGTGCACGGTGCGTACGGGATGACGGAAGACAGCGACGCTCAACTGTTCTATCGTCGCGCCGCGGTGGAGTCTCTCCGCCTGGGGTCACCCGCCGAGCTGCGCGGCGAGGTGGCCCCCTTGCTCAAGGACCGACTGACCGGCCTGGTGCACGCGCAGTCCGCGTGAATTCCCCAGGTGGCCATGTGGAGGGAGGTGGACCCGTTGGACGAGCCCGTAGGCAGCGGGACCAAGGAGCCCGGTGCGGTGGACGAACGCGCCGGCACGCGTGAGCCGGTGACGGCCGGGACCGGCGGCGGGGACACCGGCGCCGGGGGTGCGAGCACGCACCGGGCGGAGTTCTGGGCGGGCGCGCGGGCCATGACCCCGTTCATGATCGGCGCGTTCCCCATGGGCATCATCGCCGGGGCCGCCGGGATCGCCGGGGGCGTCGGCTGGGCGGGCACCGTCGCGATGGCCGCCGCCGTCAACTCGGGCACCGCGATGCTGGCCGGCCAGCAGCTGCTCCGCGACGGGGTGGGCTGGCCGATCATCCTCCTCACCACCCTGGTGCTGAGCCTGCGGATGATGATCTACGCGATCATGCTCCGGCCGCACATGCGCGACCTGCCGCAGCGCTGGCGCGCGCTGCTGGCCTTCGGACTGGTCGACGCGGTGTTCTTCGTCGTCGTCGACAAGTTCAAGACACTGACCGGCATCCGGGACCGGCAGTGGTATTTCCTCGGCGCGGCCATGGCGATGTTCGCCAACTGGATCACGTCCCTCGTGCTCGGCATGATCCTCGGCTCGGCCGTACCGGACATCGCCCACCAGGGCCTCGAATTCCCCATGACGGCGATCTTCATCGCCATGATGGCGGGGGCGATGGTCAATTGGAAGGTGTGGGCCGCCGTGCTCGGCGCCGGAGCGCTCGCCCTGGCCGCGCACCCCCTGCCGTACAACCTCGGGCTCGTCGTCGCCACGCTCGGCGGCGCGGCCATCGGCGCGGGCTGCGACACGTGGGAGAAGAAGCGCGCGAAGTCAACGGAGGTGGCCTGAGTGTTCCTGACCCTGCTCATCATCGGCATGGCCGCCTGCGCCTTCGCGACGCGCTACCTGCCCATCGTGCTCTTCCAGGACCGCGAACTCCCCGACGCGGTGAAGACCGCGCTGAACTACGTGCCGGGGGCGGTGCTCGCGGCCCTGGTCTTCCCCGAGGTCGTCACGCCCATGTACGAGGGCGGCGGGGAGTGGGCGGTCCCGACGCTGATCGGCGGCGTGGTCACCCTGATCGCGGGCCGCCTGATCAAGAACTTCCTGGCGGTGGCGGCGATCGGCGTGGTGACCTTCTTCGTCCTGCGGCAGTTGCTGGGCGGTTGAGCGGTCCTCCGGGGCGGGCCTCGTTCATTCGGGTGCGGGGCGCGCCTTTCCACGCCACCGCCGCGCCGCGGTGTCCTCAGAGGCCCGACGGGCCGGATCGCGCACCCGCACAAGACACCTCCTGAGGACACAGCAGTCACCTCCCACCCGAAAGGCAACCGCATGCCACCCCGCCTCGCCGTCGTCCACGACAACGGCTCCGTGACCCCGCTCCAGCTCGCGGCCGCCGCCTCCGGCCACTGCGAACTCGTCCTCCTCTGCGACCCGTCCGTGCCCGCCGTCGCGAAGGACCTCCCGCTGCTTGCGCAGATCGGCACCGTCGTGGAGTTCGACGCCGCGTCACCCCTGGCCGAAGCCACGGTCCAGCGGCTGGAGGCCCTCGGCCCGGCAGGGATCACGACCTTCAGCGACCGCGTGCTGGAGGCCACCGCCGCGCTCGCGGAGCGCCTGGGGCTCGCCTTCCACTCGCCGGCCACGGCAGCGGCCCTGGCCGACAAGCACCTCCAGCGAGCCACCCTCGCCGCCGCGGGAGTGCCCGCGCTGCCCCGCTACGCCGCCGTCTCCGCGCCCGGGGACGCGGCGGCGGCCGCAGCAGCCGTGGGCGCCCCTGCCGTCGTCAAACCGCGGCAGGGCGCGGGCAGCCGCAACACCGTCCTCGCGCGGACCGTGGCGGACTGCGTCCGCACGGTGGAGGAGCTGCTGGCCGCGGGCGAGAGCGAGTTGGTGCTGGAGGAGTACCTCGTCGGGGACCCGTCCGTCGCGGGCCCGCGGTGGGGCGACTACGTCTCGGTGGAGTCGGTGGCCGTGGGCGGCCGGATCGTCCACGCGGGCATCACGGGCAAGCCGCCCCTGCTGGACCCCTTCCGTGAGACCGGCGCCTTCTTCCCCAGCAACGTCGACGCCGTCACGGCCGCCCGGCTCACCGAGGCCACCGAACAGGCGCTGCGCGCGCTGGGGGTGACGTCCGGCATCGCCCACACCGAGTTCAAGCTGACCGCCGACGGCCCGCGCCTGATCGAGGTCAACGGCAGGCTGGGCGGTTTCATCGACGACACCGTCGGCCGGGCCACCGGCTTCCCGATGCTCCGTACGGCCCTCGACTGCGCCCTGGGGCGCGTCTCCGCCGACCTCACCGCACCGGTGCACCAGCGCATCGCCTTCCAGCGCTTCTTCGCCCCGCCGCTCGACGCCCGCGCGATCGTTTCCATGACGGGCGTCAAGGAGACGAAGGCGCTGCCGGGCGTCCGGCGCGTCGAGGCCGTGCGCCGTCCCGGCGAGCCGGTCGACTGGCGTGAGGGCACTCAGGCGTTCGCCGCCATCGTCTACGGTGAGGCCCCCGACCACGGCGCCCTGGCGGAACTCTTCGACGCGATCGACAAGACGCTCGTGGTGACGTACGACCGCGGCTCCGGCTGACGCGTCGCCGGCGGTGCCACCCGACAGGAACGGGCACAGGAAGTCGGGTGCGACAGGCCGCGGACTTTCTAGCGTGAAGGTCGTAAGAGAGAAGGAGACCGGAGTGCTGGAACAGCTCAACCAGGCCCTGGAGCACATCGAGGGCCGCCTCGACCAGCGGATCGAGGGGGAGGAGCTGGCGCGGCTCGCGATGACGTCGGAGTACCACTTCCGCCGGATGTTCTCCGCGCTCGCGGGGATGCCGCTGTCGGAGTACGTCCGCCGCCGGCGGCTGACCGTCGCGGGCGCGGACGTGCTCGCGGGGGAGCGGACGCTGCTGGAGATCGCGGTGCGGTACGGCTACACCTCGGGAGAGGCGTTCGCCCGCGCGTTCCGCGCCATGCACGGCATCGGGCCCGGCGAGGCGCGCCGCACGGGCGCGGCGCTGCGCTCACAGCCCCGGATGTCCTTCCGACTCGTCGTCGAAGGAAGCAGCAGCATGCGATATCGGATCGTGGAAAAAGAAGAGTTCCGTGTGGTCGGCAGGAAGGCACGGGTGCCTCTTGTGTACGAAGGCGTGAACCCGGCCATCGCCGCGTTCATCAAGGGCATGGGCAAGGAGACGCACCAGCGCATCCACCGGCTGTCCGACCAGCAGCCGGAAGGCATCGTCTCGGTCAGCGACCAGCTCTCCGAGGGCCGGGAGGAGGGATCCGAATTCGACTACTACCACGCCGCGGTGACGGGCGCGCCCGCGCACGAGGTCCCCGAGGACATGGACGCGCTCACCGTCCCGGCGGGCACGTGGGCCGTCTTCGAGGACTCCGGCCCGTTCCCGCAGTCGCTCCAGCACATGTGGCGGGACGTGTTCACGCAGTGGTTCCCCTCCAACCCGTACCGGAGCCGGCGGGGGCCGGAGATCCTGCGCACGGAGCTGTCGCAGGAGGGGGCGCGGGCGGACGTGGAGCTGTGGATCCCGGTGGAGCGGGACTGAACACCGGCCGGCGGTAGGCCGGATCGTCGGAAGGGACGGGCACCGTGCTGTCGGCCAGGCAGCGGGGTGCCCGTCCGCGTTCCGGAGCGTTCCGGAGCGTTCCGGAATGGCGGATACCACAACGTGGTGCCACAATGGCTCGCCATGGTGCCATCGATGTGCCATAGTGGTGTCATGGACCTCACGCCCTACGTCGACAATCTCCGTCACGAGCTCGCGGTCGCCGCGGACGCCGGTGGTGAGGAGGCCCGCGCGCTCGCGGACCGGCTCACCACACCGCTGGAGTCCGCCGCCCGGCTCATGCTGCTGAACGCGCTGTCCGCCGCGATGGCGGAGGTCACCGGCGATCTCGCGCCCGGCTCGGTCGACGTGCGGCTGCGGGGCCTCGACCCGGAGTTCGTGGTCACGGCCCCGCCCGCGCAAGGGCCGTACGAGCGGGCCGGCGAGCCGGAGGCCGCACCCGTGCCGGCCGCGGTCCCGGAGGGGGAGGACGGCGCCACCGCGCGCATCAACTTCCGCCTCCCCGCGCATCTGAAGGCGAAGGCAGAGGAGGCCGCGGGCAAGGAGGGCCTCTCGGTCAACGCCTGGCTGGTACGCGCCGTGGCCGCCGCCCTGGAGCCGGGCGGGAGCCCCCGCCCCGCCGCCCGCGGCCGCAGCGCGGGCGGGCAGGTGTACACGGGCTGGGTGCGCTGACTCCAGGGCGCCGGGCACCACTTCTCATCACCCCGCGAGCCGCGGGGGTCACCACCCCCGCCGGGCGCGGGGACACAGAGACGTACACGAGCCACCAGGACGGGACAGCCATGCCAACTTTCGACACACCCGGACCCATCTCCGTCATCTTCGAATTCGACGCCGGCATCGCCCGGATCGTCGCCGGCAAGCGCACGGACACCGTCGTCGAGGTGCTGCCGGGCAACTCCGCCAAGGCGGAGGACGTCCGGGTCGCGCAGCAGACCAAAGTCACCTTCGCGGGCGGCAAGTTGCTGGTGAAGGCGCCCAGGAAGCGCTCCGTGTTCGGCAAGAGCGGGGCGGTCGAGCTGACCGTCGAGCTGCCGGCCGGATCGGACGTCCAGGGCTTCGCGCCCATGGCGGACCTCATCTGCGAGGGCGTCCTCGGGGACTGCCGGCTCAAGACCTCGCTCGGTGACATCCAGGTCGCCCAGGTGGCCACCGCCGACCTGAGGACCAGCCACGGCGACATCCGCGTGGCCCGCGTGGCGGGCGACGCCGACATCGTCGGAGCGGGCCGGATCGAGATCGGCGAGATCACCGGCACGGCGTCGGTCAAGAACGGCAACGGCGACACGGAGATCGGCGAGATCACCGGAGACCTGGTGACACGCTCGGCCAACGGCGCCATCTCCGTCGGCGTCGCACACGGCGGGGTCGAGGCCAAGTCCGCCAACGGCACCATCCGCATCGGCGAAGTGGCACGCGGGAAGGTCACGCTCCAGGGCGCCTCCGGCGACCTCGAGATCGGCATCCGGCACTCCACCGCCGCCTGGCTCGACGTGAGCACCGGCGTCGGCACCGTGCGCAACTCCCTCGGCCCGGCCGACGGCCCCGAGGACGGCGAGGAGACCGTCGAGGTGCACGCCCGCACCTCGGTCGGCGACATCGTGATCCACCGCTCCTGACCACCCAGCGCGCTCTCCCGGGGGCCGCTCCCGGCCCCCTTCCCACAGAAGGGAACCGACCGCCATGACGTCTCCTGCGGCGATCACCGCCACGGGCCTGATGAAGTCCTACGGCGACAAAAAGGTGCTCGACGGCCTCGACCTGCACATCGCCGAGGGCACGGTCTTCGCCCTCCTCGGCCCCAACGGCGCGGGCAAGACCACCACCGTGCAGATCCTCTCCACGCTCATCCCCGCCGACGCCGGCGAGGTGCGCGTCGCGGGACACCACCTGACCCGCGAAGCGGACGCCGTGCGCGCCGCGATCGGCGTCACCGGCCAGTTCTCCGCCGTGGACAACCTGCTGACCGCCGAGGAGAACCTGACCCTCATGGCGGACCTGCACCACCTGGACCGCCGCGAAGGGCGGCGCCGCGCCGCCGGACTGCTGCGCCGCTTCGACCTGACCGACGTGGCGAAGAAGCCCGCGAGCACCTGCTCGGGCGGCATGCGGCGCAAGCTCGACCTCGCCATGACGCTGGTCGGCGCCCCGCGCGTGATCTTCCTCGACGAGCCGACCACCGGCCTCGACCCGCGCAGCCGCCGCACGATGTGGGAGATCATCCGCGGCCTGGTCGCCGACGAGGGCGTCACCATCTTCCTGACGACGCAGTATCTGGAGGAGGCCGACCAACTCGCCGACCGCATCGCCGTCCTGGACCACGGGCGGCTGGTCGCCGAGGGCACCGCGGAAGAGCTGAAGCGCCGGATCCCCGGCGGCCACATCCAGCTGCGGTTCGCCGACCTGGGCGTACTCGACGCGGCGGCCACCCGCTTCGGCGCGGGGACGCGCGACGAGGAGACGCTCACCCTGCGCGTCCCCAGCGACGGCAGCGTCCTCACGCTGCGCGCCGTCCTCGACATCCTCGAGGCCGCCTCGATCGAGGCGGAATCGCTCACGATGCACACCCCCGACCTCGACGACGTCTTCCTCACCCTGACCGGCAACTCCGCCGAGGAGGCGGTCCGATGACCACGATGTCCTACGCCGTCAGCGACTCGATGACGATGCTGCGGCGCAACCTCAAGCACGCCCTGCGCTACCCCACCATGACGGTCTCGGTCATCGCGATGCCCGTGGTCATGCTGCTGCTCTTCACCTACGTCTTCGGCGGCGCCCTCGGCAACGGCGTAGGCGGCTCCGCCGGAAGCACCGCGTACATCGACTACGTCGCCCCCGGGATCATCCTGATGGCCGCGACGTCCGGGGCCCTGGCCACGGCGGTCGGGGTGTCCGTCGACATGACCGAGGGCATCGTCAACCGCTTCCGCACGATGGCGATTTCCCGCGCGTCGTTCCTGACCGGACACGTCGTCGGCAGCGTGATCCAGACACTGGTCAGCATCGCGGCCGTCGTCGGGGTCGCGCTGCTCATGGGCTTCCGCCCGAGCGCGGGGCCGGCCGAGTGGCTCGCGGCAGCGGGGCTCCTCACGCTGCTCACGTTCGCGCTCACCTGGCTGTCGGCCGCGATCGGCCTGGTCGCCAGGAACCCCGAGTCGGCCAGCAACATCCCCCTGCCGTTCCAGTTCCTCCCCTTCGTGGGCAGCGCCATCGTCCCGCCGGAGTCCATGCCCACGGGGCTGCGCTGGTTCGCCGAGTACCAGCCGTTCACGCCGGTCATCGAGACGCTGCGTGGCCTGCTGATGGGCACGTCCATAGGCAGCAGCGGGATCGCGGCCGTCGCGTGGTGCCTCGGTCTGACGGCGGCCGGCTACTGGTGGGCGCGTTCGGTGTTCCGCCGGGCGAAGTGACCCGGAGGGGTGGAAAGGGCCGTGAACACTTCCTTCCGGACGGATGATCGATTAGTTTCGGTGACCGGGGAGGACATCACGGTGCCCAACGGAAGCTTGCTCGCGGTCAGTGACCTGCACGTCGTCTACAAGGAAAATCGCTCTCTCGTCGAACAGCTGCGGCCGAGATCGGACGACGACTGGCTGATCGTCGCCGGTGACGTCGCCGAGAAGTACGCCGACATCGAGTGGGCCCTCGGCCTCCTCGCCGACCGCTTCGCCAAGGTCGTCTGGGCGCCGGGGAACCACGAGCTGTGGACCCACCCCAAGGACCCCGTCGACCTGCGCGGCGAGAAGCGCTATCTGCACCTCGTGGAGCTGTGCCGGAGCCTGGGCATCGCCACCCCGGAGGACCCCTATCCGGTCTGGCGGGGCGAGGGCGGCCCGGTGGCCGTGGCCCCCCTCT
Organism: Streptomyces sp. NPDC001407; assembly: GCF_042895325.1. NCBI lineage: Bacteria > Bacillati > Actinomycetota > Actinomycetes > Kitasatosporales > Streptomycetaceae > Streptomyces > Streptomyces sp. NPDC001407. The sequence goes on from NZ_JBIAWF010000021.1 coordinate 25,857, forward strand.
TCGTGCTCTACGACTACTCCTTCCGCGTGCCGGGCGCCCACTCCAAGGAGGAGTCGCTGCGCCGCGCGTACGAGGCGGGAGTGGTCTGCGCCGACGAGCACTTCCTGCACCCGGACCCCTATCCGGGGCGCGACGACTGGTGCCGGGCGCGCGTGGAGTACACGGAGGGCAGGCTCGCCGCCGTCGACCCCGCCCACCGGACGGTCCTCATCAACCACTGGCCGCTGCTGCGGCACCCCACGGAGATCCTGCGCTACCCCGACTTCGCCCAGTGGTGCGGCACCGAGCTGACCGCCGACTGGCACCGAAGGTTCCGCGCGGCGGCCGTGGTCTACGGCCACCTGCACATCCCCCGCGTCACCTGGCACGACGGAGTCCGCTTCGAGGAGGTCTCGGTCGGCTATCCCCGCGAGTGGCGCCCGCGCCCCCCGCGCGAACCCCTGCGGCAGATCCTGCCCCGCCCGGCCGGCGAGCGGCGAGGAGCGTCCTGGTGATCGAGCGCATCCTGCCGCACGCGACGGTCGCGGAGGAGGACTTCGGCCCGCTGCCCGCCGACGTCTCCCACCTCCTCCTCCCCGAGGAGGCAGCCCACGTGGTGCGCGCGGTGCCCAAGCGGAAGGGCGAGTTCGCGACCGTACGGGTCTGCGCGCGCAAGGCGCTGGGCCGGCTCGGCCTGGCCCCCGGGCCCCTGCTCCCCAACCGGCGCGGCGCGCCCGGCTGGCCCGCCGGTGTGGTCGGCAGCATGACGCACTGCGAGGGCTATCGCGCCGCCGTCGTGGCGCGGTCGGCCGACGCGGTCTCCATAGGCATCGACGCCGAACCGGACGCTCCGCTGCCCAACGGCGTGCTCGACGCGATATCCCTTCCGGCCGAGCGTGCACAACTGTCCGAACTGGCCGCGCTGCGGCCGGAGGTGTCCTGGGACCGGATGCTCTTCAGCGCGAAGGAGAGCGTCTTCAAGACGTGGTATCCCCTCACCGCCCAGGAACTCGACTTCAGCGAGGCGGAGCTCTCCTTCGACGCGGCGGGTGGCACGTTCTCGGCGCGCCTGCTGGTGCCGGGGCCGGTGGTCGGGGGGATCCGCTTGGACGGCTTCAGGGGGCGGTGGCTGGCGGCGGACGGTCTGGTCGTGACGGCGATCGCTCTGGGGTAGCGCGGCGCTTGCCCCACCCCTCCCCTTCCCGACTGCATCTGATGTGCGGCTCCGCCGCGGTGCCGGTTGGCGCCTGCGGCGCTTTGTTCCCCACCCCGCCCCTTCCCGAGACTGGGGCGCGTGCCCCAGGCCCCCGGCTGCGGGCCGGTTCGCCGCCTGCGGCGGGAGCTCCCCCAGCTACCGCTGGGAGGTGCCCCCAGCGTGCGCGTCCTCAAACGCCGGACGGGCTGAATGTGCGGACCGTACCCCATTCCTGCGGCCCGCAGGCTTACGAGCCACGGTCCGTGAATTCCAGCCCGTCCGGCGTTTGAGGACACCGCGCGAAGCGCGGTCAGGGGTCTGGGGCGGAGCCCCCCACGCGGCGGAGCCCCCCACGCGGCGGAGCCGCGCATCAGACGCAGCCGGGAAGGGGCGGGGCAGGGGAACAGCCCGCCGCAGGCGACCACGCGCCCGCAGGCGACAACCCGCCACCCCCACACGCAAGTTGCCCCACTCGCGTGAACTCGATCACCTCCGCCCCAGACCCATGGCGTGCCCCACCACGCCATGGAATCGTTCCCCCCGAGGGCCACCGATTCCAAGTCCGTGCGGAGACAGTGCGACCGGCGCCGCGCCGGCGTCGAGTCGACGACCGGCACAGCGACGGAGAAACAGTGACCAGGTCGAAGCGATTGTCCGTCCTCGTGGCCGGCTCGGCCCTGCTCGGGGGCGTGCTGGCCGGATGCGGTTCCGGGGGCGGATCGTCCGCTTCCGGCGCCGCCGACACCCTGTCCGTGGGGCTCATCGCCGAGCCCGCGAGCCTGGACTTCACCACCACCGACGGCGCGGCCATTCCCCAGGCCATGCTGGGCAGCGTCTACGAAGGGCTGGTCCGCCTCGACCAGCAGGGCAGGATCCAGCCGCAGCTCGCCGAGCGGTACGAGCGTTCCGACGACGGCCGGACGTACACCTTCCACCTCCGCCAGGGCGTGAAGTTCACCAATGGCGCCGACTTCACCGCCGATGACGTCGTGTTCTCGATCGACCGCGTCAAGAAGGACTGGAAGCTGAAGATCGCCCGCCAGATGGACGTGGTCGACAAGGCGGAGAAGACCGACGACCACACCGTCAAGGTCACCCTCGGCCGCCCCAGCAACGGCTGGCTGTTCTCGATGACCGAGCGCGTCGGCGCGATGTTCAGCCGCACCGGGGTGAGCGACCTCGCCAACCACCCTGTGGGCACCGGCCCGTTCGAGCTCGGCGAGCGCCGCCGGGGCGAGCGCATCGTCCTCGACCGCAACGCCTCCTACTGGGGCACCAAACCTCAGCTGAGCAAGGTGACCCTGAAGTATTTCAAGGACGCCGGGGCGATGAGCAACGCCATGCTCACCCACGGCGTCGACGTCCTCGGCACGGTCCAGGCCCCCGAGTCGCTCTCCCGCTTCGCCGACACCAACCGCTTCCAGACCATCGAGGGCACCTCCACCGGCGAGGTGGTCCTGTCGATGAACAACGCCCGCGAGCCGTTCAAGGACAAGCGCGTCCGGCAGGCCGTCCGCTACGCCATCGACCACAAGGCGCTCGTCGACACCGCCCGCTTTGGCCACGGCAAGCTCATCGGCACCATGGCCACCCCCACCGACCCCTGGTACGAGGACCTCACCGGCCGCTACCCGTACGACCCGGCCAAGGCGAGGCAGCTGCTGAAGGACGCGGGCGCGGAGGGGCGGAGCCTGCGGCTGCGGGTGCCCAATCTGCCGTACGCCGTCTCCGCCGCGCAGGTCGTGAAGTCCCAGCTCGACCAGGTCGGGCTGAAGGCGGCGATCGAGCCGCTGGAGTTCCCCGCGCGCTGGCTGTCGGAGGTCTTCACCAAGGGCGACTACGACATGTCGATCATCGACCACGCCGAGCCGCGCGACCTGTGGACCTTCGCCGACAGCGGCTACTACTTCCACTACGACAACCCCGAGTTCGGCAAGCTCCTCAAGGAGGGCGACGCCGGGAAGCCGGCGGACGAGACCGCCCGCTACCGCGAGGCGGCACGGCTGCTGTCCGACGACGCGGCCGCCGACTGGCTCTATCTGATGCCCAATCTGATGGTGGCCGACAAGAACCTCACCGGCCTGCCCGTCAACCAGGTCGGCGAGGGCTTCGAGCTCACCGGCGTCCGCTGGGCCAAGAGCGGCGCCGAGAAGTGAGGCTGCTGCTGCGCAAGTTCGCCTCGCTGCTGATCAGCGCGGTGATAGCGAGCTTCGTGGTCTTCGCCTTCCTGACCGCGCTGCCGGGCGACCCCGCCGAGGTGGCCCTCGGCACCAACGCCATCCCCGACGCGGTGGCGGCGCTGCGGCACGAGTTCGGCACCGACCGGCCCCTGGCCGCGCAGTACCTCGACTGGGCACAGGGGCTGCTGCACGGCGACTTCGGCACCTCCTACGTCACCCACGACCTCATCGGCCCCCGGATCACCGACCGCCTGGGCGTCACCTGCTGGCTGGCCCTGGGCGGCATGGCCGTGGCCGTCGTCCTCGCGCTGCCGGCGGGGGTGCTGGCCGCCGCCTGGCACCGCAAGGCCGCCGGGACGCTGCTGTCCGCGCTCAGCCAGGCCGGCATCGCCGTACCGGCCTTCCTCGCGGGCATCCTCCTCGTCTACGTCTTCGCCGTCCGCGCCGGTGCCCTGCCCGCAGGGGGATACACGCCGTTCGCCGAGGACCCCGGGGAATGGGCCCGCCACCTCGTCCTGCCGTGCCTGTCGCTCGGCCTGGTGCAGGGCGCCGTCCTCACCCGCTACGTACGCTCCGCCGTGCTGACCGTCCTGCACCAGGACTTCCTGCGCACCGCCCGCGCCAAGGGCAGGCGCCGCCGCGCCGCCCTGTGGCGGCACGGCTTGCCCAACGCGGCCGTCCCCGTGCTCACCGTGCTCGGCCTCCAGCTGAGCACGGTGCTCGTCGGAGCCGTCGTCGTGGAGCGCGTCTTCGTCGTCCCCGGCCTCGGCGACCTGCTCCTCCAGGGCGTGGCCGACCGCGACCTGCTGCTCGTGCAGGGCGTGGTGATCGTCCTCGTGGTGGCGGTGCTCGTGGTGAACGTCGTCACCGACCTGCTCTACCACCTGCTCGACCCCAGGCTGCGGAGCCGCTGATGAGACACCGTGCCACGCTCACGGCCGGCGGCGCCCTGGTCGCCCTCGTCCTGGCCGCCGCGCTGCTCTCCCTGCTGTGGACCCCTTACGACCCCCTGCACGTCGACGCGGCCCACCGGCTGGCACCGCCCGGCGGCGAACACCTGCTGGGCACCGACCAGTTCGGCAGGGACGTCGCCAGCCGGCTGATGACCGGGGCCCGCACCACCGTCTTCGTCGGGGTGGTGGCCGTCGGCTTCGCGGCGGTGCTCGGGGTGCCGATGGGCGTCGCCGCCGGGATGTCCGGCGGGGCCCTCGGCGCACTGGTGATGCGGGTGAGCGACTTCCTGCTGGCCTTCCCCGCGCTGCTGCTGGCCATCATGCTGGCCGCCGTCCACGGCACCAGCACGCTCACCGCGATGACCGCCATCGGCATCGCCTCGGCGCCCGGCTTCGCCCGGGTGAGCCGGGCGGCCACGCTGCGCGTGATGGCCGCCGAGTACATCGACGCGGCCCGGATCGCCCGGCGCACCCGTACGGCCATCGCCTGGCGGCACGTGCTGCCGAACATCCGGGACGTCGTCATCGTGCAGGTGTCCGTCGCCTTCGCCACCGCCGTGCTCGCCGAGGCGGCCCTGTCCTACCTGGGCCTCGGCACCCCGCCGCCCACGCCTTCCTGGGGACGCATGCTGCTGGATTCCCAGGAGCTGCTGTTCTCGAAGCCGGAGCTGTGCCTGTGGCCCGGGCTCGCCGTCGCCGCCGCCGTCCTCGGCCTCAACCTCTTCGGCGACGGGCTGCGGGACCGCTTCGACCCCACGCTCGAAGGAGTCCGATGACCACCGCGCCCCTGCTGGAGGTCACCGGGCTGGGCGTGACCGCGGGCGGCGTGCCGCTCGTGCGCGACATCACCTTCTCCCTCGCACGCGGCGAACGCCTCGGCATCATCGGCGAGTCCGGCTCCGGCAAGACCCTCACCGCCCTCGCCCTGCTCGGCCTCCTCGACGACGGACTGCGGGCCACCGGCGGCGCCCGGCTCGACGGCGTGCCCTTCGACCTCGTGGGCGCCTCCGACCGCGACCTGTCGACCGTACGGGGCAAGCTCGCCGGAATGGTCTTCCAGGAGCCGATGACCGCCCTCAACCCCGTGATGCGCGTCGGCCCGCAGATCGCCGAGACCCTGCGGCTGCACGGGACCCGCAGGGAGCGCGCCGCCGCGCGGGACACGACCGTCGGCCTCCTGGAACGGCTGCGGCTGCCCGACCCCGCCCGCACCGCACGCGCCTACCCCCACCAGCTCTCCGGCGGCCAGCGGCAGCGCGGCGTGCTGGGCATCGCCCTCGCCAACGACCCGGCCCTGCTGATCTGCGACGAACCGACCACCGCCCTCGACGTCACCGTGCAGAAGGACATCGTCGAGGTGATCACCGGCCTGTCCGAGGAGCGCGGCACGGCGGTGCTCTACATCAGCCACGACCTCGCGCTCGTCGGCTCGGTGTGCCACCGGGTGCTCGTGATGTACGGAGGGCGCGTCGTGGAGAGCGGCCCCGTGCGGCGGGTGCTGTCCCGCCCGGCACACCCGTATACCGAGGCACTCCTCGCCGCCTGCGACCTCTCGCCCGGCGCCCGCCCGCGGTCGATCCCCGGCACCGTGCCCGCGCCCGGTGCGCTGCCGGAAGGCTGCGTCTTCCGGGACCGCTGCGTGTACGCGGACGACGCGTGCGCCGTACGCCCCGAGCCCGTCGCCGTCGCGGCGGGCGGCACCGTCGCCTGCTGGTACCCCCGGACCGGCGGCGCCCCGGCCGGGGCCGTACCGCCGCGGCGGGAGGCGCCCCGGGAGGCCGGCCGGGTGCTGCTCACCGCCCGGGGCCTGACCCGCCGCTACGCCCTCCCGCGCGCCCACCCCTTCGCGTCGCGCGCCCACGTCACCGCGCTGGAGGACGTCGGCCTGGAACTGCGCGCCGGACGGCGGCTCGGCGTCGTCGGGGAGTCGGGCTCCGGGAAGACGACGCTGCTGCGCCTGCTCGCCGGGCTGGACCGGCCGACGTCGGGCACGGTGGACGGCGCGGGCCGGGAGGGCCTCCAGGTCGTCTTCCAGGACCCCATGGGCTCGCTCGACCCACGGATGCGCGTACGGGACATCGTCGCGGAGCCCCTGCGCGGCGCCGCCTCCGCCGGGCGGGTCGCGGAACTGCTCGCCGCGGTGGGCCTGCGCGAGGACGCGGCGGGCCGCTACCCCCACCAGTTCTCGGGCGGCCAGCGCCAGCGCGTCGCCATCGCCCGCGCACTCGCCCCGGAGCCCTCCGTGCTGCTGGCCGACGAACCGGTCAGCGCGCTCGACGTGTCGGTGCGGGCACAGATCCTCGACGTGCTGAGGACGGTGACACAGGAGCGGGGGATGGGTCTGTGCGTGGTGTCGCACGACCTCGGCGTGATCCGGTACCTGTGCGACGACGTGCTCGTGATGAGGCGGGGCCGCGTGGTGGAGAGCGGCACTGTCGACTCCGTCTGGAACGACCCGAAGCACGCGTACACGCAGCAACTGCTGCGCGCGGTACCGGTGCTGGGGCGGGACTCCTCCGGCTGAGAACGGACCGGGGAAGCCGCAAGCGGAACGGTCGGCACCCGGTCGCGGTACGTCGCGCCGCCTCCGCGCATGCTCGGAGCCGAAAGGCCGCTCCCAGGTTGCCGCCGTCGCCCCAGATGATGTCGCCACATCAGTCACCCAGTCAATCCTAAGAGTTGCCCCTACACACCCAAGAAAACCCTTAGGGTCGAACCATGACACTCGACGACCTGAAGGTGTTCGTCATGGTGTGTGAGGCCCGCAACCTCAGCGCCGTGGCCCGGGAGATGAACTGCACGCAGTCGGCGGTGAGCCAGCACGTGCGCCGCCTGGAGAAGGAGGTCGGCCTCCCGCTGATGGAGCGCCGGCCGCGCGGCGTCGTGCCCACTCCGGCCGGCCGCGTCCTGCGGCGTGCCGCCTCGGACAGCCTCACCGCGCTGTCCGAAGGACTGCGGCTGCTCGACGAGCTGCGTACGGGCCGCGGCGGCGGGGTCGTCATCGCCACCGGTGCCACGACGATCCGGAACTTCCTGGGCCCGGCCATCAAGGACTTCAGCCGCGCGTTCCCGGAGGTGGGACTGGAGTTCCACACCGAGCGGTCCAGCGGCCGCTGCCTGGACGTGCTGCGGGCCGGTTCCGTCGACCTCGCCTGGGTGACCATCGCCCCCGAGGACGACGCCCAGGGCGTCGAACAGCGGCCGGTCGTCAGCCTGGACTGGGTGCTGGCCGTGCGGCCCGACGACCCGCTCGCACGGGAGACCGCTCTGCGCGCCGAGGACCTGGCCCGGACGCGGCTCATCCGGCCGCCGGCCGGGACGAGTTCGGGCCGGCAGGTGGAGCACTATCTGGGCGAGCACGGCCTCCCGGCGCGCGCCACCACGACCCGGGCCACCGACTGGGACACCGCGCTGCTCCTCGCCGAGCTCGGGCTCGGGCACGCGCTGATACCGGCGGTGCCGGGGCTGTTCGGCCAGTCCGGCGACGGCGTCCGGCTGATCCCCGTCAGCGGCATCCCGTCACTGGACGTGGGCTGGGCCGCCCGGCAGTGGTCGGCTCTCTCGCCCTCCGCCCGGGAGTTCGCGGACACCGTCACCCGGCACATCGCCGACGTCTGACCCGTCCAGGGCGCACAGCGCCCCGTACGCGGCCTGCACGAAGGGCGCCAGCGGGGTCGGCGACGTGTCGGCCAGGGCCGCGATCGCGCAGCCGGAGCGGGGCAGGAAACCGGCGAAGGCGGTGAACCCCCGTGTGCCGCCGGAGTGATGGAGCAGCGGGCGGCCGCCGCGCGGGCGCAGGTTCCACACGAGGCAGACGCGATGGCCCGTGCGGGGCAGGGCCAGCCGGGGGCGCTGTACGTCGGCGAGCGCGGTGCGGAGGGTGGGCGGCATGCCGGATGGTCCGGCGTGCCCGGGGTCGAGCAGGGCCAGCAGGACGCGGAGCAGGTCGCGGGCGCTGGAGCGCAGGGCACCCGCGGCCGGCAGCCCGGGGACGAGCCAGGGCGGCCGGGGCCTGCGGTGCCAGTGGCCGGTGGCCTGCGGGCGGTACGGGTCGCAGTCGGTGTCGGACAGGCCGAGCGGAGCGAGGACGCGCTCGGTGAGGAGCTCGGCGTAGTCCCTGCCCGCGGCACGCGCCAGGACGTGACCCAGCAGCCCCACACCGTAGTTGGAGTAGCGCACCCGGGTGCCGGGGGCGTGGTGCAGCCGGGTGCGGGGGAGGGCGGCCATCAGGTCGGCGGAGGTGAAGGCGGCGTAGGGATTGCTGAACCAGGCGGCGCGCGCCTCCCGGCCGATCAGCCCCGGTGGCAGCCGGGGCAGCCCCGAGGTGTGGGTGGCCAGGTGGAGCAGGGTGATCGGGGGGCCCAGTACGGCGTGCGGCAGATAGCGGTCGACGGGGTCGTCGTAGCGCACCTCCCCGCGGGCGGCGAGCTCGGCGAGCAGCAGTGCCGTGAACGTCTTGGTCAGCGAGCCGACTTCGAAGCGTGTGCCGGGTTCGGCGGGCCCCCGGCACAGCACCGCGCACTCCTCGCCGCGCACCGCCGCGACGGCCACGGCGTGTGCGCCGTCGGCGGCGCCCAACAGGGGCGTGAGAGTGCGGTCGAGCGCCTTGCTCACGGCTCGCGCGCCGCGCGGGCGAGCGCGATGGAGCCCGCGACGGCGGTGACCACCACGGTGTGCTGGTGGTCCTTGAACCGCTGGTGGGGGTCGTCGTCGACGGGGTCGGCGTCCCGGGGCACGAAACCGTCCTCGTGCTGGAGTGCGGCGATGGCTTCCCAGTCCGAGGGCTCGCAGTAGGGCTCGTCCAGGGAGGCGCCGACGATGAGCAGCTCCGCGACCAGATCCCACTGTCCGACCTCGCGCCAGATGTCGATCCACACCGGCAGCCAGGTCCGTACGTACGCGGTGAGGTCCGGCGGCAGGCCGTGCGGGCGGCCTCCCCAGTCGGTGAGGTGGAAGACGGTGTGGGTCATCGCGTAGGCGGTGATCCAGTTGATCGCCCAGGGCTCCGGGGTGGACCCCAGCCAGGTGGCGCGGGCGAGCGCCGCCCAGTCGGCGTCGTGGTCGAGCCCGGCGACGCGGGCGGCGTTGGCGACGGCGAGCCGGCGGTTGGGCAGCAGCTCGACGCCGTCCACCGAGCGCAGCCGGGCGCGGTGGGCCAGCAGCCGGTCGAGCTCGGCGTGGCGGTAGCCGCAGCGGACGAAGGGCGCGTACATCTCCAGCGGGTCGGTCATCAGGGTGTGCCGGAGCTGGCGCTCGTAGAGCATGTCGCCCTCGCGCAGCTGCTTCCAGGTGAAGTCCATCAGGGCTTGGGCCGCCACCAGTTGGCCCGCGCCGGCCACGCCGTCGCGCAGCAGGATGGACGCGGCGAGGGTGGTCTCGCCGAGGGGTTTGTAGACGCTGTCGGGGTCGGCGATCGTCTCCGTGGTGCCTTCCGGGAGGGCACCGTGCGCGCGGTTGGCGTGCAGCCAGGACAGGGCCCGGTCCGCCATGCCGCGGGCCGCCGTGGCCACCGCCTCCGGAACCGTCATGTCCCTACCTCCTGCGTGCCCTGGTGGTGCCGTCCTTCGAGCAGGTGGCGCGCGACGGCCAGGTCCAGGGCCGTCCGCGGGCTCTCGCCGCCCAGCAGCCGTACGTGTTCGAGCGCGAGCAGCGGTTCCAGCGGGAGCGGGACGCCCTCGTGGGCGAGCCACGCCAGCCAGCGGATGAGGCGCACCGCCGTGGGGAAGTCGCGGCGCAGGACGGAGCGGGTGACGCCCCGGGAGAGCGGCAGGGCCGCGCCGCGGGCGGCCTCGTGCACCGGCCCGTCGAGGCCGGGGGTGGCGAGAGTGGCCAGCTGGGCCATGCGCACGGACCAGCGCTGCCAGTCCGCGGTGTCGGCGAGCGCGGCGTCGCCCTCGGGCTGCGCGGCGTCCACCCGCCAGGTGCCGTTCCCGCCGAGTCGGGCCAGCAGTTGTGCCGTCGCCCAGTCGCGCCAGGCGGCGGTCCGCTCGTCCACGGGGGCCGTGGGCCCGGTGCCCGGCAGCGGGAACGCCTCGAAGGAGCGCGCCACCGCGGCCGCGTCCTCGGCGTGGAAGGCCGCGTCGGTCAGGACGTACGGGGAGAAGGTGTCCGCCCCGATCACCCGGATCGCGGCGAGGGCCGCCAGGGCGTCGGGGGCACTGTCGATGTGGCGGGCGACGAGCGCCGTGTCCTTGGCGCCCCGGAGGGCACCAAGGACACGGATCGCCAGATCATCGGCCGCCGCGGCGAAATCCGCCCGCGAGCTCACTTGCCCTTCGGCTCCTTCGGCTCCTTGGGGGACAGGAGGAGCAGCGCGAGCAGGAAGCCGGCCGCCTCGGGTGCGGGGAGTGGCGGATCGCTGACCGTGGCCTCAGGTTCCACCATCAGCGTGCCGATGGCGGCCGCCTCGGAGGGGGTTGCGACGAGTCGGAGCGTTTCTTGAGCGAGCATGAGCGTCTCCTTGCAGCGAAATGTCATCACTTGTCCAGTGATGCCGGATTCGACTGTAAAAGCATCCGTGGGCATCCGCAGCTCGAGAGCAACCGGAAGGGGCAAACGGGGGACCCGGTGGGGTGCCCCCGGGAAACCCTTCATTGCAGGCGAAAAGGGAAGCGGCGAAGTAAAGGGGAAAAAGATGGTGGAGAGGGGGATGTTGCCGGTGATTCCCTGAGAAATCAATCATCCGGGTGAATCGCGGGGGCTTGTGTGTGGCGTGCTGACCATTGCGGCATGGTCTGAAAATAGGCTGGCGCGCCATCGGCGGGGCCCTGGGCAAATGGGAGTGCTGCGATGACCACTTCGGACTCCGTGCGAAGCTGTCCCTTCCGACATGACGAGGCTCTGGAGCCGGACCCCTTCATGACGCGGATGCGGACGGAGGCCCCCGTCGTCCGGGTGCGCATGCCGTACGGCGAGGGCCGGTGCTGGCTGGTCACGAGTTACGACCACGTGCAGACGGTCACCTCGGACAGACGCTTCAGCCGGGCCGCGCTGGTCGGGATGGACTTCCCGCGGATCACCCCGGCGCCCATCGTCCAGGCCGAGGCGATCAACGTCATGGATCCTCCCGACCTCAACCGCGTGCGCAAGCTCATCGTCAAGGCATTCACCACCAAGCAGGTGGAGGAGCTCAGACCCTGGACCCAGAAGACGGTCGACACCCTGCTGGACGGCATGGAGGCGCACGGCGCCCCGGCCGATGTCGCCGACCACCTCGCGGGCCGCCTCCCGCTGATGACGATCTGCGAGCTGCTCGACATCCCCGAGAAGGACCGCAAGCAGCTGCGTGCCTGGGCGATGGCCATGATGTCCATGGCCGCCGCCGACAAGGCCTCCGCGGCCGAGGCGAAGGCCGGCCTGCGGGCCTATTTCGGCGAGCTCGGCAAGGAGCGGCGGCGCAACCCCGGTGACGACCTGATCAGTTCACTCGCCACCGCGCGCATCGGCGACGAGATGCTCGACGAGAACGAGCTGGCCGTGCTCGCCATGCTGCTGGTCGTCACCGGCCACGACACCACCACCTACGACATCAGCAACATCATCTACACCCTGCTCACTCACCCCAAGCACCTCCTCCAGCTGCGGGAGCGGCCCGAGCTCCTGCCGCAGGCCATCGAGGAGCTGCTGAGGTTCATCCCGTTCCGTCAGGGTGTGGGCATCCCACGGGTGGCCCTGGAGGACGTCGACCTCGACGGGGTGACCATCGAGGCGGGCGACACGGTCCACGTGTCGTATCTGACCGCCAACCGCGACGAGATGATCTACGAACACCCCGACGAGCTGGACTTCGAGCGCAAGGACCCCGCGGTCCACATGGCCTTCGGATACGGCAGTCACCACTGCCTGGGTTCCCACATGGCCCGCATGGTGCTCCAGGTCTCCATCGGCACCCTGCTCAACCGTTTTCCCGAACTGCGGCTGGCCGTACCGGCGGAGGAGGTGCAGTGGAACACCGTCTCGATCTGGCGTTATCCGCTCGCCCTGCCGGTCGCCTGGTAAGGAGCGGATCATGGCAACTCTGTGCAGGCCGTCCATCGCCGTCCCCGACTACGTCATCACCCGGGAACAAACCCTGGAACTGGCGCGCACGCTGCACGCCGACCACCCCCAGCTGGGCCTCGCCCTGCGGCTGATCGGCAACACCGGCGTGCAGACCCGGCACCTGGTGCAGCCCATCGAGGACACCCTCAAACACCCCGGCTTCACCGCCCGCAACGCCCTCTACGAGATCGAGGCCAAGTCCCGCGTGCCCGACGTGATCCGGCAGGCCCTGGACCACGCCGAGCTCACCACCCGGGACATCGACCTCATCGTCTACGTCTCGTGCACCGGCTTCATGATGCCGTCGATGACCGCCTGGATCATCAACACCATGGACTTCCGGTCCGAGACCCGGCAGCTGCCCATCGCCCAGCTCGGCTGCGCCGCGGGGGGCGCGGCCATCAACCGCGCCCATGACTTCTGCACGGCCTATCCGGCGTCGAACGTGCTGATCGTCTCCTGCGAGTTCTGCTCGCTCTGCTACCAGCCGACCGACCTCGGCGTCGGCAACCTCCTGTCCAACGGCCTCTTCGGCGACGCCCTCGCGGCGGCCGTCGTCCGGGGCGAGGGCGGCGACGGCGTCCGGCTGGAGCGCAACGGCTCCCACCTGGTGCCCGACACCGAGGACTGGATCTCCTACGGCGTCCGCGACACCGGCTTCCACTTCATGCTCGACAAGCGGGTGCCCGGCACGATGGCCATGCTCGCCCCCGCGATGCGGGCCATGGCCGAGCCGTACGACTGGGACATGTCCGGCCTCGACTTCTACATCGTCCACGCCGGCGGCCCCAGAATCCTGGACGACCTCTGCACCTACCTCGACCTCCCCCCGGAGATGTTCCGCTACAGCCGTGCCACGCTCACGGAGCGGGGCAACATCGCCTCCGCGGTCATCTTCGACGCGCTGGAGCGGCTGTTCCAGGACGGCGGGGCGGAGGACGGCGCGCGGGGGGTCATCGCGGGGTTCGGCCCGGGGATCACGGCGGAGATCGCCCTGGGGACGTGGGCGAGGTCGGAGGCGCCGGTCTCGGTGGCGTGAGGACGGCTCCGCCTGCGGCGGGAGCGCCCTGCGGGCGCGTCCTCAAACGCCGGACGGGCTGATTTCAGCCCGTCCGGCGTTTGAGGACACCGCGCGAAGCGCGGTCCGGGGTCTGGGGCAGCGCCCCAGTTTCGGGAAGGGGCGGGGCTGGGGAAATCACACCGCCATCCCCCGAAGGACCGGCTCCCCGAACACATCGTTCACCGCCCCCCGCGAAGCAACCCGCTCGCCCACCAGGTGATACAACGCCCCTTCCCACAAAGGAAACACCGGCAACGAAGAAAGAAGCAGACGCTCCGCCTCCCGATACACCCGCACACGGGAAGCCGCGTCAGCCACCCCCCGCCCCCGCGCGAGCAACCGCTCGACCGCACCCTCCCCGTAGCCCACGAACCGCAGCAGCGGAGCCACCGCGCTGTCCGCCGACAGATAGTCGACCTGCCAGTTCAGCCGGAACGGCCCGTCCGAGCGCGGAAGTTCGGACAGGAAAGAGGACCGCTCGGCCGGCACGGCCGCAGCCGGGATGCCCAGCCCCGCCCCCACCCCAGCCGCAAGATCCGCGGCCCACCCCTCGTGCCCCTGCCCCGCCGGATAGCGGAAGACGAAGCGCGAGGGCGGCGCGGCGCCCCGTGAGGCGAGGAGGCGGCGCGCCCCGGCGGGGTCGTAGGGGATGACGTCCGGGAGCGGGCCCGACGGGTCCAGGACCGGTGGCAGGAGCCGGTGGGCCACCGGGCGCGTGTCCGCGAAGTGCGTGCGGCCGATCGCCGAGCGGTCCACGCACATGGCCACCGCCCGCCGCACCACCGGATCGTCGTAGGGCGCGACGGCCGTGGGGAAGGCGAGGAAGGTGACCATGGGGTTGGGTGTGACGCGGAAGCGCGGACCGCCCTCACGTGCCGCCGCTTCGATCACGGTCGGCGGCACCTCGGTCACGTCGACCTCGCCCCGCAGGAACTCCTCGTGCCCCGTGGCCAGATCGGCGTCCGTACGGAAGGTGATCCGCGCGGACTGCCCGGCTCCGCCGGCCGGGTGCGCGGCGTTGGCGGCGTAGTAGCCGTCGAACCGCTCGACCGTCAGGTCCTCGCCCGGCCGCCAGGGCTCCGTCAGGCGGTACGGGCCGTTGCTGACCGGGTGCAGGGCGAACCCGGCGGGGTCCGCCTCGGCCAGTTCGGCGGGCACGGGCGCGGTCGCCCGGTGGCTGAAGACGGCCGCGATGTCGTGGAAGGGCCCGGTCAGCCGGATCTCCAGCAGCAGCCTCCCGAGGACGCGCACCCCGCTGAGCCGCGCGCTCCGGCCCGCCCGCACGTCGTCGTACCCCTCCACCACTGCGAGGTGTCCGGCCAGTTCGGAGCCGGTCTGCGGGGCGGCCACGCGGGAGAGCGCGTAGCGGTAGTCCTCGGCGGTCACCTCGCGCCCGTGGTGGAAGCGCACGCCGGGGCGGAGCGTGAAGCGTACGGAGAGCCCGTCCGGCGCCACCTGCCAGCTGCTCGCGGCGGCGGGGGCGAGCCGGCCGGTGGCCGGGTCGCAGTCCACGAGGGGGTCGGCGATGACGCCCGCGATCAGCGCGCCGTCGTGTTCGAAGGCGGTGCCGGGGTCGATCGCGGACGGCATGCCGAGGCGGACCCGCAGGGTGCCGTCGCTCATTGGGCCACGGCGGGGGTCACGGCCGTGGTCTCCAGCCGGTAGCGGGCGATGCCCTCCAGCACCGCGCGGCGCACGGTCGCCTCGTCGGGCCCGCGCAGCAGGAAGCGGCCGCCCGCGTGGTCGTAGCCGCCCTCGCCGTCGAAGACCTGCCCGGGGGCCGGGAGCGCCTCGCCGTAGAACTCGGGTATCGCCTCGACCAGGGAGTTGCGGCTGACGAGGCGCTGCGGCCACGGCCTCGGCTCGGGGAAGACCAGCCAGCCGCCGCCGACCCCGGGGCCGGGGTGGGTGAGCTCGGCCGGCGGGGTCATCGGGGGCAGGCCGACCGCCGCGCGCACGGACTCGGCGTAGAGGTCGATGCCGAAGATGTCGCGGTGGAGGAACGGCACTCCGGCCCCGCCCGGCCGCAGACCCACCTCCAGGAACACGTGCTCACCCGCGGAGTCGACGATCACCTCCAGGTGGAACGGGCCGTCCCACAGCTCCAGGGCGTCCAGGCAGTCCGCGGCGAAGCCCAGCAGCGCGTCGCGCCGCGGGCCCGGGTCGATGAGCACCGAGCCGAGCGGCAGGCCACGGGTGAAGTCCAGGCAGGTGTTGACGTACGCGGAGGCGGTGGCGAAGTGGAAGCGTCCGTCGCGGCGGATTCCGTCCACGTGGTGGATGGCGCCCTCGACGTACTCCTCCGCCTCGTAGCCGTCGCGGTCGACGGTCTCCAGGGCCTCCTCCAGCTCGCGCTCGGCGCGCACGAGCAGCACGCCCTTGGCCGAGGCGCCGTCGCGCGGCTTGAGGATCAGCGGCAGGCCGAGCTCGTCGGCGAGGGACTCGGCATGCGAACCGAGGTCCAGCGCACGGTACTTCGGCGCGCGCACCCCGGCCATCCGGATCCAGCGCTTCATCCGCGTCTTGTCGCGGAACCGCAGGACGTACTCCGTCTTCCGGCCCGGCGCGTCCAGCGCCTCCCGCAGCCGGGCGGCGGTGATCAGGTCGAACTCCGACAGCCCGATGATCCCGGCGAGCGGGCCGTGCGCCTCGACGATGCGGCGGGCGACGGGCAGCAGCGTCTCGTACGCCATGTCCTCGACCACGGCGGTCTCGACGGCGCCGTCCCGGTCGAGGGGCGCGAGGGCGTCGGCGGTGGCCAGATAGGCCAGCCGGAAGCTGCCGGGCGGCACGAAGCGGTGGTACTCGCCGAATTCGTCGTCGAACCGGTTGAGGACGAGGAGCAGCGGGGCAGTGTCCTGCCCGGATGACTGTGCGTTCACGGTGGCGTTCCCCAAGTGGTGGTGTCCGGCGTTCGGTCAGTGGTCCCAGCGGATCAGGGCGGGCAGGGCGATCAGGGTGACGAGCAGGGAGAGGGTGCCTCCGACGAGCCAGGGGGAGACCAGGCCGAAGGAGTTGGCGACGAAGCCGCCGACGAGCGAGCCGAGCGGCATGGCACCCCAGGTGAGCATGCGGGCGGCGCCCGACACCCGGCCGAGCAGTTCGGCGGGGACCAGCCTCTGGCGTACGGACTGCACCACCACGACCCACAGGGAGACGCTGACGGAGAAGACGGTGAACAGCGCCACGACGGTGACCGGGCTGCGGCCCACCAGGCCGATCGCGAGCCACATCAGCGAGCAGGCGGTCTGCGCCCCGATGGCCGTCAGCCGGGGGCCGACGCGGGCGACGACGCGGCCGCCGACCATCCCGCCGATGACCCCGCCGATCGCCATGGCCGCCAGCAGGACGCCGTAGCCGCGGTCGCCCACGTGCAGCTCGTCGTGGGCGAACAGCACGAGCGTCGACAGCGCCATCGCCTCGCAGAACATCGCCGCGCCCGCGACCAGAGACAGCGTGCGCAGCAGCCGGTGGCGCAGCAGCCAGCGCAGCCCCGCGGCGATCTCGGCGGACAGCTTCTGACCGTCCGCCGGGCGCGGCTCCCGGGCGGGGGTGCGGATGCGCTGGATGAGCAGGACGGACAGGGCGAAGGTGAGGCTGTTCAGCCAGAACGGCAGCGGCGCGGCGAACGCGAACAGGGCCGCGCCGAGCGGCGGTCCGGCGAACTCGCGGGCCACCGTCTCGCTCGCCACCAGCCTGCCGTTGGCCCGCTCCAGATGGCGTTCCGGCACGACGGCGGCGATGACGGTCTGACTGGCCGTGGTGAACAGCACCTCGGCGGAGGCCACGCCGAACGGCAGCAGGAACAGCATCCAGATCCGCGTGAGGCCGCTGGAGACGAGGACGGCGATGACCGCCACCAGCAGCGCCTGCGCGATCTGTGCGCCGAGCATGATCCGCCGCCGGTCCATCCGGTCCACGAGCGCCCCGCCGACCACCGACAGCAGCAGCCAGGGCAGGGTGGACGCGAAGGCGACGCCGGAGATCAGCCGCGGGTCGTCGGTGAGGCTCTTGGCGGCCAGCGGCAAGGCGGCGACGAGTGCGCCGTCACCGAGCGGCGCGATGAGACTGGCGGACCACAGATAGCCGAAGTCTCTGCCTATTCGGTTGTCCTGGGCGGGCGGGGAGGTGATCTGTTCCAAGGGTTGTCGTCCTCGGGCCGGTCCCTGACGCGGCTGCGCCGCGTGCTGCGGGGGTCTGGGGGCTTGCCCCCAGTTTCGGGAAGGGGCGGGTAGGGGAAAAACCCCCGGTCAAGCGAGCCGCACCAGATCCCCGATCGCCTCCCAACGCGCCAGCGCCTCGCTGTACGACTCCGCTTGGAAGATGACATGTCCCAGCAAGGACCGGAAGTCCTCCGCAGGCGGAACCTCCGCCCCGTGCTCGTAATAGAGCGAGACGTCCAGGACATCATCCGAAGCGGACAACTCCTCCAGCCCCACCAGCCCGTTGAAGGCCCGCACCCCCTCCTCCGCCACAAAGCACCGCACTGCCGCGCACTTCGCCCGCGGCGCCGAGAAGACGCCCAGTTCGGCCGGGTCGAGCCCGGCGTACGAGGCGAGCATGACGCGGGCCAGGGAGACGCCCGTGACGAGCTCCACGAGCTGGGGAATGGAATGTCCGGCGAGGCGGGCGCCTGTCTCGATCAGTACGGGATCGCCCTCGGGCAGGCGGAGTTCGCAGTGGAAGGGGCCCAGCGTGACGCCCAGCGCCCGGCAGACGTCGGTGACGTACGCCTCGACGGCGGCCCGCACGGGCGGCTCCAGCTCATGCTGGACGATCATGCCGAGTTCCACGAAGTACGGCTCGGCGCCGAGGAGTTTGGAGGTGACGGAGACGATGACGACCTGGCCGTCGAGCACATACCCCTCCACGCTGACCTCCGGCCCGGCGACGTACTCCTCCAGGAGCACGGGCCCGTCGAGGCCGCGGCCCAGGTCGGTGCGCGGGTCGGTGCGTATCCAGTCGTACGCCCGGTGCAGCTCACGCGCGTTCTCCACGCGGGTGACGTGCACGCTGCCGGCCGAGCGGGTCGGTTTGAGGACGGCGGGGAAGCCGACGTGGGCGGCGGCCGCGTCCAGGCCGGCGGCGTCGGACGCCTCGGCGTAGCGCGGCACCCGCAGCCCGGCGGCCCGCGCCCGGTCGCGCATGACCGCCTTGTCCCGGAGCGCCTCCACGTCGGCCACGGGCAGGCCGCGCAGCCCCAGCCGGCCGGCGAGCCGTGCGGCCGTGCCGACGTAGAACTCGAAGCCGGGCACGATGCCCGCGAACGGCCGCTCGCGATGCAGCTCCGCCACCCTGTCGTAGAGCGCCGGCTCGTCGTTGGTGTCCACCACGACGAGTTCGTCGATGTGCTCGCGCAACGGGTCGGGAATGCGCCGGTCGTCGCGGTCGTAGGAGGCGACGACGAGCTCGAAGCCGAGCGCGCGGGCCTCCACGAGCAGTTGATTTCCGGACGACATGGGCTCGACGACCAGAATGCGGTTACGGGTTCGGGGCAGCGGTTCGGTCATTGCAGTGGCTCTCCGGGACATCGGTGGCGGCGGCCCGCAACGGGACGGGCCGCCGCTGTGCGTTCACTGGTCGGAGCAGCGGTGCCGGTGTGTGGGCCGCGATCAGGCGGAAACGGCCTCACGGGCGCCCACGGTGACCTCGTAGAGCTCGGCGAAGTAATCCCCGATGAGGTCGATGAAGGTGGTGAGGTAGACCTCCGCCTTTTCCGGCGTGCTGAAGTTCTCCACCGCGCGGGACACGGTACGGAACATCAGCTCGTCGTGGTCGTGCTGCTCGTCGAAGGCGATGTGCGCCTGTGTGCCGTGCACGTATTCCTTGCCGAATTCCTCGGCGGCCTTGTCGGTGATGACCGGGTTGTAGCGGTCGGAGTACCACTCGACGAACCAGTCCCAGATGGTGGTGGGCGCCGGACCCGCGTGGTCGGCCTCCAGCCGCAGGTAGCCCATCAGCTTGGCGGTCGAGGTGAGCACCGGGGTGGCGTCCAGCTGCTCGATGGTCAGACCGAACTTCTGGAGGTCGCGGGTGAACATGTTCTCGTGCCCGAATTCCTCGGCCAGATAGCGGGCCAGCTTCGCGGCCAGCTGGTCGTCCTGGGAACCGACCTTGTAGAGGGCGTAGCTGTCCACCTCGTTGTTGAGGCGGATCCGCAGCACCGTCTCGGTGATGTGGCGGATGTAGTAGTCCCGGTCGATCCACTCGCCGCGGTGCAGCTCACGCATCTTCGGGACGCGCTTGAACTGCTTCTCCAGCAGCTCCGCGGCAAGGGATTCAAGGCGGTCACGATCGAGTTTCGGCATGCTTCTTTACAGCCTTTCGAGGGTGATTCCACCGGGCGGCAGGAAAAGCCGGGCCCAGGGTCATCGCTGGAAGAGGGAAAGGGCCGTGCAGAATTTCTTTTACCAGTATGAAACACGGGTGGTGCGCTTCAAATAGCCAATTGGCAAGGCTTGGCCTGCCTTAGACGAAGGCCGGGCTCCGGTTCTCCGTGCGCTCGGCGGCACCGGTCCCCGTGGTCTCCACGACCTCGTCGAAGGCGCGGGTCAGCCGCCGGACCCCGTCCCGCAGCGCGTGCTCGTCGAGCGTGAACGGCAGCCGCAGCCTGCGGTCGAAGGTGCCGCCGGTGCCGAACCTCGGGCCGCTCAGCAGATGAACGCGGTGCCGTTCGGCGGCGGTTGCCAGCGCGCTGCTCACGGGCGCGCCCAGGTCGACCCACAAGGTGGTCCCGCCGCCCGGGGTCGTATACCGCCAGCTGGGCAGGTGCCGGTCGAGAGCCGATGTCAGGGTCGCGCGTCCCGCCCGGAGTGCCGCCCTCCGCTCGGCCAGCAGCCCGTCCGCCGAGGCCAGCAGCCGGGCGGCGAGCACCTGGTCAGGAACCGAACACGTCGTCCCCAGGCCGCTGTTGATCACCGCGAGCCGGTGGACCGTCGACGCCGCCGCGCGGATCCATCCGACCCGTACGCCGTCCCCGGTCACCGCCCGCGCGGAGTCGATCAGTGCCACCGTGCCCTCGGGGGCGTGCGCGGCGAGCGACTCGGGCATCGCGCCGTCGTCCAGCCACAGTCCGGCCGCGCTCTCGTCGGCGACCAGGAGCGTGCCGGTGCGCAGCGCGGTCCGCACCAGGAGGCGGCGCTCCTCGGCCTGCATCACATGCCCGGTCGGCTGCTGGAAATCGGGGGTCAGCAGCGCCAGTTGGGGCCTGGCCTGGTGCAGTGCGGCGCTGAAGAGCTCGATGTGCCAGCCGTTCGCCCCCAGGCCCACGGGCCACGGGCGGGCACCGTGCAGCCAGATCGCGTCCATGACGTGCGGCGCGGCGGGGGATTCGATGAGGACGCGCTGCGCCGGCCGGACCCGGAGCCGCAGCAGCAGCTGCCAGCCGTGCCCGGCCCCTTGGGTGATCAGGATCTGCGCGGGTGACGTGGGCAGTCCGCGCGCGGTGTAGTGGTCCGCCACTGCCTGCCGTAAACCCGGCAGCCCGTACGGCTCGTGGCTCCGCTCGGTGAACGCCCTGGCCACGTCCGGGGCGATGGCGTCGAGCGCCTGGCCGAGGCGTTCCTGGGGTACGGGCAGGAGGTCGGAGGCGAAGTCGGCCGCCCAGTCGGTGGCGGGCCGGCACCACTGCGCGGCGGGCCCGGGCGAGGCCGTCTCGGGGCCGTCCGCCGCCGGCTCGGGCAGCGCGATCACGGTGCCGGAACCGCGGGCGCTGCGCAGCCGCCCCTCGGCGCGCAGCATGTCGTACGCCTTGGTGACGGTGGTGCGGCTGATGCCGAGCTGCTCGGCGAGGGCCCGTTCGGGGGGCACCCGGGTGTCCGGGGACAGCTGCCCCTCACGGATGAGGATCCGTACGCGCTGCGCCAGCGCGTCGTACGCGGGACCGCGCGAACGCCAGTCACCCAGGAGACGTCCCATCTGCCCCGGGTTCATCACGTGCAATATCTCTGCCACTGTGTGCCATTCGGAAGAGGCCGGCACGTCCGGTGCGGGCGTCCGAGATCCTTCGGCCTGCCCACCGGAACGCACGGGGAATGTCCCGCTGGCCGGGTTCGGCAGCAGGTGGAGCCTGGCGAATGGGGCTGTCGGCACACAGCAGAGCCGGATAGTGGCGTGGGGGGCGGCCCTGCCGGTGCGGTGACGGAGCGTCGAAGGCAGCGGCGGAACCGGTACGGCGACCAGAACTCGGTCTGATGCGAGCGCGCGCAGGACGCGGCTCACAACTCCTCTTTGACTCCCCCGTCATGCGCACATGCTCAACAGGGGCGCGGCGGAGTGTCAAGGGTTTCTTCGCGCTCGCGGCGGACGTCCGCGCGGGGGAGTGACGGGGGAGTGACGGGCGAGTGGCGCACTGGCGCCTGCGACGTGCGGTGCGGTGCGGCGCGGCGCCGCCGCACGGTGTGTCTCCACGGTGCGGCGGCGCCCGGTGGGTGCGCCAGTGGGTGTGAACTACAGCGTGGACTACAGGTCGAACTCGGCCGGGTTGATGCCCACCGCGAAGCACGCCTCGCGGACGACGGCCTGCTCGTCCTTGTCGAAGTCGCCGTCGGCGCCGCCGATGACGATGCCGATCTGGATGACCGCCCGCGCCTCCGTCGGCTTCTTCTGGACCTTCCCGATCGTCTGCAGGATGCTGACCTTGCCGAAGTCGAAGTCGGCCGTCAACTTCTGGCAGTAGTCGTTGAAGCGGGCCTGGAGGTCGTCCGCCGGGAAGTTCTGGAGGACGTCGTTGGTGGCGATCAGCGAGGCGACGCGCTGCCGCTCGGAGGCGTCGATCGAGCCGTCGGCCGCGGCCACCAGCGCGCACATCGCCATGCTCGCGTCGCGGAACGCCCCGCTCTTGAGGTCGTTCTTCTTCGCCACCAGCTGACCCTGCATCGTTGCGGCGGAGTCCTTGAGCCGGTCCCAGAGCGCCATCTGTGTCTCTCCTCGTGAAAATCAGGGGTGCACAGACGGAACGGACCCAAAGGTAAAGAAGTTCCCAAGGGGGCGGGTGGGGGCCGGGGACGAGGGGAGGTCTCGGGCCCGGGTCAGGTGGCCATCGGGTCGAGGTGCAGCGGCCGGACCCGGCCCTCCAGCATCGCGCCGAGCCCCATCACCGCGCAGGTGTCGGGGTGTTCGGCGATCCGCACCGTCATCCCCGTGGCGTCCGCGATCATCCGGTCCAGGCCCGGCAGGACCGCGCTGCCGCCGGCGAGCATCACGCCGCGATCGGCGAGGTCGGCGACGAGATCCGGTGGGCAGTCGCGCAGCACGCGCCCGATGGCGTCCAGCACGCCGGTCAGCGGGGTGTGGATCGCCTCGCGGACGTGCTCGGTGCTCACCATGACCGTGCGGGACAGGCCCGTGGCCACGTCGCGGCCGCGTACCTCCGCGCCCTCCTCCATCGGGTCCGCGCACAGCGCGCGCTGCAACGGCGCCAGCCCCTGCGTGGGCAGCATCAGCTCGTGCCTGCTGCGCAGGTGCTGGACCACGGCGTAATCGATGGCGTCGCCGCCCACCAGCACCTTCTCCGCCGCCACGATCGCGCCCAGCGAGAGGACGGCCACCTGCGTGGACGCCGCCCCGCAGACCACGATCATCGTCGCCTCGGGCTGCTCGACCGGCAGCCCGCACCCGACGGCCGCCGCGATGAGCGTGTCCACCAGCTCGACCCGGCGCGCGCCCAGGCCCGTCAGCGTCTCGGTCGCGGCCCGCTGCGCGAGCGGCTCCGCGTCGTGCGGCAGGCAGACCGCCGCGCGCAGCAGCGGCTTGCGCCGCCAGGCCCGGCGGATCTTGTCGCTGACGAGGAAGCGGAGCATGCGCTGCGCCATGTCGATGTCCACGACCGTGCCGCCGGAGATGGGCCGTACGACCCGGATGTGGTGCGGCGTGCGCCCCGCCATGCCTTCCGCCAGGGCGCCCACCGCGATCAGGGAACCCGTGCGGGTGTTCACCGCCGCGATGCTCGGCTCGTCCACGATCAGCCCGGTGTCCCGGACGTAGAGCCGGGTACGGGCGGCCCCGAGGTCGACGGCCACGGTGCAACGGCGCAGCTGCTCAAGGCTGTGAGGGGTCAAGGCGGATCCTTCCCGAAGACGGCGACGGACCCGGGGGCCCACGGTCCATCGTGGGGTGCGTCTTGGGGTGCGGCGCTCTGGATTGGGCCGCATGGTTGACGGGGGGTCAGGGTGGGCCACTCTTGTGGCGTAGGGGTGCGGGTCCGTTGCGCCTGCGGCGGGACGCCCTTCGGGCGTGGCCTCAAGCGCCGGCCGGGCTTGGGTTGTGGTGGGTGCCGGGGGTGGGGCCTCCGGGCTGAGGACCTGGAACGCGGTGCGGGCACCGTGAGACGCATTGAGTGCCGTGAAGTCGCACCGCGTTCCAGAACCCCACCCTCCGACCCCACCCCCTCCCGCCGGAGGGCAAGCGCGGGCTTCGGGGGTACGCACTCAGCCCGTCCGGCGTTTGAGGACGCGGCCGCAGGCCGCTCCCGCCGAAGGCGGCAACGGACCCGCAGCTCGGGGTCTGGGGCAGCGCCCCCCACGCGGCGGAGCCGCAAAGGAGATGCAGCCGGGAAGGGGCGGGGTAGGGGAACAAGCCCGCCGCAGGCGCCAAGCCGTCGCGCACGTGCTCCGGTCGGGAAGGGGCGGGGTTGAGGCAACGCGCCGCAGGCAGCCCGCACCCACCGGCCCGAAGAACAAGCTCGCACCCACCCCCGCCCACCCCTACCGTGGACAACATGACCCCACCCACCTGGCACGTCGCCGCAGACGTAGAAGGCCGCCCCACCCAAAGAGCATGTGCCCACCTGGCCGAGATCCAGGAAGTAACCCCCAGCACGACGGACGGCTGCGAGGACTGCCTGCGCATCGGCAGCACCTGGCTGCACCTGCGTGAGTGCCTGGTCTGCGGTCACATCGGCTGCTGCGACAGCTCCCCGAACCGGCACGCGAGCGCCCACGCGCACAGTGAGTCCGGCCACGACCTCGCCCGCTCCTTCGAGCCGGGCGAGGACTGGGCCTGGTGCTATGCGGATCAGCTGCTGCTGGTGCCGCGTTAGACGCGTCGGCCGCGCTAGAGCCGCGTTTCCGGCTGCCGGAGGCGGGGCGACAGGAGCGGATCCGCCGCTCCCACCCGCACCGTCACGATCGGCGTGAAGTACCCCGTCGGATACGGCTCACCCACGGGCGACCCATCGGCCTCCACCCACGCGTGCGCCCGGAACGGCCGGCTTCGGACTCCCGTACGCCACACCACCCCCAGGCCACTCATTCGGCAGAGCAGTACGACGGCCAGCGACCGCTGCAGACAACCCGCCTCCACCGCACACCGCGCGCTGGCCCCGACCACCGCCTCCCGCGCCGCCAGCACCTGCTCGACCGTGGCGGGGACGGATCCGGACCCGAAGCGGCCCAGCATCCGGCGGATGCGCTCCGGCGGCATGGTGGCGAGCACCCGCGCCCCTGCGACGGCCGCCCGTACGGCCGCGCGCCGCTCCGGCCGCCGTGTGACGGCGGGGCTGCTCATGACGTCACCAGGCGCGCCGTGCGCAGCGAGGTGACCAGGGCCGATACGTCCTCCTCCGCCTGTCCGGCCGGCAGGCTCGGGTGATGCTCTCTCAGATCACGGGCGGCCTCGGCGGTGGTGGCGCCCTGGAGGAGCGCGTTCAGTACGAGCGTGCCGGTGGCGTTGAGCTGCCAGTAGCGGCCGGTGCGTTCGTCGAGCAGGATCATGCCGTCGTCGACGGGTGCGGTGCTGATGGTGTCGCGCAGGCTGACGGTCATCGTGCTCTCCCGGTCGGGGTGGAAGTGGGCCGGTGGTGGGGGCGGGGCAGGGAGCGCAGCCAGGTCTCACAGGCGAGCGTCTGGGACAGGTGCGTGACGATGTGCGGTGTGGGGTGCGGGACGAGCAGCGCGGCGCGCAGCACGGATATGTCGATGAGCCCGATGTCCGCCAGCAGCGAGCCGTCGAACAGCTCCAGCAGCTCGGCGCGGTGCCGAGCGAGGGCTATGTAGAAATCGGCGCTGTAGTCGCCCTTCGTGGTGCGGGCCAGCAGCGGTGCCGGGACGACGTCGTGCATCGCGGCGGTGAGCAGCGGTTTGTACGCGCTGCGCCCGGCGCGGTCGGGCAGGCGTACGGACAGGGCCGCGTTCATCACCGGGTCGTCCAGGCAGGGTGCCGCCTGGGGCAGCCCGGAGCGGGTGGTGGCCTGGTCGATGCGGCGGACGGCCGCCCCGGCGGTCCGCGCGTACTGCACGGCGGTGTGCTGGGCGCGGTGCGGTGCCAGCGGTTCGGGTTCCGCGGCGGCGGCCTCGTGGAGCAGGATCCGGGCGCCGCGGACTGCCTCCAGCGTGGCCCAGGGCGGCATGCGCAGTGGTGGCCCCCAGGACATGGACGGCGCGGTGGGGGTGGCTGGCAGCGCGTCCATCTCCTCGACGGCCTGGTGCAGCCAGTCCGCGTACGTGGTCCGCTCGGCCAGGGTGCGCAGCAGTGGCCAGAGCGGCTGCCGGAAGCGCAGGCAGTGGCGGCGGATGTGGGCGGGGGCCCTCGCCGGGTGGTCGCGGACCAGGTCGTGGAGATAGCGGGGGGTGACGGAGAACAGTTCGTCGCCGCCGTGCCCGGCCAGGTGCAGCCGGGAGCCCGCTTCGCGCATCCGCCGGGCGAGGTCGGCGAGCCGGGCGGTGTCCCGCACCCAGGCGCCCGGCTCCTCCAGTGCCGGGTGCGGGCCGCGCGCCCCGGCGAACCACAACGGGGCCTCGTCCTGCCCCACCGACCGGTGCTCCGCTTCGGGCAGGGCCGCCCGGGCTCGCTCCGCCCATTCCGTATCGCCGTTGACCGGGTCGGCACCCTGTCGGTAGGTGGTCACCAGCCGGGCCGGGCCGTGCGCCGCGAGGAAGCAGAGGCTGGTGGAGTCGAGGCCGCCGGAGAGATCCGCGCTGACCGTGCCGCCGCCCGCCGTGCAGGAATCCACCGCTGCCGAGAGCGCCTGACGCAGTGCCTGGGCCCCTTCGGTCAGGGGCAGCGCCGGCTCCGGCGCGGTCCACCAGCGGCGCGGGGCGGACCGGCCGTCGGACTCGACGACCAGGCAGTGGTCGGGCGCCACCGCTGTGACGCCGCGCCATGGGCTCCGCTCCTCCACCGGGTGCACCGACCCGGCGGCCAACAGCCGTGTCACCAGCACCTCTTCGTCCACCGGCGCGTCGATCGCGGCGGCCAGCACGTCACTGCGGCCGGAGGCGACCGTCGCCCCGCCCAGCAGGGCGTGGAAGACCCGCCGGACCCCCGAGGCGCTGCCCCGCACCCGCACCTGGCCGCCCACCGACGCGATCAGATGGAAGCTGCCCGCCAGCGGCCCGGCTGCCCGCTCCACCTGTGCGACGTCGTCCACCCGGGCGATCAGGGCGGTGAGCTCGGGCGCCGTGACCGCGCAGCGCCCGATCACCGCGACCCGGGCCCTGTACGTACGGGCGATCGTCACCTGGTCGTCCGCCCACCGGCCCAGCAGCCACGGCCTCCCCGAAGCGTGGGCGACGATCCGCTCGGCGCGTGGCCGCAGCGCGCACACCGCGGCCTGCGCCGACGGGCCGTCCGGCAGGACGGCGAACCACTCCTCACCAGGCATGGCCCGCTACCGCCAATACCAGAGCTGGCCTTCGCCGCCTTCCTCCAGCGCGCTCCCCTCGGTCCAGCCGAGCGTGAGGTCACCGAAGGCGCCTACTTCGACGAGCGCCGGAGGCTCATAGACCTCCACGGGCTCCTTGAGATCAGTCATTTCGCGTCCCCTCCCGAAACCGCTGTCGTCACTCAGAGTATCTGACGGTCGCGCTCCGTGAAGGGGGGCTTGGCGCGCACAACCGGCGCACGGGGGGCGCGCGGGGCGCACCGCGCCCGCGCTCACCTTCCCCAGGCACCGCCGGAGTTGGCCGCCTTGACCTTCGCGCTGAGCAGCTCGGCGCCGGTGGCGGGCCGGGTGTCCCCGACCTCGGCGTCCCACTCCCGCCCACCGTGAGGCGGCCGAAGCTGAAGGCGAAGGCCCTCGTCACCCATGACCTGCCCGACGCGGCCGAGGCGAAGGTCGAAGACGAACGAGCCGACGTGGGGGACGGATGCGGGAGCGTGCTCCGTGCAGGGGCAGGAGGCGAGGGGTGAACTGGGCTTGATGTCGATCCCGCGTGCGATGGCCCATGTGTAGACGCCGCAGGTGTCCGGCGTTTCGGAGGTGGGGGCCGGGGGAGTGGGCGGAGTGGCGGCCGCCTGGGGGGGTGTTGAGGGAGCGGGGCTTGAACGGAGCCCTCGCCCATCGAAGGAAGCGAGCGATAAAGTCCTTCACGTCATCAGCTCCTTGGCTTTCGGCTGGTGGCCACGCCCCCGGACCGTTCGAGCGGTCGCGGGGGTCTTGTGCTGAGCGCAACCATAGGGCGCCTCGGATGCACATGTCTATAGGTGTCTGCTGACGCTAGCTGCTATGTTCGAGTAGCCGCTCATACATACAGTTGCGCGCGTGATGGAGTTCGACCCGACGCAGCCCAAGTGGACGCAGATCGCCGCCGTGATCCGCGAGCGCATCGCCAGTGGCGAGTACCCGGTGAACCACCTGATTTCCGAGATGCGCCTCGAGCAGGAATTCGGTGTTGCTCGGGTGACCGTGCGCAAGGTTACTGCCGCGCTGCGCGAAGAGGGCCTGATCATCACGACCCACGGCATGGGTTCGTTCGTCGCGGCGAAGCCGTCGCAAAAAGACTAGGTCCGGGGGTCCACCCCCGGCGGTAACCGGCGGTCCTCTGACGGGCCCCGCCGGGCAGGCCCTCACGGACCCACCCGGCGCCCAATGCCCCCGCTACCAGCTCGACTTCCTGACCCCCGGCAGGAATCCCGCGTGCGCCTGCGCGCGTACGTTCACCCGGGACAGCCCGAACGCCCCGACGTAACCCCGCGGGCGGCCGTCCACCGAGTCGCGGTTGCGTACGCGCGTCGCGCTCGCGTCGCGCGGCTGGCGGCGCAACTCGCGGTTGGCCGCGGCGCGTTCCGCCTCCGGGGAGCGCGGGTCGCGGATGATCGCCTTCAGGACGGCCCGGCGGGCCGCGTAGCGGGCCACCGTCAGGCGGCGCTGTTCGTTCTTCGCGATCTTGCTCTTCTTCGCCATCAGACGCGCACTCCCCGGGCGCGGATGCGGGCCACCGCGGCCTCGATGCCGATGCTGTCGACCGTCCGGATGCCCTTCGCGCTCAGGCGCAGCCGCACATGGCGGCCCTCGCTGGGGAGCCAGTAGCGCTTGCTCTGGATGTTGGGGTCGAAGCGGCGGGCGGTGCGCCGGTGGGAGTGGGAGATGGAGTTGCCGAAGCCGGGCTTGCGGCCGGTGAGCTGGCAGTGGGCGGACAAGGTCAGACCTCCGGTCCTCGGGCGGCCGCGAAGGGCCTAATGAAAATGGAAACCATTTCTGTATAGTAGCCCCCATGGCCCGCAACGAGCTACGCCCCGTGATCAAGCTCCGGTCCACGGCTGGGACCGGCCACACCTACGTGACCCGCAAGAACCGCCGTAACGACCCCGACCGCATGGAACTGCGGAAGTACGACCCCGTCGTCGGTCGCCACGTCACCTTCCGAGAGGAGCGCTGACCCCGATGCAGCCCGGAATCCACCCGCCCTACGGCCCCGTCGTCTTCCGCGACCGCGCCGCGGACTACGCCTTCCTCACCCGGTCGACCGCCACCAGCGACAAGACCGTCGAATGGGAGGACGGCAACACCTATCCCGTCATCGACGTCGAGATCTCCTCGGCGAGCCACCCCTTCTACACCGGCACCGCCCGCGTCCTGGACACGGCCGGGAGGGTCGAGCGCTTCGAGCGCCGCTACGGCAAGCGGGAGGCCGGCCGGTGACCGGTCCGCTGCCGCTGCCCGTCGTGCTCGTCGGAGGTCTGCACTCCGACGCGCGCGTAGCCGTCGTCGAAAGGCTGTTGAGCACCGTGCCGGGCAGTGTCGCGCTCCATCACGACCTCGCGACGGCCGTCACGGGAACGGTGCGCCGGACCGTACGGGACGGCTCGGGCGTCCTCGACGAGGGCGACGCTCCGCTCGTCAACGACTGCGCCTGCTGCGCGCTGCGCGAGGATCTGGTGCCCGAGCTCGAACGCCTCGCCGCCGGCGGCCTCTGCCGGCTCGCCGTCGTGGAGCTGTGGGACTCCGTCGAGCCGAAGGCGATGGCCGAGGTGGTCGCCGCCCACGGCGAGGAGAACTTCCGGCTCACCGGCGTGATCACGGCGATCGACCCCGCCCTGCTGCTGCCCGCTCTCGGCTGCGGCGACGACCTCGCCGAGGCGGGGCTCGCGGCCGCCGCGTCGGACCAGCGGACCGTCGCGGACACCTTCGCGCGGCAGCTGGAATACGCGCCGGTGCTGGCGGTGGTGGAGGGGAGCGGGGGGCCGGACGCCACGCCCCCCGCGGACGCCGCCGACTTCGCGCTGCTCGACCAGCTCGTCCCCACCGCCCGCCGCGTTCCGGTCGAATCGGAGGAGCTGGCGGCCGCCGCGGTCGAGGGGTTCGACGTGGAGGCCGCGGCCGCCCGGCAGCACCCCGCCTGTGCGCTGCTGCCGCAGGCCGCCGACGCGGACGGCGTCAGCACGCTCGTATGGCACCGGCACCGGCCGTTCCACCCCGGGCGGCTGTACGACGCGCTGGAGGACCTGTCGTGCGCCGCGGCGCGCAGCCGGGGGCGGTTCTGGCTCGCGGACCGGCCGGACACGCTGCTGTCCTGGGACGCGGCCGGCGGCGCCCTGTGCGTGGAGAACGCCGGGCCGTGGCTGGCCTCGCTGCCGGACGCCGCCTGGGAGTTGGTGCCCGCGACCCGCCGCGTGGCCGCCGCCCTGGACTGGCACCCCGAGCACGGCGACCGCGCGCAGTACCTCACCTTCACCTCGCCCGGCCTCGACGCGGAGGCGCTGTCCTCGCTGCTGGAGTCGTGCCTGCTGACCGACGCCGAATTCGCGGCGGGCCCGGACACCTGGCGCTGTCTGTCCGCCGCATTCGACGAACTCCTCGATCCCGTTTCCTGATCACCGCCCGGCCACCGCCTCCGGCGGCCGGGCGACCACCAGAAAAGGCAATGTCCATGCCCCGTCGCCCCGATCACCGCAAGAACCTCAAACCCCGTCCCAATCCCCTGGAAACAGCGGGCATCACATACATCGACTACAAAGACACCGATCTGCTGCGGAAGTTCATTTCGGACCGCGGGAAGATCCGCAGCAGGCGCGTGACCCGGGTCACCGCCCAGCAGCAGCGACAACTCTCACGGGCGATCAAAAACGCCCGGGAGATGGGGCTGCTCCCGTATTCCGGCACCGGGAAGTAGTGGTGTCCGTACCGTAAGTGCACGTGCATCCGCCCATGCATAGGCACATGAACGGAGCTATGATCCGGAGTAGTTGTCATCCCCACCATTCGTGCCGGGGTGCCCCCTGCGAATACTCCGGGAGAGACCTGTGCCTCACGCTTACAACGGCATGGCTGCCACGGATCTCGACGGCGTCGTCTGGCGCAAGAGCCGGCACTCCAACTCGCAGGGATCGTGCGTGGAGTTCGCGAAGCTGCCGGGCGGTGAGATCGCGATGCGTAATTCCCGCCATCCGGACGGCCCGGCGCTCATCTACACGACGGCGGAGATCGAGGCCATGCTGCTGGGCGTCAAGGACGGCGAATTCGACTATTTGATCGCAGACTGAGCGCCCCCCGTGACAGCGCTCAGTCGCGATCCCGCGGCAGTCTGAACAGAGCCCAGACCACTTTCCCCCTCAGCGCCCCGGCCAGCGGATGCCAGCCCCAGGTGTCGCTGAAGGAGTCCACCAGGAGGAGCCCGCGCCCGCACTCGGCGGACGCGTCTGCCTCGCCCGCGACGGGGCTCTCCTCGCTGGGGTCCCGCACCGCACACACCAGACGCGACGTCCATCGCATCAGGTGCAGCCGTACGGGCGGCTCGTACTCCGTGCCGACGAGCTCGGCCGGAAGGGCGTAGCGCATGGAGTTGGTCACCAACTCCGAGACGACGAGCGCCACATCGTCGAAGAGGCCGGGCAGATCCCATTGCTGGAGCGTGGTCCTCGTGAACCGCCGCGCCGTCCTGACCGCCTCGAACCGGGGCGGCAGCGCACAGGAAGCGGAGCTGGAGACGGCCGATGGGGCGATCGGTGGCAGCCCTCGCCACAGGGGGGAGAGCACAGTCGATCCTTCGGTACCCATCTGAGGCACTCCTGGCAATCGTGGACGTGACATGCACGTGTGCGTTCCCCATGGTTCCCAATGCGGATGGTGGATGCAAGGGCAGATGCACGTGCACGTGGGGGTTTTGGGGGCGCGCGATCCGGTAAGGGCGCAATTCTTCCTACGCCCTCCTGCGTACGGTGTCCGGACTGCCACTGCCTCCGTAATCGGATGCACACTCAACGGAGCCCGGAGGTGGCAGACTTCGGCGCCGGGGGTAGCGGGGGTCGCCCCGGGAGGGTGCGGAAGCGGCACGACCGGGTAGGGACCGGAAAAGGAGGAGTCGCGAAGATGGCCACGAGCGAGTCGAGCGGTTCTGTGGTGCGCCGCATACTTCTGGGCTCACAGCTCAGGAGGCTGCGGGAATCGCGCGGGATCACCCGCGAGGCGGCCGGCTACTCGATCCGGGCGTCGGAGTCGAAGATCAGCCGCATGGAGCTGGGCCGGGTGAGCTTCAAGGCGCGGGACGTCGAGGACCTCCTCACGCTCTACGGCGTCACCGACGAGCTGGAGCGCGAGGCGCTGCTGGGGCTGGCCCGCGAGGCGAACGTCGCGGGCTGGTGGCACAGTTACGGCGATGTGCTGCCTGGCTGGTTCCAGACCTATGTGGGACTGGAGGGCGCCGCGTCCCACATCAACATCTACGAAGTGCAGTTCGTGCACGGCCTGCTCCAGACCGAGGGCTACGCCCAGGCCGTCGTCGTCCGCGGGCAGCCGACCGCCTGCGAGGCGGAGGTCGAGCGCCGCGTCTCGCTGCGCATGGAGCGCCAGAAGCTGCTGTTCTCCGAGCGCGCCCCGCACTTCCACGCCGTGCTGGACGAGGCGGCGCTGCACCGCCCCTACGGCGGCGAGGCCGTCATGCGCGGCCAGCTGGAGCACCTCATCGACATCTCGGAACAGGCCAATGTCACGCTCCAGGTGATGCCGTTCGCGCACGGCGGGCACGCGGGGGAGAGCGGCGCCTTCACCATGCTGCGCTTCCCCGAGTCCGACCTGTCCGACGTCGTCTATCTGGAGCAGCTGACCAGTGCGCTGTATCTGGACAAGCCCGACGAGGTCGCGCAGTACGGCAGGGTGATGGAGCGCCTGCACGAGGACAGCCTCTCGCCGGAGCTCAGCCGTGATCTGTTGAGGCGACTGCTTCAACTGCTGTGACACATCAGTACGATGACGTCCCATCAGGAGTCTGCATTCCGGTTCGGGCGCCGTGAGCGCCCCCGTACCTCCAGGCAGGGATGGCGCATGTCCTACTTCGACGAGTTGGCTTTCCAGTACATCGACGGCGAGTGGCGGGCCGGCACCGGCTCCTGGGACATTGTCGACTTCAACCCCTACGACGGGGAGAAGCTCGCCTCCATCACCGTGGCCGGTGTGGACGAGATCGACCAGGCCTATCGCGCCGCCGAGCGCGCCCAGAAGGAGTGGGGCGCCATCAATCCGTACACCCGGCGGCTCGTCTTCGAGCGGGCGCTGCGGGTGATCGACGAGCGGGAGCCGGAGCTGGCCGCCGCGATCACCGCGGAGTGCGGCGGCACGGCCGTGAAGGCGGCCTTCGAGCTGCACCTGGTGCGGGAGTTCCTGCGCGAGGCACTGCACCTCGCGCTGCGCGCCGAGGGCCGCATCCTGCCGTCGCCGGACGACACCAAGGAGAACCGCCTCTACCGGCTGCCGGTCGGGGTCGTCGGGGTGATCAGCCCCTTCAACTTCCCCTTCCTGCTGTCCATCAAGTCCGTCGCGCCCGCGATCGCCCTCGGCAACGCCGTCGTCCTCAAGCCGCACCAGAACACGCCTATATGCGGTGGCGGACTGGTGGCCAAGGTCTTCGAGGAGGCGGGGCTGCCCGCCGGAGTGCTCAACGTCGTGGTCACCGACATCGCGGAGATCGGGGACGCCCTGATCGAGCACCCGGTGCCCCGCGTGATCTCCTTCACCGGCTCCGACAAGGTCGGCCGGCACGTCGCCACCGTCGCCGCCTCGCACTTCAAGCGGACCGTGCTGGAGCTCGGCGGCAACAGCGCCCTGATCGTCCTCGACGACGCGGACGTGGACTACGCCGTGGACGCGGCCGTCTTCAGCCGCTTCATCCACCAGGGGCAGGTCTGCATGGCGGCCAACCGGGTGCTCGTGGACCGGTCCGTGGAGGCGGAGTTCACCGAGAAGTTCGTCGCCAAGGTCAAGTCCCTGAAGGTCGGCGACCCGGGCGACCCGGCCACCCACATCGGCCCGCTGATCAACGCCGGCCAGGCCGAGGCCGTCAACACCCTGCTGGACCAGACCGTCGCGGACGGCGCGACCGCGCTCCTGCGGGGCGAGATCAACGGCACGCTGGTCGCGCCCTCCGTGCTCACGGGGCTCGCGGCCGACTCGCCGGTCCTGGCGCAGGAGATCTTCGGGCCGGTCGCCCTCCTCATCCCCTTCGACGGTGAGGAGGAGGCCGTCCGGATCGCGAACGCCACGCCGTACGGGCTGAGCGGCGCGGTGCACACGCGGGACATCGAGCGGGGCGTACGCGTCGCCAAGCGCATCGACACCGGGATGATCCACGTCAACGACGGGACGGTCCACGACGAGGCGATCGTGCCCTTCGGCGGGGAGAAGCAGTCGGGGGTGGGGCGGCTGAACGGCGACTCGATGGTCGACGCCTTCACGACCACCAAGTGGATCTCGATCCAGCACGGGCGCAGCAGATTCCCGTTCTGACGCGCGGCATGTAGGACCTGTGCTGTCCGCCTTGCCTTCTACGGTGGTTCATCGACGACGACGAGAGGGTGGACCCCATGGTGACGCTGGTGATCGAGAAGGACCCGGCCGACGAACGCGCCACGCTGCTGGCGTTCGTGGAGGCCCAGCGGGGCGCGCTGCGCCGGTCGGTCCTCGGCCTGACCGAGGAACAGGCGGCGCGCAAGCCCAGCGCGAGCGAGCTGTCGCCCGCCGGACTCCTCAAGCATGTCGTGGAGGTCGAGGAGGAATGGGTGCGCCGGGCGAAGGGCCTGCCGGAGCACCACCGCAAGCCGGAGACGTGGGCGGACAGCTTCCGGCTGTCCGACAGCGAGAGCCTGGCGGACGTGCTCGCCCGGTGGGACGAGGTGGCGGAGGAGACCGCGCGCTTCATCCACTCCCTGCCGAGCCTCACGGAAACGTTCCCCTTGCCGGACGCGCCGTGGTTCCCGCCGGGTTCTTCCGTGTCGATGCGGTGGCTGTTGCTGCACTTGGTGGAGGAGTTCGCGCGGCATGCGGGGCACGCGGATGTGATCCGTGAGTCGCTGGACGGGCGGAAGGCGCTTGAGCTTGTGGCGGAGGCGCGGGAGGGGTGAGGGGCGGCGGGTTCTTTTTCCCCAGCCCCGCCCCTTCCCGCCGCATCTGATGTGCGGCTCCGCCGCAGCCGGGGCTCCGCCCCGGACCCGTGCCCGGGTGCGGCTTGAGTGCTCCCCCAGCTAACGCTGGGAGGTGCCCCCAGCGGCGGGCTTTGTTCCCCTACCCCGCCCCTTCCCGGCTGCATCTGAATTTGCGGCTCCGCCGCGTGGGGGGGGCGCTGCCCCAGACCCCGATATGCGGGTACGTCGGCTGACGCGCAGCGCCTGCGGCGCTCGTCCTCAAACTCCCCCAGCTACCGCTGGGAGGTGCCCCCAACGGGCTGAAATTGCGTACCCACATCAGCCAAAACCAGCCCGTTGGGGGCACCTCTGGGGGCACCCCCGGACGGAGTCTGGGGGAGGTAGCTGGGGGAGTTTGAGGACACCGCGCGAAGCGCGGTCAGGGGGTCCGGGGTCTCCCAGGTTTCGGGAAGGGGCGGGGTAGGGGAACAAAGCCCGCCGCAGGCGCAAGCAACCCGCACCCTAGGCTGGGCAGTGAACAAGGCATACCCCGGAATGAGGAACCATGTCGGCCATCCGGCTACTGACGCTGGGCGCCGTCCGGCAGCACGGACGGGCCCACGGCTATCAGGTCCGCAGTGACCTGGAGTTCTGGGGCGCCCACGAGTGGTCGAACGCCAAGCCCGGGTCGATCTATCACGCGCTCAAGTCCATGGCCACGCAAGGGCTGATGATCGCGCACGACACCGCGCCGAGCGAGGCCGGCGGCCCGCCCCGTACGGAGTACGAGCTGACGGAGGAGGGCGAGCGGGAGTATTTCCGGCTGCTGCGGGAAGCGCTCTCCTCGCCCGGTCAGAAGGTCGACCTCGTGACCGCGGGCATCGGCTTCATGGTCGACCTGCCGCGCGCCGAGGCCATCGCCCTGCTGAAGCGGCGGGTCGAGTCGCTGCGCGCCTGGCGCGAGGAGATCCGGCGGCACTGGACACCGGGGGAGGGCGAGGACTGGGGCCACATCGGTGAGATCAGGAGCATGTGGGTCCACACCGCCGAGAGCGGCGAACAGTGGGCCCTGGGGCTGATCGAGCGCCTGGAGGCAGGCGCCTATGTGATGGCCGACGAGGGCGACCCCTGGGCGGGCATGAACCCCTCCGGCGGCTGACGCGCGCGTCAGTGGTGGAACGCCGTGGCGACGGCCTCCGGGCGGTCCAACGGGCCGGGCTGGCGGCGCAGTTCGGGCAGGAGCGAGCACAGGTCGTCCAGGAAGAGGTCGGCCAGGTCGTGCGAGAAGCCGTTGCGGCAGACGATGCGCAGGACCGACAGGTCCTCCCGGTTCGGCGGGAAGCTGTAGGCGGGCACCAGCCAGCCCCGCTCCCGCATACGCCGTGACACGTCGAAGACGTCGTATCGCGTGACGCTGTCGGTCGTCGTGAAAGCGAATACGGGCAGCTCGTCGCCGCGCGTCAGCAGGCGGAAGTCGCCGAGCTCCTCGACGCGCCGGGCGAGACGGCAGGCGACGTCACGCGCGTTCTGCTGCACGGCGCGGTATCCCTCGCGCCCCAGGCGCAGGAAGGTGTAGTACTGCGCGGCCACCTGCGCGCCCGGACGGGAGAAGTTCAGCGCGAAGGTGGGCATGTCGCCGCCCAGATAGTTGACCCGGAAGACGAGCTCCTCCGGCAGCGCGGAGGCGTCCCGCCACAGCGCCCACCCGACGCCCGGATAGACCAGCCCGTACTTGTGCCCCGAGGTGTTCACGGACGCGACGCGCGGCAG
This sequence comes from Streptomyces sp. NPDC001407, assembly GCF_042895325.1. NCBI lineage: Bacteria > Bacillati > Actinomycetota > Actinomycetes > Kitasatosporales > Streptomycetaceae > Streptomyces > Streptomyces sp. NPDC001407. The sequence continues at coordinate 62,583 of NZ_JBIAWF010000021.1, forward strand.
CCGGAAGTCCCACACGAGACCGGGGTCCAGGAAGGGCGCCACCATCGCCCCGGACGCCCCGTCCACGTGGACGGGGATGTCGAGGCCCGTACGCTCCTGGAGCGCGTCCAGCGCCGCGCACAGGTCGGCCACCGGCTCGTACGACCCGTCGAACGTCGACCCCAGGACGGCGACGACGCCGATCGTGTTCTCGTCGCAGAGCGCGGCGGCCGCCTCGGGGTCCAGGTGGAAGCGCTCGCCCTCCATCGGCACCTGGCGCGCCTCGACCTCCCAGAAGGAGCAGAACTTGTCCCAGCAGACCTGCACGTTCGCGCCCATCACCAGATTGGGCCGGGCGCCGGCCGAGGGGTAGCGCCCGGCGTTCGCGAGCGACCAGCGCCGCTTGAAGGCCAGCCCGGCGAGCATGCACGCCTCGCTGGACCCGGTGGTCGAGCAGCCGATGACGGCGGCGGGGTCGGGCGCGTGCCAGAGGCCGGCGAGCATCCGCACGCAGCGCTTCTCCAGCTCGGCGGTGCGCGGGTACTCGTCCTTGTCGATCATGTTCTTGTCCCGGCACTCGGCCATCAGCACCCCCGCCTGCGGCTCCATCCAGGTGGTGACGAAGGTGGCCAGGTTGAGCCGGGAATTGCCGTCCAGCATCAGCTCGTCGTGGACGAACCGGTACGCCACGTCCGGCGTCATCGGCCCCTCGGGCAGCGCGTCCCGCGGCGGCTCGGCGGCCATCCCGCCGACGGGGTCGGCCTCACCGTAGAAGGGATTGACCGAATAGCCGCGTTCCGTCGCCTCCCGGGCGCCTTTGTGCAGTGCCATGGCGTTGATGCCTACCACCGGCGCGGGCGCGCCACGCGGGGACGGTGCCGCCCGCGAGGGTGAGGGGGGCACCGCACCGCCCCGGGGAACCGGGGAACGGCGCCCCCGGCGTCACGCCCGCGGGGAGATGACGACCGCGGTGCCGTACGCGCAGACCTCCGTGCCGACGTCCGCCGCCTCCGTCACGTCGAAGCGGAACATCAGGACAGCGTTCGCGCCGCGCGCCCGCGCCTGCTCCACGAGGCGGTCCATCGCCTGGTTGCGGGTCTCCACGAGGGTCTTGGTCAGCCCCTTGAGCTCGCCGCCGATCAAGGACTTCAGCCCGGCGCCGATCTGGCTGCCGACGTGCCGGGAGCGCACCGTGAGGCCGAAGACCTCGCCGATGACCCGGTCGACCTTGTAGCCCGGCACGTCGTTCGTCGTGACCACCAGCACATCGGTCTGGGACTGCCCGCCGCCGTACTCCTCGATGCCCATCGCATCCACCTCCGTGTGTGCAGTTTTGCCGTACAACGGCCCGGACGCATGCCGGGACGGAGAGGTTGAGTCCGGCCGGGGACCGTCGTGCTTCGTGGCACTCTGGAACCGAGGGCCCTCCGGTCACGTTGTACTTTTGGGGCCGCACTTCCCCGTCACCCCGCCTGTGCCCGGGCCTCGCACGAGCCTGCGCCCTTGACCCAGGAGCCTGTCACCGTGTCCCCCATGACCACACTCGCGCTCGGTCCGCAGTGGCTCGACGCGAACTATCTGATCGACCAGTTCGGTCTGATCGGCGTCCTGGCCATCGTCTTCGCGGAGTCCGGCCTCCTCATCGGGTTCTTCCTGCCGGGTGACTCACTGCTCTTCACCACCGGCCTGCTCGTCACCACGAACCAGATCGACAAGCCCCTGTGGCTGGTCGCCCTGCTCGTCGTGCTCGCCGCCGTCCTCGGTGACCAGGCGGGCTATCTCTTCGGCCGCAAGGTCGGCCCCGCGCTCTTCAAGCGCCCCGACTCCCGCCTCTTCAAGCAGGAGAACGTGGAGAAGGCGCACGAGTTCTTCGAGAAATACGGCCCGAAGTCGCTGGTCCTGGCTCGTTTCGTGCCCATCATCCGGACGTTCACGCCGATCATCGCCGGTGTGAGCCGGATGAACTACCGCTCCTTCCTGATCTTCAACGTCATCGGCGGCTGCCTCTGGGGCGCCGGCGTCACCCTGCTGGGCGCGGCTCTCGGCAAGGTCCAGTTCGTCAACAAGCACATCGAGCTGATCCTCGTCGCCATCGTGCTGATCTCGGTGGTCCCGGTCGCCATCGAGCTGCTGCGCGCGCGCTCCAAGGCGAAGAAGGAGCCCGCCCCCCTCCCCGGCCCCGTCGGCATGCCCGGCGCCCCCGGGGCCCCGGGCGCTCCTGGTGCCCCCGCCGCGCCCATGCCTCCCTACGACGGCCGCCCGGCCCCGCGCGGCCGTCACGCCAAGCGCTGACACCCCGTACTCCCCCTGCCGCCGCACGCATGACCGGGGCCCCACTGGGCACGCGGGACACCCATCAGGCATGGTGGCCGTAGCAGGCGGCAGGAGGCGTACGAGGAGCGTGTGGTGGCTGATCGGCAGCGGGGTGGTGCGGACCCGGTCGAGGACCGGAAGCCGCAGTCCGACGAGGCGCGCAGCGCCTTCGCCCCACCCCCGGGCGTACCGCTGCCCGGTCCGCCCGAGGACGAGCACCCCACATCGGAATTCGCCGTTCCGGAGGGCGTGGCCCCGGAGCCGGAGAGCGAGCCCGAAGGCTCGGCCTTCACCCTCCCCGCGGGTGCCGTGAGCCCCAGCACCACCCAGGGCACGCCCTTCGCCGCCTTCACCCCGCCGTACGGCATACCCAAGGTCAGCCTCACCAAGGAGGCGCCCTGGCAGGACCGGATGCGCACGATGCTGCGCATGCCGGTCGGCGAGCGGCCCGTGCCCGAGCGCGCGGAGAAGCCCGACGAGCCCGGCCCGCCCGTACCCCGCGTGCTCGACCTCACCCTGCGCATCGGCGAGCTGCTGCTCGCGGGCGGCGAGGGCGCCGAGGACGTGGAAGCGGCGATGTTCGGCGTCGCGCACGCCTACGGCCTCGGGCGCTGCGAGCCCACCGTCACCTTCACCCTGCTGTCGGTCAGCTACCAGCCGTCCCTGATAGACGACCCCGTCACGGCCAGTCGCACCGTGCGCCGCCGCGGCACCGACTACAACCGGCTCTCCGCCGTCTTCCGGCTCGTCCACGAGATCACCTCGCGCGGGCTGACCCTGGAGGAGGCTTACCGCGGCCTCGCCGAGATCCGCCGCAACCGCCACCCCTACCCGGGCTGGGCGCTCACGGCCGCCTCCGGGCTGCTCGCCGGCGCGGCGAGCATGCTGGTGGGCGGCGGGGCCCTGGTCTTCCTGGCGGCGGCGGTGGGCGCGATGCTGGGCGACCGGCTGGCGTGGCTGGCGTCCGGGCGCGGGCTGCCGGAGTTCTATCAGTTCGTCGCCGCGGCCATGCCGCCCGCCGCGATGGGCGTGGCCCTCAGCGCCACCCACGCGCACGTACAGGCGTCGGCGGTCATCACGGGTGGGCTGTTCGCCCTCATCCCCGGACGGGCGCTCGTGGCGGGCGTACAGGACGGCCTGACGGGCTACTACATCACCGCCGCGGCCCGGCTGCTCGAAGTCGGCTATCTCATCGTCGGCATCGTCTGCGGCGTCCTGGTCGTCCTCTACGGCGGCGTGCACATCGGCGGCAGAACGCTGAACCCCGAGGCGGCGCTGGAGCACCAGGAGCGGCCGCTGATCCAGATCATCGCCGCGATGCTGCTGGCCTTCTCCTTCGCGGTGCTGCTCCAGCAGGAGCGGCACACCGTGCTGGCCGCCACCCTCAACGGCGGCGTGGCCTGGGTGATCTACGCGGCGCTCGCCGACACCGCCAAGATCGACCCGGTGCCCGCCACGGCCATCGCCGCCGGGCTCGTCGGCCTCTTCGGCCAGCTGCTGTCCCGCTACCGCTACGCGTCCGCCCTGCCGTACGTCACGGCGGCCATCGGGCCGCTGCTGCCGGGTAGCGCGACGTATTTCGCGCTGCTGAACTTCGCGAAGAACGAGATGAGCGCCGGCATCTCCAGCCTGACCAAGGCGGCGGCGCTGGCGCTGGCCATCGCCATCGGGGTGAACCTGGGCTCGGAGACGGCCCGCCTGTTCATCAAGGTCCCGGGAGCGGCGACGTCCCGCCGCGCGGCGAAGCGGACCCGCGGCTTCTAGGACGGCGGCCCCTGGAACGACGAACGCGCGGCCCCGGTGCCCTCAAGGCACTCGGGACCGCGCGTACGTCAGTCGAACGTCGGCACCACTCAGTGGTGCGAGCCGCCCGCGGCCTCCAGGCGCTTGTAGGACGCCTCGATCTCGGCCTCGGCCTCGGCGCGGCCGACCCAGTCGGCGCCCTCGACGGACTTGCCCGGCTCCAGGTCCTTGTAGACCTCGAAGAAGTGCTGGATCTCCAGGCGGTCGAACTCCGACACGTGGTGGATGTCGCGCAGGTGCTCGACGCGCGGGTCGTTCGCCGGGACGCACAGCAGCTTGTCGTCGCCGCCGGCCTCGTCCGTCATGCGGAACATGCCGATGGCGCGGCACTTGATGAGGCAGCCCGGGAAGGTGGGCTCGTCGAGGATGACGAGCGCGTCCAGCGGGTCGCCGTCCTCACCCAGGGTGTTCTCCACGAAGCCGTAGTCGGCCGGGTAGCTGGTCGAGGTGAAGAGTCGGCGGTCCAGACGGATGCGACCGGTCTCGTGGTCCACCTCGTACTTGTTACGCGAACCCTTCGGGATCTCGATGGTGACGTCGAACTCCACGGGTGGCTCCTCCATGATCAACACATACGTCCGATGATGCTGTGTCCTCCCGGGCGGGTGGCTACAGCGGGTGCCATGCTCGCGGCAAGGCGCAGTGATTAAGTGTCTCTCACGCAGGTGTGTGGTGGCGAAAGGGGCTGGTCCGTGGTGCGTGAGTGGTGGCGGAACAGCCCGCTGGAGCGGCGCGGGACCGTACGGCTCGTCGCGGTGTCGGCCCTGGCCGGCCTCGTCGCGGCGGCGGGCGCGGTGGGGGCCGCCGGGCCCTGGGAGGGCGGCCAGCGCAAGGCCGAGCTCGACCGCGCCGCCGCGGGCGCGGCCCACGCCGACGGCCGTCACGCCGGACCGCGGGTGCCCACCGCGCCGCCCGTCCTCGCCGCCCTCGGCGGCCGGGCCACCGCGCAGGAGCCCACCCGGGACGGCCTCGCCGCCGTCCTCGAACCGCTGCTGAAGGACGCGGCGCTCGGCACGGACCGTTCGGCGGCGGTCTACGACGCCGCCACCGGGCAGCAGCTCTACGGTTCCGCGCCCGACACCGCGTACACCCCCGCGTCGACGATCAAACCGGCCACCGCCGCGGCCGCGCTCGCCGCGCTCGGGCCCGACCACCGGATCGACACCACGGTCGTGGCGGGCGGCGACGGCATCGTGCTCGTGGGCGGCGGCGATCCCACGCTCACCGCCCACCCGGCCAAGGCGGCGGGACCGCAGCAGCCGGCGAGCCTCCAGGACCTCGCGGAGGCCACCGCGCGCAAGCTGAAGGAGCGCGGCACCGACCACACGAAGCTCGCGTACGACGCCTCGCTCTACTCCGGGCCGCCCCTGCACGTCATCGGCCCCAACGAGAACATCGCACCCGTCAGCGCCCTGATGACCGACGAGGGCCGCCTCGACGACTCTGACCACGGGCCCGCGGGCCGCTCCGCCGACCCGGCCGGCGACGCGGCCCGGAAGTTCGCGGAGCTGCTGGGCGAGCGGGGCGTCAAGGTCGACGGTGACGTGACCCAGGGCGCGGCCGGTGCGAAGGCGGAACGCCTCGCCGCCGTCTCCTCCCCGCCGCTGGCCGCGCTGGTCGAACGCGCCCTCACCAACAGCGACAACGACATCGCCGAGGCCCTCGCCCGGCAGACCGCCCTCGCCTCCGGGCAGCCCGCGAGCTTCGAGGGCGCGGCGAAGGCGGTCACCGAACGCCTCGACAAGCTCGGCCTCCAGGGTGCCCGCATCGCCGACGGCAGCGGCCTCGACCGCGCGGACCAGGTCTCGGCGGCCTTCCTTGCCCAGCTGCTCGTACGCGCCGCCGACCCCGCCCACCCCGAGCTGCGCCCGGTCCTGACGGGCCTGCCGGTCGCCGGTTTCACCGGCACGTTGAGCGGCCGGTACGCGGACGAGGAGACGGGCCGCGGCACGGTCCGCGCGAAGACGGGCACCCTGACCGGCGTGAACACCCTCGCCGGCACGGCGGTCTCGGCAGACGGCCGCCTCCTGACGTTCGCCTTCATGTCCTCCGGCACGAATGACGCCGACGCGGCGCAGCGGGTCCTGGACCGCATGGCGACGACGGTGGCGGGCTGCGGCTGCGGGGGGTGATGGCAGGGTGCTTTTCCTCAGCCCCGCCCCTTCCCGGCTGCATCTGATGTGCGGCTCCGCCGCGTGGGGGGCGCGTGCCCCAGACCCCGATGTGCGGGTCCGTTGCCTCCCCCAGCTACCTCCCCCAGACTCCGTCCGGGGGTGCCCCCAGAGGTGCCCCCAGCGGCGGGGGCGCCCTGCGGGCGCGTCCTCAAACGCCGGACGGGCTGGATGTGCGGACCGTGGTCCGTAGCCTGCGGCCCGCAGATGACGAGCCACGGTCCGTGAAATTCAGCCCGTCCGGCGTTTGAGGACACCGCGCGGAGCGCGGTCCGGGGGTCTGGGGGCTTGCCCCCCAGTTTCGGGAAGGGGCGGGTAGGGGAAAAAGCCCGCCGCAGGCGCAACCGCACAGGAACCCCACCGCAGGAACCCCTAACCGCCAGCCGTGCGCAGCACGTACGGTGAAGCCATGACGAGCATCGGTGGTGCGGAGATGGTCGACTGGAAGCTCGCGGTCGCGACCGCGACGAGGCTCGTGCGGCCGGGCCCGGAGATCGGCCGGGACGCGGCCCGCGAGGTAGTGGCGGAGCTGAGGCGGCACGCGAAGACCTCGGAGGAGCACGTCCGGGCGTTCACCCGGATGACCCCGCCGGCGCCGGAGGGCGAGGAGCACGACACCCCGGTGCTCATCGTGGACCGGGCGGGCTGGATCAAGGCGAACGTCGCCGGCTTCCGGGCCCTGCTCGGCCCGCTGCTGGAGAAGATGTCGGACCGCCGGGCCAACGTCCCCGGCGGCGCGGTGCTCGGCGCGGTCGGCGGCAAGGTGACCGGCGTGGAGCTGGGCATGCTCCTGTCGTTCCTGGCGTCGAGGGTGCTCGGGCAGTACGAGACGTTCGCGCCCGCCACCCGTGACCTGCCCGGCGCGGCAGGGGGCGGACGGCTGCTGCTGGTCGCGCCGAACATCGTCCACGTCGAGCGCGAACTGGACGTGGATCCGCACGACTTCCGGCTGTGGGTGTGCCTCCACGAGGAGACGCACCGCACGCAGTTCACGGGCGTGCCCTGGCTGCGCGACCACATCGAGGGCGAGATCCAGGCGTTCCTGGGCGAGACGGAGGTCGACCCGGCGACGCTGCTGGAGCGGGTGCGGGAGGCGGCGCAGTCGCTGGCGGGCGGGCGGCCGCCGCAGGACGAGGAAGAGGGCGGGCGCAGCATCGTCGACCTGGTCCAGACGCCCGCGCAGCGCGAGATCCTCGGCCGGCTGACGGCGGTGATGTCCTTGCTGGAGGGCCACGCGGATTATGTGATGGACGGCGTGGGCCCGTCCGTCGTGCCGTCGGTGACGGAGATCCGGGAGAAGTTCCAGCAGCGCCGCGCGACCGGCGCGGGGCGGCTGGACGCGGCACTGCGCAAGCTGCTGGGGCTGGACGCCAAGCTGCGGCAGTACCGTGATGGCGAGCGGTTCGTACGGGCGGTGGTCGACCAGGTCGGTATGGACGGATTCAACCGGGTCTGGACGTCCCCGAACACCCTCCCGACCAAGGCGGAGATCGCCAAACCGGCGGACTGGGTCGCGCGGGTGCACGGAAAGCCGGAATCCTGAAGCGGACGCTCCACCTCCGGGTAGAACGCTTCCGTAATCACCCGTCCGAGGGACCGTGAGCCAGGGGTGGGCGTGCGATGCTCGGGTAATGGCTCGCTTCTGTCACCATCGACGCACACAGCGTGACTGAGGCTCGAAGCTCGCGCAGCTCCGACCATCTCCATATGGAACGATTGGACACACGGACATGGGTCCACATCCCGCGGTCGCCGCGATACGCCTGGCGGTCCGCCGCGTACTTCACGACGTCCTCACCCCCACCACACCCGCATCCGTACCCCCCACCCCGGCCGACCGGCCCCCGCTCGTCCTGGTCGCCTGCTCCGGTGGCGCCGACTCCATGGCCCTGGCCTCCGCACTGGCCTTCGAGGCGCCCAGGCTCGGCATCAGGGCCGGGGGAGTCACCGTCGACCACGGTCTCCAGCACGGCTCCGACATCCGCGCCGCCGAGGTCGTCAGCCGGCTGACGGCCCTCCACCTCGACCCCGTCGAGGCCGTCACCGTGTCCGTCGGCAGGGAAGGCGGTCCGGAGGCCGCCGCCCGCGACGCCCGCTACGCCGCCCTGGACGCCGCCGCCGAGCGGCACGGAGCCGCCGCGATCCTGCTCGGCCACACCCGCGACGACCAGGCGGAGACCGTGCTCCTCGGGCTCGCCCGCGGCTCCGGCATCCGCTCGCTGTCCGGCATGGCCGTCGCGTCCGGCGTCGGCGGCCGCTACCGCAGGCCCTTCCTCGGACTGGACCGCCAGACGGCCCGCAAGGCGTGCATGGTCCAGTCGCTCCCCGTCTGGGACGACCCGCACAACGCCGACCCGGCCTACACCCGCTCCCGGGTCCGCCACGAAGCACTGCCCGTCCTGGAGAAGGCGCTCGGCAAGGGCGTGGTCGAGGCCCTCGCCCGCACCGCCCAGCTCTCGCGGGACGACGCCGACGCGCTCGACGGCTGGGCCGCCGCCGTCGAGCCCTCCGTGCGGGACGACAGCGGCGCCCTGGAGGCCGCGAAGCTGTTCGCCCTGCCCCCCGCCGTCCGCCGCCGGGTGCTGCGCCGCGCGGTCATCTCGGCGGGCGCACCGGCCGGTTCGCTCTTCGCCCGGCACATCGAGGAAGTCGACCGGCTGATCACCGGCTGGCGCGGTCAGGGGGCCATCAATCTGCCCGGGCGCGTCGCGGTCCGCAGGCAGGGTGGCAGACTGGTCCTTCGGCAGGGCTGATTCGAACGAGTGCGAACGAGCACGGCTCGCCTCGAAAAGGCCGGACGAGACAGAGCCGGACGAGCCTTCAACGAACGAGAGTGGCGCGGGTGGACGAGAAGGACATGGGCACCGACCTCAAGTCGGTGCTCATCACCAAGGAAGAGATCGACGCGAAGCTGGCGGAGCTGGCCGCGAAGATCGACGCGGAGTACGCGGGCAAGGACCTGCTCATCGTCGGTGTCCTCAAGGGCGCCGTGATGGTGATGGCGGACCTGGCGCGCGCGCTGTCCACCCCCCTCACGATGGACTGGATGGCCGTGTCGTCGTACGGCGCGGGCACCCAGTCCTCCGGCGTGGTCCGGATCCTCAAGGACCTCGACACCGACATCAAGGGCAAGGACGTCCTGATCGTCGAGGACATCATCGACTCCGGTCTGACGCTGTCCTGGCTGCTGTCGAACCTCGGCTCGCGGGAGCCCGCCTCGCTCAACGTCGTCACCCTCCTGCGCAAGCCGGAGGCGGCCAAGGTCGCCATCGACGTGAAGTGGGTCGGCTTCGACATCCCGAACGAGTTCGTCGTCGGTTACGGCCTCGACTTCGCCGAGAAGTACCGCAATCTGCCCTTCGTGGGCACGCTCGCGCCGCACGTCTACGGCGGCTAGGGCCCCGGCCCGGACGGGACCCTCTCGCGTGCGGGAACCGACTGGCGGTTTCCGCCGTTGGAGCATGGGAAGGCGGGTTGGTTGACCGCCTGCGGCGGCGTCGGGTGACAATGCTGGGGTACCGTCCGAAGGTCAGTCTTTTCAATCTTTTTCAAGGTCGAGCAGAACACCGTACGCACGCACCCCCTGACAGGGGCGGCCGTGCCTCACTGTGGCAGGAGGGACGGGGCGCTCGCGCCCCGTATGGATGGACGTGAAGCGCTACTTCCGTGGGCCGGTCATGTGGATCGTGCTGGCCGTCCTCGCCGTGGTCGTGTTGATGCAGGTCGTCGGCTCGTCCGGCGGCTACAAGTCGGTGGACACCAGCCAGGTCGTCAACGCGATCAACAAGGACCTGGTGAAATCGGCCGAGCTGACCACCGGCGACGAGAACAAGATCAAGGTCGAGCTCAAGGACGGCCAGAAGGTCAAGGGCAGCGGCAAGATCCAGGCGAACTACATCGGCGACCAGGGCGTCGACCTCGCCAAGACCTTGCAGGCCAAGGCCGACTCCAAGCAGATCTCCGACGGCTACAACATCTCGACGTCGAAGCAGAACCCCTTCATCGGGGTGCTGCTCTCGCTGCTGCCGTTCGTCCTGATCGTCGTGGTCTTCCTGTTCCTGATGAATCAGATGCAGGGCGGCGGCTCCCGAGTGATGAACTTCGGGAAGTCCAAGGCCAAGCTGATCACCAAGGACACCCCGAAGACGACCTTCGCCGACGTGGCCGGGTCGGACGAGGCGGTCGAGGAGCTCCACGAGATCAAGGAGTTCCTCCAGGAGCCGGCGAAGTTCCAGGCCGTCGGGGCCAAGATCCCCAAGGGTGTCCTGCTCTACGGCCCGCCCGGCACGGGCAAGACCCTGCTCGCGCGCGCCGTCGCCGGCGAGGCGGGCGTCCCCTTCTACTCGATCTCGGGCTCCGACTTCGTCGAGATGTTCGTGGGTGTCGGCGCCTCGCGCGTCCGTGACCTCTTCGAGCAGGCCAAGGCCAACGCCCCGGCCATCGTCTTCGTCGACGAGATCGACGCCGTCGGCCGGCACCGTGGCGCGGGCCTCGGCGGCGGTCACGACGAGCGCGAGCAGACCCTCAACCAGCTGCTCGTCGAGATGGACGGCTTCGACGTGAAGGGCGGCGTCATCCTGATCGCCGCCACGAACCGCCCGGACATCCTCGACCCGGCGCTGCTGCGCCCGGGCCGCTTCGACCGGCAGATCGCCGTCGACCGCCCGGACATGCAGGGCCGTCTGGAGATCCTCAAGGTTCACCAGAAGGGCAAGCCGGTCGCTCCGGACGTCGACCTCTCGGCCGTCGCCCGCCGCACCCCCGGCTTCACCGGTGCCGATCTCTCCAACGTGCTGAACGAGGCCGCCCTGCTGACGGCCCGCAGTGACAAGAAGCTGATCGACAACCACATGCTGGACGAGGCGATCGACCGTGTCGTGGCCGGACCGCAGAAGCGGACCCGGATCATGAGCGACAAGGAGAAGAAGATCACCGCCTACCACGAGGGCGGTCACGCCCTGGTCGCGGCGGCGTCCCCGAACTCCGACCCGGTGCACAAGATCACGATCCTGTCCCGCGGCCGCGCGCTCGGCTACACCATGGTCCTGCCCGACGAGGACAAGTACTCCACCACGCGCAACGAGATGCTCGACCAGCTGGCGTACATGCTGGGCGGCCGCGCTGCCGAGGAGCTCGTCTTCCACGACCCGACCACCGGTGCGGCCAACGACATCGAGAAGGCCACGGCCACGGCCCGCGCGATGGTCACGCAGTACGGCATGACCGAGCGGCTCGGTGCGATCAAGTTCGGCTCGGACAACAGCGAGCCGTTCCTGGGCCGTGAGATGTCGCACCAGCGCGACTACTCCGAAGAGGTCGCGGCCCTGGTCGACGAAGAGGTCAAGAAGCTCATCGAGACCGCGCACAACGAGGCGTGGGAGATCCTCGTCGAGAACCGCGACGTCCTCGACAACCTCGTTCTGGCCCTCCTGGAGAAGGAGACGCTGAACAAGGAGGAGATCGCCGAGGTCTTCAAGCACATCGTGAAGCGCCCGGCCCGCCCGGCGTGGACCGGCTCCTCGCGCCGTACGCCCTCCACCCGCCCGCCGGTGCTCTCCCCCAAGGAGCTCGCACCGAGCAATGGTGGCCAGCCCGTGGAGCAGGCCGAGCTCCCGGACGACACCCGCCCGGAGCTCTGAGCCGGGAAGAACAGCTGTACCCGGGCCCCTCACCAGGCCCGGAATGGATGCCGCGTCCCCCAGGTTATTAGCCTGGGAGGCGCGGCTTTCCGCATCGTGGCCGCCGTCGGCCTGAACGCACGCATGAGAGAACGAGGCAACTCCATGACCGACCCGGTGACGCTGGACGCCGAGAGCTCCATCGGCGCATTCGACGAGAAGCGGGCCGAGAACGCCGTCCGTGAGCTGCTGATCGCGGTGGGCGAGGACCCCGACCGCGAGGGGCTCCGCGAGACACCGGCGCGGGTGGCCCGTGCGTACAAGGAGATATTCGCCGGCCTGTGGCAGCAGCCGGAGTCGGTGCTGACCACGACCTTCGACCTCGGGCACGACGAGATGGTGCTCGTCCGCGACATCGAGGTCTACAGCACCTGTGAGCACCACCTGGTGCCGTTCCACGGTGTGGCGCACGTCGGCTACATCCCCGCGACCACCGGCAAGATCACGGGCCTGTCGAAGCTGGCCCGCCTGGTGGACGTCTACGCCCGCCGCCCGCAGGTCCAGGAGCGGCTCACCACCCAGATCGCGGACTCGCTGATGGAGATCCTGGAGCCGCGCGGCGCGATCGTGGTCGTCGAGTGCGAGCACATGTGCATGTCGATGCGGGGCATCCGCAAGCCCGGCGCCAAGACGCTGACCTCGGCCGTACGCGGCCAGCTGCGCGACCCCGCCACCCGTGCCGAGGCCATGAGCCTGATCATGGCCGCCCGCTGACGCGGGGACGCGGACCGTACACAGCGAAAACGCGGACCGCACAAAGCGAAGCCGCCCGCCACGACCGAGGTCGTGAGGGGCGGCTTCGCTGTATGCGGCGGGGATCAGGCGCTGAGGCGGCTGCCCATCCACTGGAGGGTGCCGGGGATCTCGCGGCGCCAGGTGTTGAAGTTGTGGCCGCCGGTGTCCAGGATCATCGAGGAGACGCGGGTGGGGTGCTTCTTGGCCGCGTCGATGAACTTCAGGGTGTCCTCGTAGTTGTGCTCACCCTGCTTGCTGCTGGTCACCAGGAGGGAGACGGGCGGCAGCGGCTTGTTCTTCAGGCGCCACATCAGGTCGTTCTCCTTCTCCAGCTGCTTGCTGCCGCCGAAGAGGGAACCGGTCGTGGCGTCCTGGGCGGCCTTGTAGTAGCCGGACAGGGCGGCGGCGGCGCCGTAGGAGTCGGGGTGACGCATGGCGAACTTCAGCGCGCAGTAGCCGCCGGTGGAGTCGCCGATCATGCCCCAGTTCGCGGCCTTGGTGCCGATGCGGTACTGCTCGGAGAGCCCCTTGCGCAGGTCCTTGGTGAAGAAGGTCTCGGTCTGCGGGCCGCCGGGTATGTCTATGCACTCGGTGTCACGGGGCGGGGCGACCGTCGGGCGCATCATCACCAGGATGGTGGGCTGCATCTTCTTCGCCTTGGCGAGCTTCTGCGCCTCCTGCGGGTAGTGCAGGCCCTTGATCAGGGCCTCGGCGGTGCCGGGGAAGCCGGTCAGGACGACCGAGGCGGGAAAGGTCTTGTTGGCGTACTGCGGCTGGAAGTACTCCGGCGGCAGGTAGACGTACGCCGGGCTCACGATCTTGGACTGGGACCCTTTGATGTTGACCTTCTCGACCTTGCCCGCGATCGAGGGCACCGAGCCGTGGCCCTTCACCTGCTGGATGCCGACGACCTCGACCGGCTTGCTGCCGGCGCTGTGGTCGACGACCACGCCCTGGCCCTTCTCCAGGCCGAAGAGGTCCGCCCACGAGGCGAAGAAGCCGAAGGACTGGTTCGCCCAGAGGCCGATCGCGGCGAACAGCGTCAGCTGAGTGGCGAGCATCATGCCGAACCGGCCCAGGACCGATCCGACGCTCTTCTTGCCCAGGCGGGGCCAGAGCCAAATGGTCAACGCGAAGAGCACTACCGCCGCCGCTATGGCAAGCAGCAGAACCGCCATGCTGGTGAGACCCATGAGGTGCTTTCTGCCGAGCGGCCCGCCGCGGGCCGCGGAATGGTTACTTCTTTCCGGGCTCGGCCCCCGGCGGAACCTCAACCCCGAAACCGTCGTCCTACAGGGCGCACATTGTCCGGGCGCTGCCGCCAGAAGGCGCAGGACCACTCGACAGGACGACGGGAAGAGATGTCTGTCAGGGTAGATGGCAAAAAGTCCGATGGGGTTCCCGAGGGAACCAAGCGACTGTCGGGGCTTGCGCGTATCGCCAAGGGGCCGCGGCCCGAGAGCGTGCCGACCGTGGTGGGATGGGTCGGCATCGTCATCGGCCTGCTCAACATCGTGGCCGGTGTCTTCCCTCGGGTCCGCTGGAGCAAATTCCACACCTGGGCCGAGGTCCTGCCCGGCACGGTGACCCAGCTCGCCGCGGCCGGCTCCATCGTCGTCGGCATCCTGATGCTGATGCTGGCCCACGGACTCAAGCGGGCCAAGCGGCGGGCCTGGATCGCCGCCGTGTGCGTCCTGCCGATCGGTGCGGCCGCCCAGCTGATCTACCGCCACTCGATCATCGGCACGATCTGCTCGCTGGCACTCTTCGCGTACCTGGTCTGGCACAAGCCCTCCTTCACGGCCCTGCCCGACCCGCGCAGCCGCTGGAAGGCGGTCGCGAACTTCATCATCATGGGTGGCGTCAGCTTCACCCTGGGCTGGATCATCGTCGGCTCGCAGTACAAGCACATGGTCGGCGACCCCTCCGTCGTCGAGCAGATCGAGCACGTGATCTGGGGCCTCTTCGGCTTCGAGGGCTCGATCCGCTACACCGACCACGTCGACTACACCGTCGGCTACTCCCTCGGCGCCCTCGGCCTGCTGACCGTCGCCTCCACCGCCTACCTCGCCTTCCGCCCGGCGTACCCGGCCGCGGTCCTCACCGAGGAGGACGAGGACCGGCTGCGCGAGCTGCTCGCCAAGCACGGCGCGCGCGACTCGCTCGGCCACTTCGCGCTGCGCCGCGACAAGAGCGTCGTGTTCTCCCCGTCGGGCAAGGCCGCCGTCTCCTACCGCGTCGTCTCCGGCGTGATGCTCGCCAGCGGTGACCCGATCGGTGACGTCGAGGCGTGGCCGGGCGCGATCGAGAAGTTCATGGAGCTCGCCAAGCGCCACTCCTGGACCCCGGCCGTCGCCGGCTGCAGCGAGACCGGTGGCGAGGTCTGGACCCGCGAGACCGGGCTGGACGCGCTGGAGATGGGCGACGAGGCCATCGTCGACGTCGCCGACTTCTCCCTCACCGGACGCGCCATGCGCAACGTCCGCCAGATGGTCAAGCGCATCGAGCGCAACGGCTACGAGACCAAGGTGCGCCGCGTCGGCGAGCTCAGCCCCGAGGAGCTGACCGCCGTCCAGCAGGCCGCCGAGGCATGGCGCGACACCGAGGACGAGCGCGGCTTCTCGATGGCCCTGGGCCGCATCGGCGACCCCAAGGACCTCGACGCCGTCATCGCCACGGCCCACAAGGCCCCCGAGGAGGGCGAGGCGCCCAGCCCCTTCGGCGACCTCAAGGCCATGCAGCACTTCGTGCCCTGGGGCCCGGACGGCCAGTCGCTGGAGCTCATGCGCCGCGACCGCAGCGCCGACCCCGGCATGAACGAGCTCCTCATCGTCGCCTTCCTCCAGGCCGCGCCCGACCTGAAGATCAAGCGCCTGTCGCTGAACTTCGCGTTCTTCCGCTCCGCCCTGGAGCGCGGCGGGAAGCTCGGAGCCGGGCCGGTCGTGCGCGTCCAGCGCGCGGTGCTGGTCTTCCTCTCGCGCTGGTTCCAGATCGAGTCGCTGTACAAGTTCAACGAGAAGTTCCGCCCCCGCTGGGAGCCCCGCTTCATCGTCTTCCCGAACAACCGCGACCTGCCGCGCATCGGCTTCGCGATGATGCAGGCGGAGGGCTTCCTGGAGCTGCCGCGCCTGCTGCGCCGCCGCCCGGCGGAGCCCAAGGAGTTCATGGACGACGAGAAGGTCTCGGCCGCGGAGGTCACGCGCGCCGCGTGACCGTACGGCAAAGGCCCGGGGCCCCGTCCGGCAGCGAAGAGCTGCCGGGCGGGGCCCCTGCCGTACGCGGCGGCGGTGCCGCGCCCGGCGGCGACGCGCAGCGCGGCGAACGGGCAGGCGGCGCGGCCTTCACCGCACGCCCTAGGCTGGTGGCATGAGTGCGTTGCGTGGTCGATTCGGGCCGGTCGGTCTGCCGGAGTGGGACCGCTGTGCGGTGATGGGCGTGGTCAACGTCACGCCCGATTCGTTCTCCGACGGCGGCCGTTGGTTCGACACCGAAGGGGCGGTCAAGCGGGGTCTGGACCTGGCCGCACAGGGGGCCGACCTGGTCGACGTGGGCGGTGAGTCGACCCGCCCGGGCGCGGCCCGGGTGGACGAGCGCGAGGAGCTGCGCCGGGTGGTCCCGGTGGTCCGCGGGCTGGCGGCCGAGGGGGTGGTGGTCTCCGTGGACACCATGCGCGCCTCGGTCGCGGAGGCGGCCGTCGAGGCGGGCGCGGTCCTGGTCAACGACGTGAGCGGCGGCCTGGCGGACCCGGCGATGGTGCCGGTGGTGGCCACCGCCGGGGTGCCGTTCGTGGTGATGCACTGGCGCGGCTTCAGCGAGGACATGAACAGCCGGGCGGTCTACGGCGACGTGGTCGGCGAGGTGCTCGGCGAGCTGCGGCAGCGGCTGGACGCCGTGGTCGCCGCGGGGGTGGCCCCGGAGCGGCTGGTGGTCGACCCCGGTCTGGGCTTCGCGAAGACCGCGGACCACGACCTGGCGCTGGTCGCCCAGCTGGCCAGGCTCCGCCGGGAGCTGGGGCTGCCGATGCTGGTGGCCGCCTCCCGGAAGCGCTTCCTCGGCCGGGTGCTGGCCGGCGACGAGGGCGGCAGCCCGCCCCCGGCGCGCGAGCGGGACGCGGCGACGGCCGCGGTGTCGACGATCGCCGCGCGCGAGGGCGCGTGGGCGGTGCGGGTGCACGAGGTACGGGCCAGCGCCGACGCGGTGCGGGTGGTGCGCGCCGTGGACCAGGCGGCGGAGACGGCAGGGGTGGCGATGGTGGCGGACGCGGCGGGCGCCCCGGGCGCCGAGGGGGCCGAGTGAGCACGGCCCGTACGGACAGCGAGCGGGTCGAGCTGGCGAACACCGCGCTGTACGAGGCGGTGGAGCGCGGGGACACGGTGGCCATGGGGCAGCTGTGGCTGGACGAGGCCGGGACCGAGGTCTCCTGCGTGCACCCGGGCTGGCCGGTGCTGCGCGGGCGGAGCGAGGTGCTCCGTTCGTATGCGCTGATCATGGCGAGCACCGACTACATCCAGTTCTTCCTGACGGACGTCGAGGTCGCGGTGGCCGGTGACACGGCGCTGGTGACCTGCACCGAGAACATCCTCAGCGGTGGCCCGGCGGAGACGGAGGGCGAGCTGGGGCCGCTGGTGGGCCAGCTGGTCGTGGCGACCAACACCTTCCGCCGGGTGGGTGACGAGTGGAAGGTGTGGTCCCACCACGGCTCGCCGGTGCTCGCGGGGCGGGAGGACGAGGACGAGGAAGGCCCGGAGGACAGGGAGGGCACGAACGGCCCGGAAGGGGCGTGACGGCCGGCCGGGCGTCAGCACGGGCGTGCGCCGAGCCACCCGTTCAGGGCGCCCGGCGGTCGGGTAGGGGTGAGGCACGGTGCCGGGGGTAAGCGCGGCGCGACCGGTCGGCGGCATCCTGATTCCCTGTCCGTAAAGTTCTTTGGCATCCGTAAACATCCGTACATGTCGTCGCATTTCGGCAGCGCACCGCCACGTCCGGGTGCGAGCGCTGTCGGTGCTCGCAGGTAGATTCGAAGTGGGTACCCCGGCCGACGGGGGGACGGGCGACGTGCCGGCGGGTCCGGCGCGCACTCGCCATACCGACGACCAGCAGGAGTGATTCGTGTGGATCGTGTCGCGCTGCGCGGCCTGAAGGCCCGCGGGCACCACGGGGTTTTCCCCCGGGAACGCGAGGAGGGTCAGACCTTCATCGTGGACCTGGTGCTGAGTCTGGACACCCGGCCCGCCGCGGCCACCGATGACCTCGCGAAGACCGTGCATTACGGCGTGGTGGCGGAGGAGGTCGTCGACGTCGTCCAGGGCGAACCCGTCGATCTGATCGAGACCCTGGCCGAGCGGATCGCCCAGGTGTGTCTGAAGCACGAAGCGGTGCGGGAGGTGGAGGTCGTGGTGCACAAGCCCGACGCCCCCATCACCGTGCCTTTTGACGATGTGACGATCACTATTACGCGGAGCCGAGTATGAGCAGCAGCGACCCGACCGTGCAGCCGGTGCCCGCCTCCGTGGTGGAGCAGGTGGACGCCGCAGACGTGACCTTGAGCAATCCCAAGCGGGCCGTGATCTCGCTGGGCAGCAATCTCGGCAACCGCCTGGAGACCCTCCAGGGCGCGATCGACGCGCTGGAGGACACGCCCGGCCTGCGGGTCAAAGCGGTCTCCCCGGTCTACGAGACGGAGCCGTGGGGCGTCGAGCCGGGCACCCAGCCCGCGTATTTCAACGCCGTCGTCCTGGTGCGGACCACGCTGCCGCCGGACTCCCTGCTGGAGCGCGGGCACGCGATCGAGGAAGCCTTCGAGCGGGTGCGGGACGAGCGCTGGGGCCCGCGGACGCTCGACGTCGACATCGTCAGCTATCAGGACGTCCTCTCCGACGACCCGGTCCTCACGCTGCCGCACCCGCGCGTCCACGAGCGCGCCTTCGTGCTGGCGCCGTGGCACGACGTGGATCCTGAGGCCGTGGTCCCGGGGCGCGGCGCGGTCGTCGAGCTGCTGGCCCAGGTCGGGCTCGAAGGGGTCGCCCCCCGGGTCGACCTGGAACTCCGGCTGCCCGAATAGGCGCCCGGCGAGGTACGTACGAGATGAGGGGCGAGGTCGCGGTGCGGTCCGCTCCGCGATCTGCTCACGGAGGAGCTGACCGGTGAAGCAACTGCGGGTCAGGGTGCTGGCCGGGCTGTTCGTCGTGGCCGGGGTGGTGTCCTGGGCGGGTGCCCGGCTGTGGGACGCCTACGGCACACTGCCGAGCGTGCCCGTGGCGGCCCCCATCGTGCTGGCCGTCATCGCCGTCGTGCTGGCCGCGACGGCGTTCTCGCTGCGCGCCCGGCTGCGGGCGCAGCGCGAGCGGCGCCCCGGCGCGAAGGGCGTCGACCCCCTGGTGGCCGCCCGCGCGGTGGTCTTCGGCCAGGCGAGCGCGCTGGTGGCGGCTCTGGTCGGAGGGATGTACGGCGGTGTGGGCGCGTTCCTGCTGCTGGCCGGCCTGGACAACAACCCGGCCCGCCGCGACCAGACGATCTACGCCGGGGCGTCGGTCCTCGCCGCCGTCTGCGTCATAGTGGCGGCGTTCTTCCTGGAGCGGGTCTGCAAGCTGCCGGAGGACGACGACGAGGAGGGCCCAGGGGCGGCTCGGGCTTAGCTGTTCGCCTGCGGCGGGCTTGTTCCCCACCCCGCCCCTTCCCGAAGTGGGGCTTCGCCCCAGACCCCGAAGCACGCTTCGCGCGCTGTCCTCAATCGCCGGACGGGCTGATTTCAGACCGTCCGGCGATTGACAAGGGCTACGCGTCCGCCACCGTCTCCACCGACACCTCCGCGCGCGCAGCGCCCAGCGCGTCCGCCGCCGTCGACCGCCGCAGGGCCTCGTGCAGGCGGGCCGGGGTCAGGACGCCCACGAAGCGGTCCGCCTGCTCGCCGTCGAGGACGGCGATCCAGCCCGCGTCGTGCTGGAGCATCGTGCTGAACGCCTGCTTGAGCGACGCCCCCACCGGCAGCCACGCGTCCATGCGGCGGGAGTGGCCGCGGACCTTGCCGCTCTCGGCCGCGCCGGACAGCGCCTCCGCCGATACCCAGCCGTGCAGCCCGTCCGCGTGATCCAGGACCACCGCCCAGCGCGCCCCCTCCGCCGCCAGCCGGGCCGCCGCTTCGCCCACCGGGTCGTCGAGGTGGACGACCGGCGGCTGTTCGAGGTCACCGGACTCGATGGGGGTGACGGACAGCCGCTTCAGGCCCCGGTCGGCGCCGACGAAGTCGGCCACGTACGGCGTCGCGGGCGCGCCGAGGACGGCCGCCGGCGGGTCGAACTGTTCGATGCGTCCGTTGCCGTAGACGGCGATGCGGTCGCCGAGCCGGACCGCCTCCTCTATGTCGTGGGTGACGAAGAGGACCGTCTTGCGCACCTGCGACTGGAGTCGCAGGAACTCGGTCTGGAGGTGCTCGCGGACCACCGGGTCGACCGCGCCGAAGGGTTCGTCCATCAGCAGGACGGGCGGGTCGGCGGCCAGCGCGCGGGCCACGCCGACGCGCTGGCGTTGTCCGCCGGAGAGCTGCTCGGGATAGCGGTCGCCGTAGACGGACGGGTCGAGCCCGACGAGGTCGAGCAGCTCGGCGGCGCGGGCGCGGGCCTTCTTGCGCTGCCAGCCGAGCAGGTGCGGGACCGTCGCGGTGTTGTCGAGCACGGTCTTGTGCGGGAAGAGGCCGACCTGCTGGATGACGTAGCCGATCCGGCGGCGCAGCTCGACGGGGTCGACCTTCGCGATGTCCTCCCCGTCGAGGAGGATCCGGCCACCGGTCGGCTCGATCAGCCGGTTGACCATCTTCATGGTGGTGGTCTTGCCGCAGCCGGACGGTCCGACAAGCGTGACCAGCTCGCCCTCCGCCACCTCGAAGGACAGGTCGTCCACGGCGGTGGTGCCATCGGCGTAGCGCTTGGTGACATGCTCGAAGCGGATCATGGTTCCCCATTCTGGCCGTACTCGCTCCCGACATTGTTGCCGTTGTGTGCCGCCGGACTCGAATGTCAGTGCCCGGGGTTAGGGTCGCCAGTAACCGACGGTCAAGGCCCAGGGGGAGGTGAGAGCGTATGGCGGGGCAGAACTGCCTGGTCTCCAACGAGTGGATCTGCGGCGAGTATCTGCGGACGCGCGGCCACGAGCTGACGGACGCCACGCTCCAGCACATCGGGATCACACTGGCTTCGGTCGCCATCGGCGTGCTCGTCGCCTTTCCGCTCGCGCTGCTGGCCCGCCGGTGGCGGGCCGCGGCGGGCCCGGTGCTCGGCCTGACCACCGTGCTCTACACGGTGCCCTCGCTGGCCATGTTCTCGCTGCTGGTGCCCGTCTTCGGGCTGTCGGTGTCGGTCGTGGTCACCGGGCTCGTGCTCTATTCGCTGACGGTCCTCGTGCGGAACATCCTGGCCGGGCTGGCCTCGGTGCCCGAGGAGGCCCGCGAGGCGGCGCGCGGCATGGGCTACGGCCCGCTGCGCCTGCTCTTCGCGGTGGAGCTCCCGCTGGCGCTGCCCGCCCTGATGGCGGGCCTGCGGATCGCCACGGTCTCCACCGTCTCGCTCACCACGGTGGGCGCCATCATCGGCTACGGCGGCCTGGGCAACCTCATCTACGAGGGCATGCACAGCTACTTCAAGGCGCAGGTGCTCACCGCCTCGGTGCTGTGCGTGGTGCTCGCGATCGTGGCGGACCTCCTGCTGCTGCTCGTGCAGCGGCTGCTGACGCCGTGGACGCGGGCGGGCGGGAAGGCGAAGCGCCGCGGCAGGGGCGCGCGCGGGCGGCTGAGCGCCGAGGAGGCTGTGTGATGGGCGTCATCGACCGCACCTGGACGTGGCTGGCCACCGGCTCGCACTGGTCCGGCACCGACGGCGTGTGGCACCGGCTGGGCGAGCACCTGTTCCTGACGCTCGTCTGCCTGGCGATCTCCTGCGCCATCGCGCTGCCCGTCGCCGTGGTGCTCGGGCACGTGGGCCGCGGCGGTGCCCTCGCGGTGAACATCTCCAACGCGGGGCGCGCCGTGCCGACGTTCGCGGTGCTGGTGCTGTTGCTGCTCAGCCCGCTGGGTACGCATGGTTCATGGCCGACCGTCATCGCGCTGGTGCTGTTCGCGATCCCGCCGCTGCTCACCAACGCCTACGTCGGGATGCGCGAGGTGGACCGGGACGTGGTCGAGGCCGCGCGGGGCATGGGCATGACCGGCCGTCAGCTGATCGGCCGGGTGGAGCTGCCGCTCGCCTTCCCGCTGATAGCGACCGGGGTACGGACCGCGGCGGTCCAGGTCGTGGCCACGACCACGCTCGCCGCGCTGCCCGGCGGCGGTGGCCTCGGCCGGATCATCACGGCGGGCTTCCGGCTCACGGACACCGCCCAAGTGGTGTCCGGGGCGCTGCTGGTGGCCCTGCTCGCGCTGCTGGTCGAAGGATTGCTGGTGGTCCTGGAGCGGCTGCTGGACCCGGTGCGCCGCCGCGTGAAGCGCACGGCCGGCCGTGCGCCGGGCGGCGACGGACCGGCGGCGCCCGCCGAGGCCGTTCCCGCGGGCGGCGCCGTGTGAGACCCGAGCTCCGTCCGTCCTCGCGCGGCCGCGGAGATGACGACCGATCAAGGGGCGTCCGGGTGCGCCGGACGCCGACCGACATGGATGGAGTTCCCCATGAGCAGGACCCCGCGTCGAGCGCGGACCACGCGCGCGCTGCTGGCGGCGGCGGGCGTCGCCACCCTGACGGCCGGCCTCGCCGCGTGCGGCGGCGACAGCCTGGAGAAGTCCGGCGGACAGGACGCGTCCGGGCGTCCCGGCGAGGGTTCGCTGGTCATCGGATCGGCCTCGTTCACCGAGTCCAAGGTGCTCGCCGAGATATACGCGGGCCTGCTGAAGGACGCCGGCTATTCGACGACGATCAAGACCGTCGACGCCCGCGAGCTCTATGAACCGGAGCTGGAGAACGGCAAGATCGACATCGTCCCGGAGTATGCCGCGACGCTCGCCGAATTCCTGAACAAGAAGCAGAACGGCAAGGACGCTCCGACGGTCGCCTCGGCCGATGCCGACGCCACGGTGAAGGCGCTCCGTAAACTCGCCGGACCGCGCGGCCTCAAGGTGCTGGACGCGGGCCGGGCCGTCGACCAGAACGCCTTCGCGGTGACCAAGGACTTCGCGGCGAAACACCAGCTCAAGACGCTTTCCGACCTGGGTGCGGCAAAGGAGAGGGTCAAGCTCGCGGCGGGCGACGAATGCCCCCAGCGGCCCTTCTGCCAGCCCGGTCTGGAGAAGACGTACGGCATCGGCATCACCGGCATCGACCCGCTGGAGGTCGGCAGCACGCAGGCCAAGCAGGCGGTCAAGTCCGGCAAGGACCAGATGATGCTGACCACCACCACGGACGCCACGCTCGAACAGTTCGGACTCGTTCTGCTGGAGGACGACAAGAAGCTTCAGAACTCCGACAACGTGTTGCCCGTCGTGAATGCGAAGAAGGCCGGCTCGCAGAAGATCGCCGATGCTCTCGGCAAGCTCAACAGGGTGCTGACCACGGCCGATCTCACCGAACTCAACAAGAAGGTCGACGCGCAGCGGCTCAAGCCCGCGGATGTGGCGGCGCGCTACCTCAAGGACAATGGGTTGCTGACGAAGGAGAAGCAGTAGGAGAGAAGTAAGATCAAGGGAAGAGTTTGGTGGTGGAGTCACACTCCTGAGGCGACGCACGGTAAGTTTCAGGCCATGCCACGAGGACGCCACCGCCATTCACCGCCCCTGCACAGGCTTCTTCCCCCGGCGACGGTCGCCGCGACATCGGTCGCCGCTGCCGCCGGTGCTTGGGTGGTAGGTGAAACGGTCGTCATCCGGGGCCTCGCCGCGGCCGCTGCCGCCGCCGCGGTGGTCGGTGCCGTGCTGATGCGCCGTTGGGACCGCGCCGCCGGGAAGCGGGTCGCCCAGCTCAACGCCGCCCGGGTGCGCGACGAGTGGAAGACCGACGAGCGCATCGCCGAGCTCGAGACGGAGCTGGATGAGGCCCGTGCGGGCCGCGCCAAGGCGGAGACCAAGCTGCGCGGCAAACGCGCCGAGATCGCCCGGCTCCGTACCGAACACGCCGACCTGCTGCGCCGCTACGCCGCGGCCGAGACCGGGCGCGCCAGCGCGCTGGAGGGCCGCCGCCAGGCCCAGGGCAGCGCGCCCCGGAGCGCGAAGGCGCTGGAGTCCGCCGCGGCTTCGGCCGGTACGGCGGGGTCCGCCGTCGCCGCGTCCGCGTATCGCAAGGCCGCCGAGGCACTGCGCGACCTGGAGCGGAACGGGGCGATCCAGCGGGACGCGGAAGCCACGGCCACGGAATCCGGCCAGGACGCGCCCCCGGCGCTGACGGACGTCGTGCCGCCGAGCGGGCTGCGGGCCCCCGGCACCGGCGAGACCCTGAGCGCCGCGGACGCGGCGCGTGCCGCCAAGCGGCGTACGGGCGCGAAGGCCGCCGAGGAGACCGGGACCGCTCGCGACACCGAGGGCGCCCAGGACCTTCAGGCCGCGAAGGCGGCGAAGGACGCGAAGACTCAGACGGCTCCGGTGGCTCCGGAGGCCGCAGAGGGCGCGACGGCTCCGGTGGCTCCGAGGGCTTCGAATGCCGGTGAGGAAGCCGAGGACCGCGCCGCCGACGCGACCGATGAGGCTCCCGCGGAGAAGCGCATGCCCCCCGCGGCCCGGCCCGCCTCCGCCGTCGTGCCGCAGCAGCACCCCGCCCGGCGCCCCGCGCCGCGCACGCAGGGCGGCTTCGACTTCTTCGGCACCCAGCGGACGCCGTCCGCCGCGCGGCCCGTCGAGGAGACCGACCTCGCGGACGTCGTCGGCGAGGAGGCGCTCGCCGAGGCCGAGGCGGCGGAGCAGGGCGACGACTCCAAAGGGGACGTCATCGACCTGACCGCGCACGACGAGACCGAGCAGATAGACGTCGTGGAGCTGCGCAGCGCCATTTCGTGACGGGCGCCGCGAAAACGCGTGACCCCCGGTGGCAGGGCCACCGGGGGTCACGCGTTTTCGTACTGCTGCTTGCCGACGTCGCCTGCTTGTCGATGCCGTCTGCTTGTCGATGCCGTCTACTTGTCGGTGCCGTCTACTTGTCGATGTCGCCGACGACGAAGAACAGCGAACCCAGGATCGCCACCATGTCGGCCACCAGCGTGCCCGGCAGCAGCTCGGTCAGCGCCTGGATGTTGTTGAAGGACGCCGACCGCAGCTTGAGCCGGTACGGCGTCTTCTCGCCCTTGGAGACCAGGTAGTAGCCGTTGAGGCCGAGCGGGTTCTCCGTCCAGGCGTAGGTCGCGCCCTCCGGTGCCTTGAGGACCTTGGGCAGCCGCTGGTTGATCGGTCCGGGCGCCAGCTGCGCGATCCGGTCCAGGCACGCCTCCGCCAGCTCCAGGGAGTTGTGCGTCTGCTCCAGCAGGCACTCGAAGCGGGCCAGGCAGTCGCCGTCCTCGCGCGTGACCACCTTCAGGGTGTCACGCAGCTCGCCGTACGCGAGATACGGCTCGTCGCGGCGCAGGTCGAAGTCCACGCCGGAGGCACGGGCGATCGGCCCGCTGACGCCGTACGCGTGCACCGCCTCGCGGGAGAGCACGCCGACGCCGCGCGTGCGCCCGCGGAAGATCTCGTTGCCGAGCACGAGCCGGTCGTAGACGTCCATCCGCGAGCGGACGTCGGCCACCGCGTGCCGGGCGCGGGCGAGCCAGCCCGCGGGCAGGTCCTCCTTGAGGCCGCCGACGCGGTTGAACATGTAGTGCATCCGGCCGCCGGAGACCTCCTCCATCACCGTCTGGAGCTGCTCGCGCTCGTGGAAGGCGTGGAAGACGGGCGTGATCCCGCCCAGTTCGAGGGGATACGAGCCGAGGAACATCAGGTGGTTGAGGACCCGGTTCAGCTCGGCGAGCAGCGTGCGCGTCCACACGGCGCGCTCGGGGACCTCCATGCCCAGCATCCGCTCCACCGCGAGCACGACCCCGAGCTCGTTGGAGAAGGCCGACAGCCAGTCGTGGCGGTTGGCGAGCATGATGATCTGCCGGTAGTCGCGCGCCTCGAACAGCTTCTCCGCGCCCCGGTGCATATAGCCGACGACCGGCTCGGCGTGCTGGATCCGCTCCCCGTCCAGGACGAGCCGCAGCCGCAGCACACCGTGGGTGGACGGGTGCTGCGGCCCGATGTTGAGCACCATGTCGGTGCTCTCCGCCGCGCCGCCGATGCCGACAGTCGTCTCAGTGGTAGGGGCCATGGGAGTAGTTTGTCAGCCTTCCCCGTCCGGGTGGTCTCCGGCGGCCTCCAGCAGCCCCGCGCACGCGTCGCCGACCGGCTGCACCAGCCAGCCGAAGCCGCCCAGCCCGGCCGGCGCCAGCAGCTCCGCCGCCTCGCCGGCCGCGCCCAGCGCCCGTACGTAGCCGGCCGGGTCGGACGACGCGAGCGACAGCGGGGGACGGCCGCCGTCGACGCCGAGGGCGCGCAGGGCCTCGCGCTGGGTCAGCAGCGAACTCCCGGGGCCCGCGCACGCGTCCAGGGCGACGTGCGCGGTGATGTCGCACGAGCCGTCCGGCACCGGCCGCACCTCGCGCCCCTCCCGGAAGCCGGCCAGTGTCCCGAACGGCGGCCGGGCGGCGCGCTGGTGCGCGTAGTCCACGGCGACCGCCAGCCCGGAGCGCAGGCTGCCCACCGCCCGCGCCCAGGCGGCGTCGCGCGGCAGGCCGATCTCGGCCCGGCTGCCGGGCGGCGCGCCGTCGAGCGGCCACCAGCGGGCGAGCCAGTCGGCTTCGGCGCCGGTCACCGGCTCGCCGAGGAGCTCCTCGCCGTCCTGCTGGACGAGCACCTGGCGCGCGATGCCCTCCGCGTCCGTCTCGGCGACGTCGACCGGCACGTTGTCCAGCCATTCATTGGCGAAAAGCAGCCCGTCCACGCCCTCGGGGAGTTCACCCAGCCAGGTGACGCGCTCGTCGAGCCCCGAAGGGCGCTCGGCGCGCTCCACGGCGTACGGGCGCAGTCGCGCGCCCAGCTCGGGCGCGGTGCGCGCGAGCACCGCGGTGAGCAGCTCGCCCCGGCCCGCACCGACGTCCGTGAACGCCAGCTCCGCCGGGTGCCCCAGCGCCTCGTCGACGCGCCGCAGCAGTTCCGCAACCGCCCCGGCGAAGAGTGGCGAGGCGTGCACCGAGGTACGGAAGTGCCCGGCGGGGCCCTCGGGGCGCAGGTAGAAGCCGCTCGGGCCGTAGAGGGCGGCCTCGGTGGCGGCCCGCCACGTTGTTGTTCCGCTTGCCATACGCACACGCTATGCGCCCTTGGTCAGCGCACCGCCTCCACCTTGGGGAGTAGGCGGGGCGTCGTCGGATCGATCGTCCGGTTGACCCCGGCACGTACGCGGCATGCCTACGCTGGGTGACGTGCAGCGCCTCTACGACTTTCTCCGCAGGCACCCGACGGGTGTGGACAGCTTCTGGGCCGTCCTGCTGCTCGGCCTCAGCCTCATCACCATCGCCGAGGGGTCGACCGGGGCCGGGCACGCGTCGGGCCTGGTCAAGGCGGTCGTGGCGGCCGCGCTGTGCGCGGTGATCGCGCTGCGCAGACGCTGGCCGGAGAAGATGCTGCTGCTGGCGACGGCGGTCGGGGTGGCCCAGCTCGTCTTCGACACCGGGCAGAATCTCGCCGACTTCGCGCTGCTCGTGATCATCTACACGGTGGCGTCCGGCAACACCCGCTGGGCGTCCCGCTACGCGCTGATCGGCGGCCTGCTCGCGCCGACGCTCGCGAATCTGCGCTGGGCCGACCCCGACCAGACGATGACCACCAGCGTCATAGGGACGGTCTTCATCACCGTTCCGTTCGTCCTGGCCTGGGTGCTCGGCGACTCGATGCGCACCCGCCGGGCGTACTGGGCGCAGCTGGAGGAGCGGGCCACGCGGCTGGAGAAGGAGCGCGAGCAGCAGTCGCGGATGGCGGTGGTCGCGGAGCGGGCGCGGATCGCGCGTGAGCTGCACGACGTGGTCGCGCACAACGTCTCGGTGATGGTGGTTCAGGCCGACGGCGCCGCGTACGTCCTGGACGCCTCGCCCGAGCAGGCCAAGCAGGCGCTGGAGACGATCTCCGGCACCGGGCGCCAGGCGCTCGCCGAGATGCGCCGGCTGCTGGGTGTGCTGCGCACGGAGGAGGGCGGCGAGGGCGGCGAGTACGTACCGCAGCCCGACGTGGAGCAGATCGGCGACCTGGTGGAGCAGGTGCGCGGCGCGGGGCTGCCGGTGGAGTTCCAGGTCGAGGGCGCGCCGCGGCCGCTGCCGAGCGGTGTGGAGCTGACGGCCTACCGCATCGTGCAGGAAGCGCTCACCAACACCCGCAAGCACGGCGGTCCGGACGCGGGCGCGAGCGTGCGCCTGACGTACTTCGACGACGGGCTCGGTCTGCTGGTCGAGGACGACGGCCGGGGCGCGCAGCAGGAGCTGTACGAGGCGGGCGGGGCCGACGGCATGGGGCACGGGCTGATCGGCATGCGCGAGCGGGTCGGGATGGTCGGCGGCACCCTGGACGCCGGGCCGCGGCCGGGCGGGGGCTTCCGGATCAGCGTGCTGCTGCCGATCAAGCCCGGCGGCCGCTGACCCGCCCGGTGTGGTGCAGGTCGCCCTGTGATCACATGCTGATCAAAAATGATCGAAAACCGTCAGCACTGGCAGACTTGATGAACACCGAGGAAAGGGACCACGCATGTCGATCCGCGTGATGCTCGTCGACGACCAGGTGCTCCTGCGCACCGGCTTCCGCATGGTGCTGGCGGCCCAGCCCGACATGGACGTCGTCGCCGAGGCCGGGGACGGCGCGGAGGCCCTGGAGGTGCTGGCCGGGACCGAGGTCGACGTCGTCCTGATGGACGTGCGCATGCCCCGCCTGGACGGCGTGGAGGCGACCCGCCGCATCTGCGCGCAGGAGAACCCGCCGAAGGTGCTCATCCTGACCACCTTCGACCTGGACGAATACGCCTTCTCCGCGCTGAAGGTCGGCGCGAGCGGCTTCATGCTCAAGGACGTGCCCCCGGCCGAACTCCTGGGCGCGATCCGGGCCGTGCACAGCGGTGACGCGGTCGTCGCGCCCAGCACGACCCGCCGGCTGCTGGACCGTTTCACCCCCATGCTGCCCGGCACGGGCAACGAACCCACGAGCGCCGAGCTGAGCCGGCTCACCGAGCGGGAGCGCGAGGTGATGCTGCTGGTGGCGCAGGGACTGTCCAACGGCGAGATCGCGGGGCGGCTGGTGCTCTCCGAGGCCACCGTGAAGACCCACGTGGGCCGGATCCTCACCAAGCTGGGACTGCGCGACCGGGTCCAGGTCGTGGTGCTCGCCTACGAGAGCGGGCTCGTGCGGGCGGGCGGGGGAGCCGCGCAGTAAGGCCCCTGGAGCCGCTCATGACGCGGCCGCTCATGCGCAGACGACGGCACGCACCGCCTGGCGGAAGTCGTCCGTGCCCGGATGCGTGGGCTGGGCGGGCCGGGCGAGGTAGACCGTGGCCGCGGGGGCGTCGGTGACGGGGACGTAGCGCAGGCCCGGGTGCGCGTGGCTCTCCCGCGTGCCCGCCGCCGCGAGGCCGACCGCCTCCCCGGCGGCGACGGCGGTCAGCCACTCGTCGACGTTGCGGACCTCCGTCGTGCGGCGCGGGCGCAGCGCGGCCGGCCAGAGCTCGGCACCGGCGGTGCCCGTCTCCGGACAGACCACGAGCGTCTCGGCACGGAGCCCGGCCAGGGTGATGGCGGCCTCGCCCGCGAGCGGGTGGTCGTCGGGCAGCGCGGCGACGCGCTCCTCCAGAAAGAGCGCCTCGGCGTGGATGCGCGGGTCGGTGGGCAGCACCCGCAGGATCGCCACGTCGACCTCGCGGGTGGCGAGCCCGGCGGTGCGGTTGTCCATCCGGCGCAGCTCCAGCGGGGTGTGCGGATGCTCGCGGCGCCAGGAGCGCAGCAGCGGCACGGTGAGCTCACCGAGGACCGCGCAGTTGTAACCCAGCCGCAGGGGACGGGAGACGGCCGCCGCGTCGGCGAGGGCGGCGTCCATGTGGGAGAGGATCGCCCGGCCGTGCTCCAGCAGGGTCCGGCCGGCCGGGGTGACCTCCAGGTGACGGGACGAGCGGTCGACGAGCCGGACCCCGACCCGCTGTTCGAGCTGGGCGAGGGTGCGGGAGAGAGCGGGCTGGGTCAGATGCAGGCGCGCCGCCGCCGCGGTGACGGTGCCCTCGTCGGCGATGGCGACCAGGGCCTTGAGGTGACGCAGTTCCACATCCATGCGTGCGGAGCATAGTCGCTGCGCAGAAGGCATTTCCGGATGAGAGAAGGGCTGTCTAGCGTCGGAGCCGTTCCTGTTGCTTCTCGCGATTTCCTGGACGGTCAGCATGAAGATTCTCCTCGTCGGAGCCTCCGGCACTCTGGGCGGCGCGGTGCGCACGGCGCTGGCCGGGCGCGGCCACGACGTGATCACCGTCGGCCGTACGGGCGGCGACGTGCTCTGCGACATCACCGACCCCGAGGCCGTGGGCCGGCTGTACGAGCGAGTGGCGGCCGGGAGCGGGCTGGACGCGGTGGTGTGCGCGGCGGGCGACGCCGTCTTCAAGCCGCTGGCCGAGCTGACCGCCGACGACGTGACCGCCTCCTTCCGGGGCAAGGCGCTGAGCCAGATCGAGCTGGTCCGGCAGGGCTCCCGGCATCTGTCACCGACCGGGTCCTTCACCCTGATCAGTGGCGTCCTGACGCACGAGCCCATCCTCGCGGGGGCCGCCGCCTCCGCGGCGAACGGCGCGGTGGAGGCGTTCGTCCGCGCCGCCGCGATCGAGCTGCCGCCGCAGCGGATCAACGCCGTCAGCCCGACCGTGGTCACCGAGTCCCTCGACGCGTACGGCGCGTTCTTCCCCGGCATGGAGTCCGCGCCGCTCAGCCGCGTCGCGAACGCGTACATTCGCTCGGTCGAGGGCCGCCAGACGGGGCAGGTCTACGAGGTGGTGTAGGCCTTGACGCGGACGCGGACGCGGGTGCCGGTGCCCGTCGGGTCTCCTGGGGCCGTACCTCTCACCGCCCCGCCGTCACCGGAGCACCGTCTCCAGGAAGTCGCTTCCCAGGCGCGCCACCGTCGTCAGATCCAGCTGGTGCAGGACGTATCTGCCACGCCGCCGCGTGCTCAGCAGCCCCGCCTTCTTCATCACGGCTATGTGCCGCGACACCTCGGGCGGCGTCAGGTTGTACGCGGCGGACAGCTCGCCCGTGGTGTGGGGGCCGCGTGCGAGGGTGCGGCACAGCCGCATCCGGACCGGGTGCGCGAGGGCCTCCAGCCGCTGCTGCACCAGGTGCGGGGCGGTGGGCTGCGGAAGCTCGGCGGCGGTCACCGGATACTGGATGACCGGCCGCCAGCCGGCCCGGTGGACGGCGAAGAGATGCGGCCAGCCGAAGGCCGTCGGCAGGAACGTGACCCCCTGCCCGTACGCGGCGGTCGTCCGGCCGCTCGCCAGCTTGTCGACGACGATGCGCGTCCGGTCCTCGCTGAGCGAGACGGCGGGGGAGACCGCGGTGAGGGCCTCGGCGAGGCCCTTGTGCTGGAGGAGGTCGGCCTTGTGCCGGGCGTCGGTGGCGAGCTGCACCCGCACCCGCTGCCAGTTGTCACCGAAGAACGCCTGCTCGCAGTCCTCGAAGAGGCGCCGCAGCCAGGCGCGCAGGACGTCGGGGGTCTCCAGCATCCGTTCCGCGAAGGCCGCCTGCCGCGGCCCGCGGGCGGCCGAGAGCTCGAGGACCCGCGCCCGCTGCCGCGGGTCCACCAGCGGCGAGGGCCAGCCCTTCTCGTAGCCGGAGGTGCAGGTGACCTCGAAGGCCGCCGAGGTGAACGTCTCGTCGTCCATCCGGTCGAGGTCGTCGAGCTCCTCGGCGAGCGTGGCCCGGGGGACGGCCGGGAGCAGGATGTCCGAGCGCGTGGAGCGCCAGAGGAAGTCCGCTTCGGTCAGCCGGTCGGCGAGGTCCGGCTTGAGCGAGGCGGCGGTGGTGGTGGCCCAGGCGTGCAGCCCCGGGTGGTGACCGGGCTCGGCCAGCGCGTGCAGCATCGCGCCCAGCTCGGCAAGGGGCGACGGGCAGAACTGGATCCGCTCGAGCGGCAGCCCGGTGATGTCGATGTCCACGCTCATGTGCTCATCGTGCCTCTCTTTTCGCAGGTCGGGCCGTCGATTGACGGTCCTCGTCAATCGACGCGCCAGTCGCTTCACCACCGGCGCAGGGTGGGGTCATGAACGCCACTCAGCAGCACATGCTCGACCTCTACCGCACTGCTCAGCATCAGGAGCCCGCCCCCTCCACCCCGGGCGAGGGCCAGCTCCAGGCCCTCCGTGAATTCCGCACCTGGAGGGACTTCCGGGCCGTCGTCGACGAGCGCGCCGCCGCCCGCCGTGCCCGCTGGAACGCCCTGCTCTCCTTCCTCCGCCTCTCCTTCCTCCGCCCGGGAGCGCCGCGCGCCTCCGTACAGCCGGCCGCCCGTGCCACTGCCCCCGTCACCGCCCGCCCGGCGGCGGAGGCCCGCACCGCCGAGCCCGCCTCACCCTGCGCCTCCGGCGCCCGCCGGAACCCGTGCCAGGAAGGCCCCGACCGCCTCGACGACCGCCTCGGGCGTCCAGCTCAGTGCTGACGAGCCGACGGTGACCTCGGTGAACGACAGACCGGGCACCTCGGAGGGCGACCAGCCGCCGAACACGCTCGTGAGCGTCTCCTCCGCCAGCGACACCCCGGCCTCGTCCAGCACCCCGGCCGGATACGGCAGCCACACCTGGAACTGGTGGGTGTGCGGCACCCGGGGATTGACCCGGAACCACGGCAGCCCGGCCGCCCGGAAGCCCTCCTCCAGCGCCGCCGCCACGACCGCGGCGTGCGCCACGTACGACGGAAGCCGGGGCAGCTCACGCTCCAGCCCGGTCAGCGCCGCGAGCGCCGCGGGCCACTGCTGGAAGACCTCCCCGCCGTACCGGTGCCGCCACGCCCTCGCCTCCTCCACCAGCTCGGCGGGCCCGGCCAGCGCCGCCCCCGATATGCCGCCGAGCGACTTGTAGAAGGACACGTAGACCGAGTCCGCCAGGGCCGCCACCTCGGCCGGTCCCACACCGAAGTGGCTCGCGCACTCCCACAGCCGCGCGCCGTCGAAGTGGACCACCGCGTCCCGCTCGCGGGCCGCCTCGACCACGGCCGTGAGCTCCTCCCACGTGGGCAGGAGGAAGCCCGCCTCCCGCAGGGGCAGTTCGAGGACCAGCGTCCCGAACGGTTCGTCGAGATCATGGACGTCCGCGGCCGTCGGCGGCCGGGGGCCGCTCGCCAGACGCACCGCGCGCAGGCCGCTGACCTGCGCGTACGCCCCGCGCTCCGACTTTTCCAGGTGGGACATCGGGTGCAGCGCCACCACCGGGCTGCCGGTGCGTCCGGCCCAGCAGCGCAGGGCCACCTGCTGCGCCATCGTGCCCGTCGGGAAGAACGCCGCCGCTTCCGTGCCCAGCAGCTCCGCGACCCTGCGCTCCAGCTCGCCGACGATCCCGTCGCCGTACACATCCACCGGCCCGTCCAGGCCGCACCCCGCGGGAGCCTCCGCGGCCAGCGCCGCCAGCCGCTCGCCGACCGTCAGCACCGGCAGGCCCGACGAGAGGACCCGCTCGGATCCCCGCACGGCCGCGACCCTGCGCGCACGGTCCACACCCTCG
Organism: Streptomyces sp. NPDC001407; assembly: GCF_042895325.1. NCBI lineage: Bacteria > Bacillati > Actinomycetota > Actinomycetes > Kitasatosporales > Streptomycetaceae > Streptomyces > Streptomyces sp. NPDC001407. The sequence continues at coordinate 95,958 of NZ_JBIAWF010000021.1, forward strand.
CCGCGGGCCCGTCTCTCCTCCGGCCCCGTCACCGGCTTCCGTCCCGTCAACTCGGCCCCCTCCTCGGTCCCGCCGTCGGCCATGCCCCGGGCCGTGACCCGAGCCGCGACCCGGGCGATGTCCCGGGCCATGACCCGATGATGACCCACTTCCGGAGCACGGCCCGAGTTATCCACAGGCCGGTTGTCCACAGGGCTGAGGACGTTCGGAAGGGGCCGCCCACACTCGCGTAGCATGACGAAGGAATCGTCCGGTACCCGCCCCTGGCCTGCGGCATGGGGGACCCCAGGACTGGAACGGAAGGCCATCGCCGCGTGAACGCACAATCCATCCCGCAGCACCCGAGCCCACAGGACCGGCCCGCCCGGCTCACCGTCGGCGTCGTCGGCGCGGGCCGTGTCGGCCCGTCGCTGGCCGCCGCGCTGCGGCTCGCCGGGCACCGCCCGGTCGCCGCCTCCGGAGTCTCGGACGCCTCCGTGCGCCGAGCCGCCGAGCTGCTCCCCGGGGTGCCCCTCGTCCCGCCCACCGAGGTGCTCGCACGGGCGGAGCTGGTGCTGCTCACCGTGCCCGACGACGCCCTCCCCGGGCTGGTCGCCGGGCTCGCCGAGACCGGCGCCATCCGCCCCGGCCAGCTCGTCGTGCACACCTCGGGCCGCCACGGCACGGCCGTCCTCGACCCGGCGCGCCGGGCCGGAGCCCTGCCGCTCGCCCTGCACCCCGCCATGACCTTCACCGGCACCCAGGTCGACGTCGAGCGCCTCGCGGGCTGCTCCTTCGGCGTCACCGCGCCCGACGAGCTGCGGCTCGCCGCGGAGGCCCTGGTCATCGAGATGGGCGGCGAGCCCGAGTGGATAGCGGAGAGCGCCCGTCCGCTCTACCACGCGGCCCTCGCCATGGGCTCGAACCACCTGGTCACCCTGGTCGCCCAGGCCATGGAGCTGCTGCGCACCGCGGGCGTCGCCGCCCCCGACCGCATGCTCGGCCCCCTGCTCGGCGCCGCGCTCGACAATGTCCTGCGCAGCGGCGACGCCGCCCTCACCGGCCCGGTGGCCCGCGGTGACGCGGGCACCGTCGCCGCCCACATCGCGGAGCTGCGCACCCACGCGCCCCAGGCCGTCGCCGGATATCTGGCCATGGCCCGCACCACCGCCGACCGCGCTCTCGCGCACGGCCTGCTCAAGCCGGAACTGGCGGAGGACCTGCTCGGCGTCCTCGCGGACGGAGGCAACGAATGACCATCCAGCTCACCCGTACGGCAGCGGAGCTGCACGCTCTGCCCCGCACGGGCCGCCGAGCCGTCGTGATGACGATGGGCGCGCTCCACGAGGGCCACGCCACCCTGGTCCGCACCGCCCGCGAGCTCGTGGGCCCGGACGGCCAGGTCGTCGTCACCGTCTTCGTCAACCCTCTCCAGTTCGGAGCGGGTGAAGATCTCGACCGTTATCCGCGCACCCTCGACGCCGACATCGTCGTCGCCGAGAAGGCCGGCGCCGACGCCGTCTTCGCCCCGGCCGTCGACGAGGTCTACCCCGGCGGCGAGCCCCAGGTGCGGATCACCGCCGGGCCCATGGGTGAGCGCCTCGAAGGCGCCTCCCGCCCCGGCCACTTCGACGGCATGCTCACCGTCGTGGGCAAGCTGCTCCACCTCACCCGCCCCGACGTCGCGCTCTACGGGCAGAAGGACGCGCAGCAGCTCGCGCTCATCCGCCGCATGGTCCGCGACCTCAATTTCCCCGTAGAGATCGTGGGCGTCCCCACCGTCCGCGAGGGCGACAACCTCGCTCTCTCCAGCCGCAACCGCTATCTCTCCGCGGCCGACCGCGCCTCCGCCCTGGAGATATCGCGCGCCCTGCTCACCGCGGAGGCAGCCGTCGCCGAGGGCCCCGCGGCCGTCCGCCGCGCCGCCCGCGCCGTCCTCGACGACGCGGCACGGATGGAGCCACCGGTCGTCCTCGACTATCTGGCGCTCGTCGACCCCGCGGACTTCACCGAGGTCCCCGACGGCCACAGCGGCGAAGCCGTCCTGGCCGTCGCCGCCAAGGTGGGCACCACCCGCCTCATCGACAACATCACCCTGACCTTCACGGGAACCGGAGCACAGCGATGACCGGCATACGGCTGCACGCACCCCGGCCCGGCTGGTCCGTCGACGCCGATGTGGTCGTCGTCGGATCCGGCGTCGCCGGGCTCACCGTCGCGCTGCGCTGCGCCGCCGCCGGTGCCGACGTCACCGTCGTCACCAAGGCACGCCTCGACGACGGCTCCACCCGCTGGGCGCAGGGCGGCATCGCCGCCGCGCTCGGTGACGGCGACACCCCCGAGCAGCACCTCGACGACACCCTCGTCGCCGGCGCCGGACTGTGCTCCGAGGAGGCCGTCCGCACGCTGGTCACCGAGGGCCCCGACGCGGTGCGCCGCCTCATCGCCACCGGCGCCCTCTTCGACACCGACGGCACCACCGGCGAGATCCTGCTGACCCGCGAGGGCGGCCACCACCGCAGCCGCATCGCGCACGCCGGCGGCGACGCCACCGGCGCCGAGATCTCCCGCGCCCTGGTCGAGGCCGTCCGCGCCGCCGGCATCAGGACCGTGGAGAACGCCCTCGTCCTCGACCTCCTCAAGGACGCCGACGGCCGCGCCGCCGGGGTCACCCTGCACGTCATGGGCGAGGGCTGCCACGACGGCGTCGGCGCCGTACGCGCCAAGGCGGTCGTGCTGGCCACCGGCGGCATGGGCCAGGTCTTCTCCGCGACCACCAACCCCGCCGTCTCCACCGGCGACGGCGTCGCCCTCGCCCTGCGCGCCGGGGCGGAGGTCTCCGACCTGGAGTTCGTCCAGTTCCACCCGACCGTCCTGTGGCTCGGCCCCGACGCGGAGGGACAGCAGCCCCTGGTGTCCGAGGCGGTCCGCGGCGAGGGCGCCCACCTCGTCGACGCCGACGGCCACCGCTTCATGGTCGGCGCCCACGAGCTGGCCGAGCTGGCCCCGCGCGACATCGTCGCCAAGGGCATCACGCGCCGCATGCAGGAGCTCGGCGCCGAGCACATGTACCTCGACGCCCGGCACTTCGGCGCCGAGATGTGGGCACACCGCTTCCCCACCATCCTCGCCGCCTGCCGCGCCCACGGCATCGACCCCGTGACCGAGCCCATCCCGGTCGCGCCCGCCGCGCACTACGCCTCCGGCGGCGTCCGCACCGACCTGCGCGGCCGTACGACGGTGCCCGGGCTCTACGCCTGCGGCGAGGTCGCCTGCACCGGCGTCCACGGCGCCAACCGCCTCGCGTCCAACTCCCTTCTGGAGGGCCTGGTCTTCGCCGAGCGCATCGCCGCGGACATCACCTCGGATGCCACCGCCGCCCCCGGCGAGCCCACCGCCGACGACCGGCCGGCCACGCCCCTCCTCGCCCCCGAGGCCCGCTTCGCGATCCAGCGCATCATGACCGCGGGCGCCGGAGTCCTGCGTTCCGCCGAGAGCCTGGAGGGGGCGGCCGCCGGCCTGGACCGGCTGCTCGCCGAGGCGGTCACCGCGCTGGAGACGGACGGGAAGACCGCCGAGCCGGGCACCGAGAGCTGGGAGGCCACCAACCTCCTGCTCGTCTCCCGCGTCCTGGTCGCCGCCGCCCTGCGCCGCGAGGAGACCCGCGGCTGCCACTGGCGCGAGGACTTCCCCGACCGCGCCGACACCACCTGGCGCCGCCACCTCCTGGTCACCATGCGCCCCGACCGTACGCTTGCGGTCTCCCGCACGGACTCCGCGGCCTTCCCCGCCGTGTCCGCCGCGTCCGTCCCGCCCGTCACTCCCGCCGTTCCCAAGGAGACACCGTGAGCACCACCGACGACCTTCCCCTGCACCAGATCGGGCTGTCCGAGGAGGAAGCCGTGGCCGGAGACTGCGGCGACGGCTGTGGCTGCGGCGAGACCTTCGAGGCGGACGCCATGGAGTGCGGCCTCGACCCCGCGCTCGCCGAGCTGCTCGCGGGCGCCGGCCTCGACCCGCTCCAGGTCGAGGACATCGCCCACCTCGCCATCGAGGAGGACCTCGACGGCGGCGAGGACATCACCACGGTGGCGACCATCCCCGAGGACGCCGTCGCCACCGGCGACTTCACCGCCCGCGAGGACGGCACCGTCGCCGGCCTGCGCATCGCCGAGGCCATCCTCTCGGTCGTCTGCACCGACGAGTTCGAGGTCGAGCGGCACGTCGAGGACGGCGACCGGGTGTCGGCCGGGCAGAAGCTGCTGACCGTGCGCACCCGCACCCGCGACCTGCTCACCGCCGAGCGCAGCGCGCTCAACCTCCTGTGCCGGCTGTCCGGCATCGCCACCGTCACCCGCGAGTGGGCCGACATCCTCAAGGGCACCAAGGCCGCCGTCCGCGACACCCGCAAGACCACGGTCGGCCTGCGCGCCCTGGAGAAGTACGCGGTGCGCTGCGGCGACGGCGTCAACCACCGCATGTCGCTGTCCGACGCCGCGCTCATCAAGGACAACCACGTGGTCGCCGCCGGTGGCGTCGCCGCCGCCTTCCGGGCCGTCCGCGACCGCTTCCCCGAGGTGCCGATCGAGGTCGAGGTCGACCGGCTCGACCAGATCCCGCCGGTCCTCGCCGAGGGCGCCGACCTGATCTTGCTCGACAACTTCACCGTCGAGCAGACCCGCGAGGCGGTCGAACTCGTCGCGGGCCGCGCCATGCTGGAGTCCTCCGGCCGCCTCACCCTCGTCAACGCCCGCGCCTACGCCGAGACCGGGGTCGACTATCTCGCGGTCGGCGCGCTCACCCACTCCTCCCCGATCCTCGACATCGGCCTGGACCTCCAGGAGGAGACCGCCTGATGCTGCTCACCATCGATGTCGGCAACACCCACACCGTCCTCGGCCTGTTCGACGGCGAGGACATCGTCGAGCACTGGCGGGTCTCGACCGACGCCCGCCGCACCGCCGACGAACTGGCCGTCCTGCTCCAGGGCCTGATGGGCATGCACCCGCTGCTGGGCGAGGAGCTGGGTGACGGCATCGACGGCATCGCGATCTGTTCCACGGTCCCCGCCGTCCTGCACGAGCTCCGCGAGGTCACCCGCCGCTATTACGGCGACGTGCCCGCGGTCCTGGTCGAGCCGGGCGTCAAGACCGGCGTGCCGATCCTGATGGACAACCCCAAGGAGGTCGGCGCCGACCGCATCGTCAACGCCGTGGCGGCCGTCGAGCTGTACGGCGGCCCGTGCGTCGTCGTCGACTTCGGCACCGCCACCACCTTCGACGCGGTCAGCGCCCGCGGGGAGTACGCGGGCGGGGTGATCGCCCCCGGGATCGAGATCTCCGTGGAGGCGCTGGGCGTCAAGGGCGCCCAGCTCCGCAAGATCGAGCTGGCCCGCCCGCGCAGCGTCATCGGCAAGAACACCGTCGAGGCCATGCAGTCCGGCATCCTCTACGGCTTCGCGGGCCAGGTCGACGGCGTCGTCGCCCGGATGGCCCGGGAGCTCGCCGACGACCCCGAGGACGTCACCGTCATCGCCACCGGCGGCCTCTCGCCGCTGGTGCTCGGCGAGGCGTCGGTCATCGACGAGCACGAGCCCTGGCTCACGCTCATCGGCCTGCGCCTGGTCTACGAACGCAATGTCGCCCGCGCATAGTCCCCGGGCCGGTACGGTCGGGGCCGCGGCGCGTTCGTAGGGAATGCTCCCGCGGGCGCAACCGGGGGACCGCTCCAACTGTCCTGTCAGCTGCGGGACATCATCGTGCACAAGATGGGCGTGGAGCGTATGCGCAGGAAGCGGACAATGCGACGGCTCGCGGCCGCCGCCGCGGTCGCGGCGGCGGGGCTGGGCCCGGCCGCCGTTCCGGCGTGCGCCGACGAGCGGCCGCGCGCCGACTACCAAGCGGTCGCCCATCCCGTCGTGGGCCGCGTCGGCCAGACCGTCGAGGTCGAACTGGGCGTCAGGAACGGCGGCCCCGGCCCCGCCCCGGCCCGAGGCGGCCACGGCGCCGGGACGTACGAGGTGATCCCGCCCGCCGGCACCACCATCACCGCCGCGCGCCCGCCGCAGGGCGGCGGCCGGCAGCCGTGTGTGGCGAAGGCGGCGCCCACCGGCCCCGCCGCGTACGTCTGCGCGATCGGCGAGGACTTCCCCGCGGGAGACCTGAGGACGCTGAGCTTCCAGGTGCGCATCGACAGGAAGGTCACCGGAGCGGAGGGCCGGGTCCAGGTCCTCGGCCACGACGGGGAGCCGGCGTCCGACCCGGACCCGGCCAACGACTCGGCCCCGATCCACGTCGAGATCCTGGACCCGGCCCCGTCCCCGGACCGCCCCGAGGACCCCGGCACCAACGGCACCCTGCTCATCGCCACCACGTCGGGCACGGCGCTCTCGGCGGGAGCGATAGCGGTGGGCGTCTCCCGCCGCCGCCAGCGCTGAAACGCCCTCAAGAACGCTCCCGCCCCGGCCCGTCGGGAGCCTGAAGGCCGGTGGCACGCGTGAGCGGTCGCACCTGACGAAGCAGAATGGTGCAAAAGCCCCATGCCACGCCCAAAGCTCACAGATCATACAATTTTGTCCGCTTAGCACTTAAAGTCAGCCCATGCCCACGCCCTATGGAACACGCGGCGGCATGGCGTTCAGCGCGGACGAACTGCGCGTGCTGCGCCGAGCCCTCGCCATCGCCCTCGACCCCCAGTCCGTGCACAGGAGCCCCGGCCCCGAGCGCGACGACGAGGTGCGGGAGTGCCTCCGGCTCGCGGAAGCCGTGGACGAGGCGGCCCACGAAGGCGGCCGGCTGCGCGCCTTCCTCCTCGCCGACCTCATCCGCTACCGCGCCGCGCTGCCCGGGACCGCCGCCGGATACACCGAACGGCTCCAGAACGCCCTCTCGGCGGGCTACCAGCCCGACGCCGAGGACCTCTCGGCGCTGCGCAAGCTCTGCGCCGGGCCGTCCGGGGGCGCCGAGGCCGACCGCCGCCGCGCGCTGCTGCACCGCTGCGAGCACCTCGCCGAGCTCGGGGTACGGGCGAGGCTGGCCGGCCGCGTGGCCACCGGCGCGGTGCCCATGTCCCGGCCGGAACCGCACCGCGCGCGGCTGCTCGCCCTCGCGGGCGGCCGGGCGGCGGGCACGACGGCGATCGCGGCGGCCCCCGGCGCGCCGGAGGCCCGGCCCGACCCGAAGCCCGCGCCGAAACCGGAGCAGAAGCCCGTCCCCGCGGCGCCCGCGCCGAAGGCCCCGCGGCCCGACCGCCCCATTCCCACTCCCGGCGAGGTCTTTCCGCCGCGCCGCAAGCCCGCCCCGCCGCCGGGGTCGGAGGTTTCCGACCCCCGGGCCCGGCCCGCCTGATACGCGCGTAATCTGGACGGGTCGCTCAGCCAATCGCAGAATCCAGAACCAGAAGGAGCCGACGGCCATGGACTATGTCGCCGCGCTGGTCCCGCCCGTGGTGATGGCGGTCGCATTCATCGCGCTGATCGTGACGATCGTCAAGAGTCAGGGTGGCGAGAACAAGGCGAAGGAAGACGCCATCGTCGATGCCGCCATGGCCCGCTCCGGGAGCGCCGAGCAGGCCTCATAGAGCGGCACCCCGACGGCACCCCCCGACTTCCCGCCGAAGCCGGTCCGCCGTTTGGGCGCAGCGCGTCCCCGAGGGCGTACGGTCCGAGACTGCATTTCTCGGTCGTACGCCCTTTTTCCTGCCCTGATAAACCGGCATTCTAGACATCTCCCACTATTATTCGCGTGTGGTTCGACGCCTGGGTGATCTGGAAGACGCCGTGATGACGCGCGTGTGGGACTGGAACCGACCGGTCACTGTTCGAGAAGTGCTGGAAGACCTTCAGCAGGAACGGTCGATCGCCTACACAACGGTCATGACCGTAATGGACAACCTGTATCAGAAGGGCTGGGTCCGGCGTGAAGCGGAAGGCCGCGCCTATCGATATGAGGCGGTCTCCAACCGGGCCGCCTACTCGGCCGCACTGATGAACGAAGCGTGGTCCGTCAGTGACAACCCGGCGGCCGCACTCGTCGCCTTCTTCGGGATGATGTCGGCCGAACAACGCGAAGCCCTGCGCGACGCCATCCGCATCGTCCAACTCGACGGGCCCGCCGAGGGCACGGGGGCTCCCGAGCGATAGCGTCCGGTCATGCCCGCACAATCAAAAGTCGTCACCGTCCGCCGCGCCCGGACCAGCGATGTCCCGGCGGTGCGCCGCCTCATCAACACGTACGTTCGTGAGCGGATCCTGCTCGACAAAGCCACGGTCACGCTTTACGAGGACATCCAGGAGTTCTGGGTGGCGGAGCGGGACGAGGACGGCGAGGTCGTCGGCTGCGGCGCGCTCCACGTGATGTGGGAAGACCTCGCGGAGGTGCGCACTCTCGCCGTGGACCCGGCCGTCAAGGGCGGTGGAGTGGGCCACGCGGTACTGGGCAAGCTCCTCCAGACGGCCCGCTGGCTCGGCGTCCGGCGCATTTTCTGTCTCACCTTCGAAGTGGACTTCTTCGCGAAGCACGGCTTCGTGGAGATCGGTGAGACACCGGTCGACGGGGATGTCTACAGCGAGCTGCTGCGGTCCTATGACGAGGGCGTTGCCGAGTTCCTGGGTCTCGAACGGGTGAAGCCGAACACCCTTGGCAACAGCCGGATGCTTCTGCATCTGTGATCGCGGTCCCTATGTCCGGATCGCGCCCCTATCCCAGACCTCCGGAAGGCATCGTTCCCACGTGGAAGGCGGGCTGAACCTTCCCGGGGGGTTTGTGTTTTTCAGAGAAAGGCGGTTTGCTATTCCTCCGTAATCCCATTTTCCACTGAAAGGATTCCCCGTGGCACAGAAGGTTCAGGTCCTTCTTGTTGATGACCTCGACGGTGGCGAGGCGGACGAGACCGTGACGTTCGCGCTCGATGGCAAGTCCTACGAGATCGACCTCACCGCCGCCAACGCGGACAAGCTGCGCGGGGCGCTCGCGGACTACGTGAAGTCCGCCCGTCGCACCGGCGGCCGCGCCGCGGGTGCCCGTGGCAAGGCGCGTGCAGCCGCCACCGGTGGCAGCCCCGACACCGCGAAGATCCGCGCGTGGGCCAAGAAGAACGGCTACAGCGTCAACGACCGCGGCCGCGTCCCCGCCGACATCCGTGAGGCGTACGAGAAGGCCAACGGCTGATCTCCCGTCGGCCGACGCGTGCGCGCCGCCCCGGCGCGCAGCAACCGGGCCCGGTGGCACTCCGTCGCCGCCGCGCTCACGAGCCGCACGAGATCGGGGGCGCCCCCATCGCCCCCGAGGCCGGTCACCGGCAGCGTCGGCTCCACCTCGCTCCCCGGCTCGGGAGGCCGTACCCATACGGCCTTCCCCGTGCCGAGCGCCCCGATGTGCCCGCGGCCCTCGCCGGCGGGCACGGGTGCGACCATCCGGCCGCCCGACCCCAGCGCGGTCAGATCCAGGGCCACCCCGCCCCACTCCAGCCAGTCGAGCAGCCCCGGCAGCTCTTCCGCGCTGCCGGCGGCGATCAGGAACCGCAGCCTCCGCGCTCGCTCGTCGAGCGCGACGGGCCCGGTCCGGCCCACCCGGGCGAGCACCGCGCGGCCCGCGTCCAGCGGCAGCTCGAGGACGTCGAAGCGCACCCCGGTCAGCAGCTCCAGGGGCTCCGCACCGGTGGTGGGCCAGCGCAGCTCGCGCTCGTACCAGCGGCGCGCCTGGCACCATGGAGATGCGGGGCCGCAGGGGTGCGGGAGGGCAACGGTCATACGTGGTGCAACTGAGAAGCGCCCAAGAGGTTACGCAGGGTTGGTAGTTGGGCACGCTCCGTATAAGGGGCAAGGGGCGCACGGAGGCTCCCGAAGGCGCGAGGTTGTTCGCCCGTAGCTGAGGGGTGGGGGCCGCGCCGCATGGACCCGCGGTGCGTACGGGTAAGACATTCCCAGTGGGAAAGAGGCGGTACAGCAGCGGTCGGGGCCCGTCACCGGGGCGGTGAGGGTGTGCCGAGCGGGCGTGTCGGGCCAAGGGTGCGTTCGCCATGGGCGTAGTGGTGGTGAGCGTATATGCCTGGCCTGCGGGAACATCGTCTCCCACCATCGGGTTGGAGGAGTTGTCGGCTGTTCGGCAGCAGGTTTCCCCGCCGACGCGGGGGTGATCCGGACGGATGTCGGCAGTTGGAATGAGCTGTCCCGTCCCGCGGGACTAGCATGCGGAAGGACAGGGAGGGGACCGACCCCTAACTGCCTGACCGCTCTGAGGAGCGATTAACGATGTTCGAGAGGTTCACCGACCGCGCGCGGCGGGTTGTCGTCCTGGCTCAGGAAGAAGCCCGGATGCTCAACCACAACTACATCGGCACCGAGCACATCCTCCTGGGCCTGATCCACGAGGGTGAGGGTGTCGCCGCTAAGGCCCTGGAGAGCCTCGGGATTTCGCTCGAGGCGGTCCGCCAGCAGGTGGAGGAGATCATCGGGCAGGGGCAGCAGGCCCCGTCCGGGCACATCCCCTTCACTCCCCGTGCCAAGAAGGTCCTGGAGCTGTCGCTCCGCGAGGCCCTTCAGCTCGGCCACAACTACATCGGTACGGAGCACATCCTGCTCGGCCTGATCCGGGAGGGCGAGGGAGTCGCCGCCCAGGTCCTGGTCAAGCTGGGTGCCGACCTGAACCGGGTCCGGCAGCAGGTCATCCAGCTGCTCTCGGGCTACCAGGGCAAGGAGGCCGCCACCGCCGGCGGCCCGGCCGAGGGCACCCCCTCGACCTCGCTCGTCCTGGACCAGTTCGGCCGCAACCTGACGCAGGCAGCGCGCGAATCCAAGCTCGACCCGGTCATCGGGCGCGAGAAGGAGATCGAGCGGGTCATGCAGGTGCTCTCCCGCCGTACGAAGAACAACCCGGTCCTCATCGGCGAGCCCGGCGTCGGCAAGACGGCGGTCGTCGAGGGCCTGGCCCAGGCCATCGTCAAGGGCGAGGTGCCCGAGACCCTCAAGGACAAGCACCTCTACACCCTCGACCTCGGCGCCCTGGTCGCCGGCTCCCGCTACCGCGGTGACTTCGAGGAGCGCCTGAAGAAGGTCCTCAAGGAAATCCGCACCCGCGGCGACATCATCCTGTTCATCGACGAGCTCCACACCCTCGTGGGTGCGGGTGCCGCCGAGGGCGCGATCGACGCCGCCAGCATCCTCAAGCCGATGCTGGCCCGCGGTGAGCTCCAGACCATCGGTGCCACCACGCTCGACGAGTACCGCAAGCACCTGGAGAAGGACGCGGCCCTCGAGCGCCGCTTCCAGCCCATCCAGGTCGCGGAGCCGTCGCTGCCGCACACCATCGAGATCCTCAAGGGCCTGCGCGACCGCTACGAGGCCCACCACCGGGTCTCCATCACGGACGAGGCGCTGGTCCAGGCCGCCACCCTGGCCGACCGCTACATCTCCGACCGCTTCCTGCCGGACAAGGCGATCGACCTGATCGACGAGGCTGGATCCCGGATGCGCATCCGCCGGATGACCGCGCCGCCGGACCTCCGCGAGTTCGACGAGAAGATCGCCGACGTGCGCCGGGACAAGGAGTCCGCGATCGACTCGCAGGACTTCGAGAAGGCCGCCTCCCTGCGCGACAAGGAGAAGCAGCTCCTCGCCGCGAAGACCAAGCGGGAGAAGGAGTGGAAGGCCGGCGACATGGACGTCGTCGCCGAGGTCGACGGCGATCTGATCGCCGAGGTCCTGGCCACGGCCACCGGCATCCCGGTCTTCAAGCTGACGGAGGAGGAGTCCTCCCGCCTGCTGCGCATGGAGGACGAGCTGCACAAGCGCGTCATCGGCCAGAAGGACGCCATCAAGGCGCTCTCCCAGGCCATCCGGCGCACGCGTGCGGGCCTCAAGGACCCGAAGCGCCCCGGCGGCTCGTTCATCTTCGCGGGCCCGTCCGGTGTCGGTAAGACGGAGCTGTCCAAGACGCTCGCCGAATTCCTCTTCGGCGACGAGGACGCGCTGATCTCCCTCGACATGTCGGAGTTCAGCGAGAAGCACACCGTTTCCCGGCTCTTCGGTTCCCCGCCCGGATACGTGGGTTACGAAGAGGGCGGCCAGCTCACCGAGAAGGTGCGCCGCAAGCCGTTCTCCGTGGTCCTCTTCGACGAGGTCGAGAAGGCCCACCCGGATATCTTCAACTCGCTGCTCCAGATCCTGGAGGACGGTCGCCTGACCGATTCCCAGGGCCGCGTGGTCGATTTCAAGAACACCGTCATCATCATGACGACCAACCTTGGTACCCGGGACATCTCCAAGGGCTTCAACCTGGGCTTCGCCGCCCAGGGCGACGTCAAGACCGGGTACGAGCGGATGAAGGCGAAGGTCAACGAAGAGCTCAAGCAGCACTTCCGGCCCGAGTTCCTCAACCGCGTCGACGACACGGTCGTCTTCCACCAGCTCACCGAGGAAGACATCATCCAGATCGTCGACCTCATGATCGCCAAGGTGGACGAGCGGCTCAAGGACCGCGACATGGGCATCGAGCTCAGCTCGGAGGCCAAGTCGCTGCTGGCGAAGAAGGGCTACGACCCGATCCTGGGTGCCCGCCCGCTGCGCCGCACGATCCAGCGCGAGATCGAGGACATCCTCTCGGAGAAGATCCTCTTCGGCGAGCTCCGCCCCGGCCACATCGTGGTCGTCGGCACCGAGGGCGAGGGTGAGGAGAAGAAGTTCACCTTCCGCGGCGAGGAGAAGTCGGCGCTGCCCGACACCCCGCCGATCGAGTCCGCCGCCGGTGGCGCGGGCCCGAACCTCTCCAAGGACGCCTGAGGCGCCCTGGTAACAGCCGGAAAAGGGCCGGCCCCGGAACCGTACGGTTCCGGGGCCGACCCTTTTCCCGTTTCCTCCGGCGAAATCCGGGCCTTCTCCCGGTGAAATCCGCGCCCGGGAATTGACGATCACGGTTCCGTGGAGCCGAATCGGGACATGCCTCCGGGGCGCTCATTGCCCACCCGCAGATTCCCGCCCGTACGGGCATCCTTCGGCGTGAGGGTGAACGAGACCCGGTGCGTGCGCGTCGAGCCGCGGGACGCCTCCGCGTCCACGCTGACGACCCATGCCTTCACACCGCCCGAACCCTTGAGGTCCCTGCGGATCTCCACGCTGAATTCCATGGCGATCGGGCCGACGTCGAAGACGATGTCCTGCCCCGTGCCGCGCGCCGCGGCCGTGGTGAGGCCGTCGCGGACGGCCTGGACGGCGTCCGCCAGCTCGATGTCGTCGATCTCGGAGTAGTGCGAATCGCTGCGCATGGTGGCGCCCCCCGGCGTCTGCCGCTCGTCGTCTGCTGGCGTACGGGAGCGTACCGCCGGGGCGCGGGCCTTGGTCCCGGAACGGCGGAGGTCGTAGGTCCCGGCGCGGTGACAAGCCGCACAGGGCGAATTCCGGCTACTACCCGCGTTAGCGGCCGGCCAGGCACCACAAAAGCGTGATTTTCCCCGGGGAGGCCCAGGGGTAGGGACCAAATGCCTTTGCCCCGGATACGAAATCCACTAGTAGTGGGCGCCCTTGGCGGACCGGCAATTGCGGGTTACCAAGGTATGGCGATCCCGGTCCGCAGCCGGGACCCATTCATGCCTGGAGGTATTTCTTCATGTCGAAGCACACCACTTTCCGTAATGCGAGCACTTCCGCCCTGCGCTCCCGCGCCGCCGTCGTGGCAGCCGGGCTCGGCGCCTCGCTCGCCCTCGGAACCGGTGTGGCGCTCGCGGCGGACACCTCCACCACCCAGGAACACGTCCCGGCGTTCGCGTCCGTGGTGGCGCTGGGCGGCGCCCTGCACGCCCAGGCCGAGACCCAGCTGAAGGCGGCCGCCAAGGACCAGGCCGCCCAGGCCAAGGCCAAGCAGGACGCCGAGAAGCGCGCCGAGGACGCCCGCAAGGCCGCCGAGGCATCGCGCAAGCGCGCCGACGCCTGGGTCGCGCCCGTGGACGGCTACCAGATCGGCCAGCCCTTCGGCATCGCGGGCAACATGTGGGCCAGCAAGCACAGTGGCCAGGACCTCGTCGTGAACAGCGGCACGTCCGTGAAGGCCGTGCACGGCGGCACCGTCGTGAAGGCGGGCCCCAACGGCGGCGGCGACGGCCCGGCGTACGGCAACGCCATCGTGATCAAGCACGACGACAACACCTACTCGCAGTACGCCCACCTGTCGCAGGTCAAGGTGCACGTCGGGCAGGCCGTCACGACCGGCCAGGAGATCGGCCTCTCCGGCTCCACCGGCAACTCCTCCGGCCCCCACCTGCACTTCGAGATCCGCACCACCCCGGACTACGGCACCGCCGTCGAGCCCCGCGCCTTCCTGAGCGCCCACGGCGAGAACCTCTGACGAAACCGCAGGTCAGATGCTGGCACGGGGGTCATTGTCAGACCCCCGTGCCAGCATCGTCGTATGCAGCCGACGCAACTGAAGGCGGCTCCTGACCAGGCGCACCGACTGGCGCAGACGCGCCGGCTCCGCCTCGCCAAGGACGTCATGGACCGCGACTGGGCCGAGCCGCTCGACCTGGACGTGGTGGCCGCCCACGCCGGATATTCGAGATTCCACTTCGTCCGCGCCTTCAAGGCGGTGTACGGACGCACGCCCGGCCAGTATCTGAGCCGGCGGCGCATAGAGCGCGCGCAGGAGCTGCTGCGCACGGCGAATCTGTCGGTCACCGAGATCTGCACCCTGGTCGGGTTCAGCAGCCTCGGCACCTTCTGCGCGAGCTTCAAGAAGCAGACGGGACTGACGCCCAGCGCCTACCGCGCCCGCCACGCGAGCCAGGGCGCCGGGCACATACCGGGGTGCTACGCCCTGCTCTGGAGCGGCGGTTTCCCCACGCTCGACGCGGCCCGCGAGGACCGCAATTCTGGAGAAGCCAGCTGAACCCGGGCGGGCCTACGGTGGTCATGAAGCAGCCGAAACCCCGGGAGCACGCCATGATCAAGGGCATCGCCATCACCACCGTCTGGGTCCTCGACCAGGACCGGGCGAAGGAGTTCTACACCGAGAAGCTCGGCCTCGAGGTCCGCACTGACATGACGATGGGCGGCGAGCAGGGTATGCGCTGGCTGACGGTCGGCGCGAAGTCCCAGCCGGACGTCGAGCTCACCCTGATGGTGCCCGGCTCGCCCGGCCTGGACCCCGAGTCCGCCGAGGCCATGAAGAAGCTGGTCGCGAAGGGGGCGCTCGGCGCCGGGGTGCTGAGCACCGACGACATACACCGCGATTACGAGACGCTCAAGGCCAAGGGCGTGGAGTTCCTCCAGGAGCCGCAGGAGCGGCCGTACGGCACGGAGGCGATCTTCCGGGACGACTCGGGCAACTGGTTCTCGCTCACGCAGCGCCGCGATCAGCTGGACCTGGACAAGGACTGGGGTGAGTGCGTGGAGCCGATGTAGTGACCGCGGCCCGCGGCCCAGCGGATGGACACTCGCCGCAACGCCCGGCCGTCGCCTGCCACCACGCCGCCGACCCGGAAGCGCCGCCCGCCCCTCAGTCCGGCACCTGGATGATCGGGAAGCTGCCCGTGTTCGTCGGAGCGGACTCGGGCAGCCAGAGCACGGCGATCGCCCCGTGGCCCTCTCCCACCTCAGGATCCGCGTTGCGGAAGGTGAGCCGCGCTCCGAGCACCCGAGCCTGGCCCGCCGCGATGGTCAGACCCAGGCCGTGCCCCTTGCCCGCGCGGTCCGAGCTGCCGGTGCGGAAGCGGCTCGGGCCCTCCTTCAGCAGCTCCTCCGGGAAGCCGGGGCCGTGGTCGCGCACGCGCAGCACGCGCCCCTCCACGGTCACCTCGAACGGCCCCTTGCCGTGCTTGGCGGCATTGGCCAGCAGATTGCCGAGGATGCGCTCCAGCCGGCGCGGGTCGGTGGAGACATAGGCGTCGCGCACGACCTTGACCTGCGCCTGGGGCTCGGCGAGCCGGACCCTGCGGAGGACGAATTCGCCGAGCCGGATGTCCTGCATCTCGGCCCGCTCCGCGAAGCCGTCCAGCCGGGCGACCTCGAGGACGTCCTCGACCAGGGTGCGCATGGCCTGGGCCCGGTCGCGGACGAGTTCGGTGGGGCGGCCGGGAGGCAGCAGCTCGGCGGCGGTCAGCAGGCCGGTGACGGGGGTGCGCAGCTCGTGGGCGATGTCAGCGGTGACCCGCCGCTCCGCCTCCAGCCGCTGCTGGAGCGCCTCGGCCATGCCGTCGACGGCGCGCGCCAGATCGTCGGTCTCGTCCCGCACCCGCCCCCCGATGGCTTCGCGGACGCGCACCTCGGCGTCGCCGTCGGCGAGCTTGCGGGCGGCGGTGGCGGCCTTGCGCAGCCGCCGGGAGAGCTGGCCGCCGATGAGGATGCCCAGGGCGCAGCCGCCGAGCACCACCGCGACCGAGCCGATGATCAGCGCCCGGTCGAGGGCGTCGAGGATGGAGAAGCGGTCCTGGAAGCGGGTGTGGATCGAGAGGATCTTGCCGTTCCGCAGCGGGGTCGAGGCCCAGACCTCGGGGGCGCCCTTGCCGTCGGAGTCCTGGAGATAGGTGGCGCGCAGGCCCACGGCGGCGGCGTCCTTGAGCTGCTTGGGCAGCGCCGGGTCGTCCAGCTTCGCGTGGAGCATCAGCCGGTGGGTGCTCTCGTAGTAGCCCTGGGCGATCTGCACCCGCGAGTCCATCACGTCGCGGGCGTTGTCGAGCATGGAGAGCCGCGCCGCGTTGTGCACGACCAGGCTCAGCGCCACGGCCACCAGCGCGCTGACGCCGGCGATCGCGAGGCTGACCTTCCAGCGCAGGCCGGAGCGGAGGTTGAGCTTCACCACGGGAGGCCCCGGTGGTTCACCATCGGGTGGTCAGCCTCTGAGCTTGTAGCCGAAGCCACGGACCGTCTCGATGCGGTCCTGGCCGATCTTGCCCCGGAGCCGCTGCACATGGACGTCCACGACGCGGGTGTCGCCGCCCCAGCCGTAGTCCCAGACCCGCTCCAGCAGCCGGTCGCGGGAGAGCACGGTGCCCGGCGCCGCGGAGAACTCCAGCAGCAGCCGCATCTCCGTCGGGGTCAGGGCCACCGGCTCGCCGGCCTTGTGCACCTCCATGCCCTCCGTGTCGACCTCCAGGTCGCCGAAGCGCAGCACACCGCCCTCGATCGGCTCGGGCTCGTCGGAGGCGGAGCCCGCCCCGCCGGCGTGCCCGAAGCGCCGCAGCACCGCCCGTATCCGGGCCACGAGCACGGCGCCGTCGAAGGGCTTGGTCACATAGTCGTCCGCCCCGGCCTCCAGGCCGAGCACGACGTCGATGGAGTCCGCGCGCGCCGACAGCATGATCACGGGAACGGTCGACTCGTCACGGATCCGGCGGCACAGGCTGACCCCGTCCAGGCCCGGCACCATGACGTCGAGCAGGGCGATGTCGGGCCTGCGGGCGCGGAAGCGCTCCAGCCCCAGCAGCCCGTCGGGCACCGCGGTGACCTCGAAGCCGTCGCGCTCGAGCGCCAGCTGGGTCGCCTCGCGGATGACGTCGTCGTCCTCGACGAAGAGCACATGCGTATCGGCCACGCTGCTCTCAGCCCTCCGTTCCCACGCTCGGGAGTTCACCCTTGTCGTTGTTGCCGCCGACCTTGCTGAAGTCGGTGTGCGTGCGACTGGCCTCGCGGAACTCGTTCCCCGACCAGTGGTACGTCATGACGTCCTCGCCCGAAGCGCAGCACGCCGCGTCACCGGGACCGTAGACCTGCTTGGTGACCCGCAGGTCGCGGCGGTCTATCTCGGCGTAGACGGGCGGCTGCTCGGCCGCGAACACATTCTCGTACGAGTCGCCCTTGGCACGGTACACATAGGAGGCGACCCCCAGGGAATCCCCGCAGGTCAGGATGTTGACGACGACGTCGTTGCGGGAGCCCTCGGTCACCTGCCCGTAGATCACGTCGACGGGGTACTGGTTCTTCTCGCACGGCTTGAGGTTCTTCTTGACCTGGTCACTGACCTTGGGGTCGGACCTGATCAGCTTCACGGCGTCGATCTTCCCCTGGGTGGGGGCCGCCGAGGCCGCGGGCACGCGGGTGGGCTTCGCCGCGGACTGGGTCTGCGCGGTGCCCTCCTTCCGCACGCCCTCACTGCCCGCCTCGCATCCGGCAAGCAGAAGACCGGCGGCTGCGGCCAATGCTGTGACCGTGCCGCCGGTGATCAGTGCCGGCTTGGTGGGAGCCGCCTTTTTCAGGCTGCGCACCGTTCCTGCCCCCGCTCGTTGCGCTCAAGGGCGTGGAAGTCCAGGTCGCGGCTCTCCAGTTCCTGACGCAGCCGGGCCAGCGCCCGGTGCAGCGTGCTCTTGACCGTGCCGGTCGACATGCCGAGCGCCTCCGCGGTCTCCTCGGTGCTCATCTGCTCCCAGTGTCGCAACACGACCACGCTGCGCTGCTTGGGTGCCAGGACTCCGAGGATGTCCATCAGCAGAGCGCGGTCGGCGTGCTGCTCCGTGCCGTCCTCGACGCAGGCGTCGGGGAGCTGCTCGGTGGGCACCTCGTCGAGCTTGCGGGCGCGCCACCACTCCGTACGAGTGTTGATCATGACACGGCGGAGGTAGGCGTCGGCAAGCGACTTGTCCGCTATGCCTTCCCAGCGGCCGTAGGTGCGCACCAGGGCGGTCTGGAGGAGGTCCTGCGCGTCGATGGGGTCCGGCACGAGGCGGCGGGCGCTGCGCAGGAGGGCGTCCTGACGGTTGCGCACGTACTCTTCGAAGTCCAGAACCTTGCCGCTGCTGGCCATCTTGCAGCCTCCATTCCGCTTGCATTCCCCGCGTCACGCTGGCGGTCCCCCAGCACGAGTAGGACGCTACGGAGGAGCTGTTGCGGCGCGATGTGCAGCAGCCCTGCGGCTGGTGCACAGCTATCCATAGGTTGTGTAACAGCACCGAGGGAAAGCCGAAGAAATGGGGCGCAAAGGGGGCTCTCGGCCTTTGCTTTGTTGCCGTGACGCGGTCACGGACCGCCGGATCGGTCGCCGGAGCCGGCGCGGGGGAGCCGCGCCCGGCACGGCTATGTGAGCGGCAGCCGGTAGAGGCCGTCGGGCAGGGGTTCGACCAGGCCGTCCGCGACCAGCCCGTCGAGGGCGCGCGCCCGCTGCACCGGCTCGTCCCAGACCGCGTCCAGGGCCCGCTGCGGCACGGGCTCCAGGGCCTCGCGCAGTACGGCCAGGAGCTTGCCCCGGACCTGACGGTCCGTACCGGCGTAGGTCTGGCCGCGGCGCGGCGGGCCGTCGTGCGCCGGGGAACCGGCCGCCCGCCAGGCACACCGCGCGGCGATCGGGCAACGGGCGCAGTCGGGGGTGCGCGCCGTACAGACGAGCGCCCCCAGCTCCATCGTCGCCGCCGCCCAGCGGGCGGCCACCGGCTCCTCAGCGGGCAGCAGCTCGCGCGCCAGCTTCCGCTCGGCGGCGGTGGTCGCGTTCGGCGGGTACTGCGCACCGCTCACGGCGCGCGCGAAGACCCGGCGGACGTTGGTGTCCAGGACCGCGTGCCGCTGCCCGTACGCGAACGAGGCGACCGCCGCCGCGGTGTACTCACCGACGCCCGGCAGCGCCAGCAGCCCGTCGTGGTCGCTCGGCACCTCGCCGCCGTGCAGCTCCGTGATCGCCGTCGCCGCCGCGTGCAGCCGCAGCGCGCGCCGCGGATAGCCGAGCCGGCCCCAGGCCCGTACGGCCTCGCCGGGCGGCTCCGCCGCGAGGGCCGCGGGGCGCGGCCAGCGGGCGAGCCACTGCTCGTACACCGGCAGCACCCGGCTGACCGGCGTCTGCTGGAGCATGAACTCGCTGACCATCACCCCCCACGGCCCCGCCTCGGGGCGGCGCCAGGGCAGGTCACGGGCGTGCGCGTCGAACCAGGCGAGCACGGGGCCGTGCAGAGCGGCCCGCGTCCCCGGCACGTCTGCGGAGGGTGGCGAGATAGTCATCACCACGATCCTGACACGTTCCGGGAGGCGTTCCGTCGCCGGGCGGAGCCGCATATGTGACTTTCGGCAGGGGCGCACGGCCCGGTCGCCCCGGTACGTTCGAGCGGTGAGCCGCAGACCCGCCCTGACCACGGTGCTTCCGGACACCCTGCTCTGGGTGGCGCTGGCCGCGCCCGGCTTCGCCGCGACCGGGCTGGGGCTGAACGCGCCGCGCCCCTGGTGGCAGTCGGTGTGCGCCGTCGTCTTCCTCGCCGTCGCCGTCGTGGCCTCCCGTACGCGGCCGGTGCTCGGGCTGCTGCTCGTCGCGGGCCTGAGCCTCGCGGCCTCGCCGTCGCTCTTCACGCTCTCCTACGGACCCGCGCTCGCCGTCCTCGCCTATCTGCTCGGCCGTCGCTCGGCCGGGGCCCGGCCCGCGCTGTACGCCTTCGCGGCGATCGCCGCCGCGGGCACGCTGCTCGTCGTCGGCCGGGGTTTCGACCCGGTCGTCGAATGGCTGGTTCTGATCGGCACGCTGCTCTTCGGGGCGGTCTTCCCGTGGCTGGTCGGCCGCTACCGCCGCCAGGACCGCGAGCTGGTGGCCGCCGGGTGGAGCCGGGCCGCGCAGCTGGAACGCGAGCAGGTGATCGTCGCCGACCGCGCCCGGCTGCGCGAGCGCGCCCGTATCGCCCAGGACATGCACGACTCCCTTGGCCACGAACTGAGCCTGATCGCGCTCCGGGCGGGCGCCCTCCAGGTGGCACCCGGCCTCGACGCGGAACAGCGCGCGGCCGCCGCGGACCTGCGCGGCGCGGCGGCGGACGCCACCGACCGCCTCCGCGACATCATCGGCATCCTCCGCGACCCCACGACCACCCAGACGGCACCCGCGCCCCCGCTGACCCCGGCGGACGAGACCATTCCGGCCCTGGTGCAGCGCGCGGCCGCCTCCGGCATGACCGTGAGCCTGCGCTGCGACGGGCCCGCCGCCGGCGTGCCGCCCATGGTCGAGCGCGCCGCCCACCGCGTCGTCCAGGAAGCCTTGACGAACGCGGCCAAGCACGCGCCCGGCGCCGAGGTCACCGTGACCGTCGAGCACACCGCGGACACCACCGACGTCACCGTCACCAACGGGCCCGCACCCGCCACGCACACCCCGCCCCTCACCACGCCGGGCGGCGGCACCGGGCTGCTCGGGCTGCGCGAGCGGGCCGCCCTGGCCGGCGGGACCCTCTCCGCCGGGCCGTACGACGGCGGCTTCCGCGTCCGCGCCCGGCTGCCCCACACGCCTCCCGCGCCCGCCGGAGAACCGGAACCACCGCACACCGGTGAGGCCGAGGCCCTCACCGTCGCCTCGGCGGCCGGGGACCTCGACGCGTTCGCCCGCGCCCGGCGCGTGTCACGGCGCCGCGTCGTCGTGCCCTTCGCCGTCGTCGGAGGGTGCGCCGCCGTCTTCGTCGCGGCCGCCTTCGGGTGGTACGCCTACATTAAGGCGCACTCCGTGCTGAGGCCCGCCGACTACGCGCAGCTGCGCGTCGGCGCTCCCTACGCCGCGGTCGAGCCCCTGCTGCCGGACCGCCGCGTGGCCGAACCACCGGTCCGGCGGACCGTGGCGGCACCGCCCGCCGGGGCGCAGTGCCGCTACTACCGGGCCAGCGGCGAGCTCTTCGTCAGCGTCGACCACTTCCGGCTCTGTTTCCGCGACGGCCTGCTGGTCGCGAAGAGCCGCATCCCCCGCGTCGGCACGGCCGAAGTCGTCGAACAGGAAGAGAAGGAGTGGGTGCGGTGACAGGAGCGGCCATCAGGGTCCTGCTGGCGGACGACGAGGCGATGATCCGGGCGGGCGTCCGGGCCATCCTCGGCGCCGACCCCGGCATCGAGGTGGTCGCCGAGGCAGCGGACGGCCGGGAGGCCGTGGAGGCGGCACAGGCGCACCGCCCGGACGTCGCGCTGCTGGACATCCGCATGCCCCGGCTGGACGGCCTCGCCGCGTGCGAGGAGATCCGCCGCACCACACCCGGCACGGCCGTCGCCATCCTCACCACCTTCTCCGAGGACGCCTACATCTCCCGCGCCCTCGGCGGCGGCGCCACCGGCTTCCTCCTCAAGTCCGGCGACCCCTACGAGCTGATGGCCGGCGTGCGCGCGGTCGCCGACGGCGGCGCCTACCTCTCGCCCAAGGTCGCCCGGCACGTCATCGCCGAGCTGGGCGGCGAACGGCTGATGCGCGGCGCCGCCGCCCGCGCCCGCACCGCCGGGCTGACGGCCCGCGAGCGCGAGGTGCTGGCCCTGCTGGGGGAGGGGCTCTCCAACGCCGGGATCGCCCGCCGGCTGCACCTCGTGGAGGGCACGGTCAAGGGCTACGTGAGCGCGGTCCTGGACCGGCTGGAGGTCGGCAACCGGGTGCAGGCCGCGATCATCGCGTACGAGGCCGGGCTGGTCACCGGCGACTGACCGGGGTGGAATGGGGATCATGAGCGAGACCGGGCAGCGGCCCCCGAACGAGATCCGGGCGGCCCTCGACGCCCACACGACCATGACCCTGGCCTACGCCGACGAGGACGGCCCCCAGGCGTGCGCCGTCCTCTACGCGCGGGCGGAGACCGCCGACGGCGGCCCCGCCCTCCTCTTCGTCACCTCGGTCACCACCCGCCACGGCCGGGCGCTCCTCGGCGGGGCGCCCGTCGCCTTCACCGCGCAGCGCGACGGCCAGGTGTGGACCGCCCTGACGGGCATTCAAGGACGGGGCGCCTGCCGCCGCCTGGAGGGCGCGGACCGCGAGGCGGGATGGCGCACGTACGGCACGCGCTATCCCTACGTGGACCGCAACGAGAAGCTCCGGCAGGCGATGGAACGCACCGATCTGTGGGAGCTGCGCCCCGAATGGCTGCGGCTTGTCGACAACGGCCAGGGCTTCGGTCACAAGACGGAGTGGACTCACCACCCCAACGTGTGAACTCCCGTCATGCCTTGACGAGTACGCTCCACCGGCCGCCGCTCCACCGCTCCACCAGCCTGGTGACGGGGCGCGCGAACAGCCGGGCGGCGAGCAGCGCGACGACGGCACCGAGCACCAGGCCCGCGGCCACGTCGTGGGGGTAGTGCACGCCGAGGAAGACCCGGGAGAAGGCCACCAGCAGCGCCATGGGCACCACCAGCCACGCCGCCACGGGGCGCGCCAGGATGATGCCGGTCGCCATGACGGCGGCCAGCGTCGCGTGGTTGCTGGGGAAGGAATAGTCGTTCGCCGGCGGGCACGGGGCGATCGAGGTGACCGCGTGCGCCACCGCCCGGCACGGCCGCGCCTCGTCGACCAGGCTCTTTACGACCTCGCTGATCGCGTACGCCACCGCCGTGCCGGCCGGCACCAGCAGGGCGAGGGCGACCTCGCGCGCGCCCCGTCGCCGGGCCAGCCACCAGATCACGACGGCCATCGCCGCCAGCAGCAACAGACCGGCCTGGGTGCCGATTTCCGCGAGACTGTGCACCCAGCCCGGTGTGGAGTGCGCGTAATCCGTGATGTCACGGTAGAGATCGTCGTCCATGATCAATGGAGAGTACGGAATGTCACCCCCGCGGCACATCGGGCGATGGGCATGCGGCGAGCATGACTTTCGTCAGGTATCGACAACGGAATGCCGTCCTTCTGCGGGCTGATGATGCGAAAAGTAGGCACCCGCCCGGCGGGTATGGGCTGGTGCCCTGCCCGATCTCTCGTAGAGTCTTCGCGTGGGATCTCTGCGCAATCCGATCGGGCCGCTTCCCTCCTCCATCTATTGGCGGCGGAGGGCAGTTGCGCTTGGCCTGCTCGGCCTTCTCGTACTGCTGGGGTTGTGGATCGTCAGCCTCGGAGGTGACGGCGGCGGCTCCGGCAAGGACCAGGGCAAGGGCCCATCGGACGGAAAGGGCCCGTCGGAGACGACCATCACGCCCGGCCCCGTGCCCTCCGGCACGTTCAACAGCCAACGGCCGGGCGGCCGTGGCGACTCGGGCGGCAGCGGCAGTGGCAGCGGCGGCGTCGCGAACGACCACGGTGACGTCGGTGGCTCGGGGGGCTCCGGTGGCGGCGCGGGCGGTTCCGGGTCCGGGGGCTCCGGCGGCGGCAGCGGCGTGCTGGGCACCGGCGACGGCAAGGTCGTCCCGGCCGGCTCCTCGCTGCCCGACTGCACGTCAGGATCCGTGCGCCTGACGGTGCGCAGCGTCAAGGACTCCTACCGTCCGGACGAGAAGCCGAAGTTCGAGATCGTCGTGAAGAACTCCGGCGGCTCCGCGTGCAAGGTCGACTTCGGGTCCACGGCGGCCGTACTGAAGATCACCGACGTCGGCGGCGACGACCACGTCTGGTCCTCCGACGACTGCCCCCGGGGCAAGAGCGCCGTCCTGATCGAACTGCCCGGCTCGGGCGAGACCAAGCGGACGCTGGAGTGGGACCGTAAGAAGAGCGCTCCGCAGTGCGCGTCACCGTCCGGCGATTCGTCGGCGGGTGCGGGGACGTACCGGGTGGAGGTCAAGGTGGCCGGAGTCACCGAGAAGTTCGAATTCACCCTCGACAAGGGCTGACATCGAAGAAGGGCTGTACGAGCCGGCTCCTCCGGCCCGTACAGCCCTTCTTCACGCATGCGGCGGCAGCGCCGCGTCAGACGTAACGCTCCAGGATCGACGACTCCGCCAGGCGCGAGAGGCCCTCGCGGACCGAGCGGGCGCGGGCCTCGCCGACGCCGTCGACGGTCTGGAGATCGTCGACACTGGCGGCGAGCAGCTTCTGAAGGCCGCCGAAGTGGTCGACCAGGCGCTCGATGATCGCTCCCGGCAGCCGCGGCACCTTCGCCAGCAGGCGGTAGCCGCGCGGGGAGACCGCGGAGTCCAGCGTCTCCGGCGATCCGCTGTAACCCAGGGCGCGGGCCACGATGGGGAGTTCGAGCAGTTCGGCGTGGGTGAGGGAGTCCAGCTCGGAGAGCGCCTCGGGAACCGTACGCGTGCGCTTGGCGGTCGGCTCGGGGACGTAGTCCCGCACGACCAGATCGCGCTCCGGCTCGACGCCGGCGATCAACTCGTCCAGCTGGAGCGAGAGAAGACGGCCGTCGGTGCCCAGCTCGACCACGTACTCCGCGATCTCCGTGGCGATCCGGCGGACCATCTCCAGCCGCTGGGACACCGCGGTGACGTCCCGGACGGTCACCAGATCCTCGATCTCCAGGGCGGAGAGCGTGCCCGCGACCTCGTCCAGCCGGAGCTTGTAGCGCTCCAGGGTGGCGAGCGCCTGGTTGGCGCGGGAGAGGATCGCGCCGGACTCCTCCAGCACGCGCCGCTCACCGCCCACGTACAGCGCGATCAGCCGCATGGACTGGCTCACCGAGACGACCGGGAACCCGCACTGGATGGAGACGCGCTGCGCGGTGCGGTGCCGCGTGCCGGTCTCCTCCGTGGGGATGGAGGCGTCCGGCAGGAGCTGGACGCCCGCCCGCACGATCTTGGTGATGTCCTTGTCGAGGATCAGCGCGCCGTCCAGCTTGCACAGCTCACGCAGCCGGGTGGCCGTGAACTCCACATCGAGGACGAAACCGCCCGTGCACATCGACTCGACGGTCTTGTCCATGCCCAGGACGATCAGACCGCCGGTGTTGCCACGAAGAATGCGCTCGAGTCCGTCGCGCAAGGCCGTGCCGGGCGCGACGGCGCTCAGCGAGGCGCGCATCAGACCGTCGGCACCGGAGGAACCCCCGGCCTTGCCGGGGCCCGATGCCCGGTCGTTGGCTGCCACTGCACTCCTCCGGTCGCAAGGTCAACGGTGCCGCAGGCCGCCCTGCCGTCCGTACGTACGGGCGAGACCAGGGCAAAGTCTACTGGCGTATTCCGGCACCCAGCCTATTAAAGAGGCCTCTCCTCCGGTTCAGACAGGGCTCTGTTCCGACGGGGCGTCCGCTCCGGCTTTGCGCCGGTTCTCCCGGGGTACCCGCTTGGGCAGCACTCGAAGCGCCTCGCCTATGTCCGCGACCTCCAGGACCCGCATCCCGCTGGGGATCTTCCCGGGGTCGCCCGGCACCAGCGCGTGGGTGAACCCCAGCCGGGCCGCCTCCGCCAGCCGCCGCTGCACACCCGTGACCCGGCGGACCTCGCCCGCCAGCCCCACCTCGCCGATGGCCACCAGGTTCTTCGGCAGCGGGGTGTCGCTCGCGGCGCTGGCGAGCGCGAGCGCGACGGCGAGGTCGGCGGCCGGCTCGGAGAGCTTCACCCCGCCCACCGTGGCGCTGTAGATGTCCCGCTTGCCGAGAGCGCTGATGCGCCCGCGCTGTTCCAGCACGGCCAGCATCATCGACACCCGGGACGTCTCCAGGCCGGACGTCGTGCGGCGGGGCGAGGGGATCTGCGAATCGACCGTCAGCGCCTGCACCTCGGCGACCAGGGGGCGGCGGCCCTCCAGCGTCACCGTCAGACAGGTGCCCGGCACGGGCTCGGCGCGCCGGGTCAGGAAAAGCCCACTGGGGTCGGCGAGCCCCGTGATGCCCTCGTCGTGCAGCTCGAAACAGCCGACCTCGTCCGTCGCGCCGTAGCGGTTCTTCACCCCGCGCACCAGGCGCAGCCGGGCGTGCCGGTCGCCCTCGAAGCTCAGCACCACGTCCACCAGGTGCTCCAGCAGGCGGGGCCCGGCGATCGCGCCGTCCTTGGTGACGTGGCCGACCAGCAGCGTCGACATCCCCCGCTCCTTCGACGCCCGGATCAGCGCGCCCGCCACCTCGCGCACCTGCGCCATGCCGCCCGGCGCTCCGTCGATCTCCGGCGAGGCCACCGTCTGCACGGAGTCCATGATCAGGAGCGACGGCTTGACGGTGTCGAGGTGCCCCAGGACCGCCGACAGATCCGTCTCGGCCGCCAGATAGAGGTGGTCCGAGAGCGCGCCGATCCGGTCGGCACGCAGCCGGACCTGGCTCGCGGACTCCTCACCGGTCACATAGAGCGTGCGGTGCTCCTCGGAGGCGGCCTTGGCCGCGACATCGAGCAGCAGGGTCGACTTGCCGACACCGGGCTCGCCCGCCAGCAGCACGACGGCGCCGGGCACGAGCCCGCCACCGAGCACCCGGTCCAGCTCGTCGACCCCTGTGCTCCGGGCCGTGGCCTGCCTGCCGTCCACCTGACCGATCGGCAACGCGGCGGAAGTCACCCGCCCCGGCGCGGTCGTCCGCACGGCGGGCGCGCCGAACTCCTCCACGGTCCCCCACGCCTGACACTCGGGGCACCGCCCGAGCCACTTCGCGGTGGTCCAGCCGCATTCCGTGCATCGGTAGGAGGGGCGGTCCTTGGGGGATCGTGCGGTGCGGGCAGCCATGTCGGTAACCGTAGCGGGGGGTGCTGACATTGGGGGCCGGGGTGGGGGTGGGGTTCGCCGTTGTCGGGTGCGGCTCGGTTCGCGCCTGCGGCGGGACGCCCTTCGGGCGTGGCCTCAATCGCCGGCCGGGCTTGGGTTGTGGTGGGTGCCGGGGGTGGGGGCCTCCGGGCTGGGAACCTGGAACGCGGTGCGGGCACCGTAAGGCGTATTGAGTGCCGTGCCGAACGCACCGCGTTCCAGAACCCCACCCTCCGACCCCACCCCCTCCCGCCGGAGGGCGACATCGGGTTGTGGGGTGAGCCTTTCTTTCCGCCCGTCCGGGGCGCTCAGTGCAGCCCGGGCGCGCCACCTTTTCTTTCAGCCCGCGCACGCAGTGCGCTCCCGCCGTAGGCGGCAACGGGCGTGCAGGTTCGGGGTCTGGGGCAGCGCCCCTGTTTCGGGGCGCGCCGTTCTTTTCAGCCCGTTGGGGGCACCTCTGGGGGCACCCCCGGACGGAGTCTGGGGGAGGTAGCTGGGGGAGTTTGAGGACAACGCGCGAAGCGTGTTGCGGGGGTCTGGGGGCTTGCCCCCAGTTTCGGGAAGGGGCGGGGGTAGGGGAAGAAGCCCGCCGCAGGCGCCAACCAGCCCGTAGCCAAGGGGGGCAGCGCCCCCCCACGCGACGGAGCCGCACATCAGACGCAGCCGGGAAAGGGCGGGGTGGGGGAACCGCCGCAGGCGCCCACCGGTCGGCGCCCGGGGGCTGGGGCACTCGCCCCAGTGCGTGAGTACGCCCGGGAACAAGCCCGCCGCAGGCGGCGGCACGACCACGGAGCCACCCCCTTCGAGCGAGAAGCTCACCCGAATGGGTTAATCCTGCGTCGGCAGCGAGAACGAGGGACCGCCACGCGCCTACCGTCGCCGGGATGATGACCAGGAGGCCCGAGCCCCCCACGCACGCCACCGGCGCGCACCGCGCAGGCCGCGGGGCGCCGCGCGCGGCCCGTACGGAGCAGGAAACGCTCGTGCAGCGGCCGCCTCTTCAGTACGACCCCCACCTCGACGGCCTGTTCACCTACTGCCTGTCCGTGCTGTGCGAGCACGACAGCGCGACCGCCGCCCTCGGCGAAGTGCTCGCGATCGCGGAGCGGCGCGCCGACCGGGCGCCCGCCGGGGACGACGTGCGCCGCTCCTGGCTCTACGCCCTCGCCCGCTGGGCCTGTCTGCGGCGGCTCGCGGAGCCGGGCGGCAAGCCCGGGGAGCGTGAGGGCGCGGCCGCCGACGAGCACCGCCGCAGGGAGCTCGCCCTGCTCGCCTGGCCCGAGGCTGCCGGGACCACCGCCGAGCAGCGCGAAGCGCTCGAACTGGCCGTACGCCACGGCCTCTCCGCGCACGAGGTCGCCGCCGTGCTCCGGCTGGAAGGTGACGCCGCCCGCACCCTGCTGTCCAGCGCCGCCTGCGAGGTCGAGCGCACCCGGACCGCGCTGGCCGTCGTGGAGTCGGGCCGCTGCCCGGTCGTGGCACGGTTCGCGGGCGACACCCGGGTGCTGCTGGGTACGGCGCTCCGCCGCGAACTGGTCCGGCACGTGGACGAATGCGCCGACTGCCGCCGTACGGCCGAGCGGGCCACCGCGGGCGAACCCTGGCCCGGTACCTCCGCCTCGTCGGCCGCCCTGCCCGTCATCGAGGCCCCGCGGGACGCCGTGCACGCGGCCGTGTCGGCCGCTGTGAGCGCGCGTACGCAGCGGGGGGCCGCCGCGCCCCCGTACCCCCGCTTCGATCGTCGGGGCTTTCCCGTGGATCCCAAGGACCGCGTCGCGCGCCGCGGCCGCCTTCGCAGCCGCGCGATCACGACCACGGTCGTCGCCACCGTCGTCGCCGCCCCCGTGCTCGCCCTGTGGGCCGCCTACCGCGGCGCTCCGTCGACGGGGGAGGCCCAGAACCCCACTTCCGTCACCGCCGAGGAGGCCGCCTCCCCTGCCGTCTACCCGCCTGGGGAGGACCCGGCCGACAAGCGGATCGGCTCGCGTGCGGCGACCGGAAACGCGGTGCCGGGTGTGTCGGTCTCGGTGATCGGGCCGGACGGCAGACCGGTGCCCGTACCCGAGGAACAGCCCGGCGGGGTGCCGCCCTCACCCTCCGGCAGCGCGGTCCCCCTGCCGGGCCCCCCGTCGGCACCCGCGCGGGGCCCCGGGCGGCTCACGATCACCGCGCAGCCGAGCGGCAAGACCACGCTCATCACTCTCACCGCGAGCGGCGGGGAACCGGTTCCCTGGTCGATGACCACCAAGGCGCCGTGGCTGCGGTTGAGCCGGACCGGTGGGGTGCTCTGGCCCGGGCAGTCCATCACTGTCGTCGTCGAGGTCGACGCGGCGAACGAGCCGGCTGGGCGGTGGAGTGCGCGGGTGGCTGTGGCGCCGGGTGGTACGGCGGTGACGATCGAGGGGCGGGGGCCGGTGCCGATACCGACACCTCGGCTTTCGCCGTCGCCTCAGCCGTCCCCCCAACCGACACCTCCCGGCTCGCCGCCGGGCTGACGCCCCGCGAGGGGCTCGTGCCCCAGGCCCCCGTCTGCGGGCCTGTTGGCGCCTGCGGCGGGCTTGTTCCCCACCCCGCCCCTTCCCGGCTGCGTCTGATGTGCGGCTCCGCCGCGTGGGGGGCGCTGCCCCCCTTGGCTACGGGCTGGTTGGCGCCTGCGGCGGGAGCGCCCTGCGGGCGCGTCCTCAAACTCCCCCAGCTACCTCCCCCAGACTCCGTCCGGGGGTGCCCCCAGAGGTGCCCCCAACGGGCTGAAAGAAAAGGTGGCGCGCCCGGGCTGCACTGAGCGCCCCGGACGGGCGGAAAGAAAGGCTCACCCCGCAACCCGCACTTGCTCTCCGGTGGGAGGGGGTGGGGTCGGAGGGTGGGGTTCTGGAACGCGGTGCGACTTCAGGGCACCCAATACGTCTTACGGTTCCCGCACCGCGTTCCAGGTTCCCAGCCCGGAGGCCCCACCCCCGGCACCCACCACAAACCCAGCCCGGCCGGCGTTTGAGGCCGCTCGCCGCAGGCGCACACAACCCGCACCCAAAAAGCGCCCCCGCACCCAGCGGAAAGCGC
The DNA here is from genome assembly GCF_042895325.1 of Streptomyces sp. NPDC001407. Classification (NCBI taxonomy): domain Bacteria; kingdom Bacillati; phylum Actinomycetota; class Actinomycetes; order Kitasatosporales; family Streptomycetaceae; genus Streptomyces; species Streptomyces sp. NPDC001407. Next base: position 126,215 of record NZ_JBIAWF010000021.1, read on the forward strand.
ACCGCGTTCCAGGTTCCCAGCCCGGAGGCGCCACCCCCGGCACCCACCACAAACCCAGCCCGGCCGGCGTTTGAGGCCGCTCGCCGCAGGCGCACACAACCCGCACAAGACATCGGACCCGCACCCAGAACCGCCCCCGCACCCAGCGGAAAGCGCACCCACCCCACCCCAGGCACGAACAACCCGCACCCAAAAGATCAGAAAGCCGCCCGCACAGCCCCCACCCGCCCCGCCCCACCCAGAAGCGGAACCGAAGACATCCGCTCCACCGCCGGCACATCAACCCCCAGCAACGTCAGCGCCCGCCCCAGCACCGGCCCAGTAGCCCGCAGCGCGCCGTCGTCGATCTTGAAGGCGAGGGCGCGGCCGTCGGGGAGGGCCACGGCCTGGACGGCCTCGGCGCCCATCTTGGAGAGGGCGCCGGGGAGCTCGCGCATCAGCCACGTGTCGGCGCGGCGCGTGCCGGCGACGTACTCGGGGTGGGCGCGCATGGCGTCGGCGACCCGGCGCTCGGGGGTGCCCGGCTCGGCGAGGACGAAGGTGCGGAAGGCCCGCGCGAGGCCGGTGAGGGAGATCGCCATCAGCGGCGCGCCACAGCCGTCCGTACCGACGTGGGCGACGCGCTCGCCGCTCGTCTCCTCCACGACCTGGAGGGCGAGCCGCTGGAGCGGGTGGTCGGGGGCGAGATAGGAGCCGGTGTCCCAGCCGTTGACGGCGCACGCGGCGATCATGGCGGCGTGCTTGCCGGAGCAGTTCATGGTGACGCGGTCGCGGCCGTGGCCGGCCGCGAGGTACGCCTCCGCCTCGACGGGGTCGAGGGGCAGGTCGGGCGGGGTCTGCAGGGCGTCCTCGGGGAGGCCGAACTCCGTGAGCATCGTCCGCGCCAGCTCGAGATGGAAGGGTTCGCCGGAGTGGCTGGCCGCGGCCAGTGCCAGCCGCTCACCGGAGAGCTCCAGACCGGCCCGCAGCACGGCGGCCGCCTGCATCGGCTTGTTCGCGGAGCGCGGGTAGACGGGCGCGGTCACGTCGCCCAGCGCCAGCTCTACGCTGCCGTCGGCGGCCAGGATGACGAGCGAGCCGCGGTGGTGGCCCTCGACGAAGCCGGAACGGACGACCTCGGCGAGGACCGGCGATATGCCGGGGACGCCGGCCGTGGCGGGGGACTCAAGGGTCGAGGAGGTCATCGTCGGCCTTCCGGGGGAGGTGGTGCGGACCGCCCCCGGTGGGTCACGAGAGGAGGTCGTCGACTTGTGCTTCCCCTTCACGGTACCTGCGGGCGATCTCCGCACTGCAATCGTCGGCCGTGCGCTGAAGTGCCTGGCGGCGCACGGACACCTGGCGCTCGTACGCCTCCAGGCGGCGCATGCCGCTCAGCAGCTCGGGGTCGGTGCGGGCACCGAGGTCGGAGAGCTCCACCTCGGCCAGCATGTCCTCGGCGAGCCGCCGGGACTCCTCGCTGTGCGGGGTCCCCAGCGTCACGTGCCGGGCGGAGGAGCGCTGGGTGGAGGGCCCGTCCGCGAGGATCTCCGACAGCCGCTCCACGACGAGCCGGGCCATGACCGGGGCGCCCGGCGCGGCGCGCCGTGCCAGCTCGGCCCGCAGGATGTCGATGCGGCCCTGGAGGAGGCGGCGTACGTAGCTGAGATCCGCCTCGTCCCGCTGTGCGTCCCTGCGCAGCACGCGCAGCTCCGCCAGGCTCAGCTCGCCCAGCTCCCGCGCGGGGACGTCCGCCAGCCGCCCGGCGCGCTGGCTCGGGGGCCTGGGGTGCAGGCTGTCCGCTGTCTTGAGCATGGGACCGTCCTCAATGGGTGTGGTCATGCGCTTTCCGTTCCCCTCGGGCGGTGTGCGCGTACGCACCGCCTGCACGCATCGTGCCACTGTGTGATGCCCGGGCGCAGGGTCTCTCCACCCGAACGGCCCTGGATGGACGCAGGGCATCATGGTCCGTATGCGTGCAGTGGTGCAGAGGGTGGACGGGGCGAGCGTCGCCGTGGACGGCGAGACCGTCGGCGAGATCATCGGACAGGGCCTGTGCGTGCTTGTCGGAGTGACGCATGAGGACACGGAGGAGAAGGCGGCGCAGCTCGCCCGCAAGCTGTGGTCGCTGCGGATCCTGTCGGACGAGAAGTCCTGTTCGGACGTGGGGGCGCCGCTGCTGGTGATCTCCCAGTTCACTCTCTACGGTGACGCGCGGAAGGGGCGGCGGCCCACGTGGAACGGGGCGGCGCCGGGTTCTGTGGCCGAGCCGCTCGTGGGGGCGGTGGTTTCCGCGCTTCGCGCGTTGGGGGCGCGGGTGGAGACGGGGCGTTTCGGCGCGGACATGAAGGTGTCGTTGACGAACGACGGGCCGTTCACGGTGCTTGTGGAGGTGTAGGGGGGTTTGTTCCCCAGCCCAGCCCCGCCCCTTCCCGCAGCATCTGTTGCGCGGCTCCGCCGCGGCCGGGGCTCCGCCCCGGACCCGCGCCCGGGTGCGGCTGGAGTGTGCCTGCGGCGGGCTTTGTTCCCCAGCCCCGCCCCTTCCCGGAACTGGGGAGACCCCGGACCCCCTTGACCGCGCTTCGCGCGGTGTCCTCAAACGCCGGACGGGCTGGATTTGGCTGATGCGGGTGCGCAATTTCAGCCCGTTGGGGGCACCTCTGGGGGCACCCCCGGACGGAGTCTGGGGGAGGTAGCTGGGGGAGTTTGAAGACGAGCGCCGCAGGCGCTGCGCGTCAGCCGACGAACCCGCACATCGGGGTCTGGGGCAGCGCCCCCCACGCGGCGGAGCCGCAAATTCAGATGCAGCCGGGAAGGGGCGGGGTAGGGGAACAAAGCCCGCCGCAGGCGCAACGCACCCGCACCCAACCCCCGGCGAACCCTACGGCTCCACCACCACCTCCTGCGAAGCAGCCATCGCCTCGCCCACCAACAGCCCCGCGTCCGTCGCGACATTCCGCTTCACCAGCGCCAGAGCGATCGGCCCCAGCTCATGATGGCGAGCCGCCGTCGTGATGAAACCGATCTGCCGCCCCTCCGGCCCGTCCGCGGCCAGGCGGACCGGCGTGCCGTGGGGCGGGAGGGAGACCTCGCTGCCGTCCAGGTGGAGGAAGACCAGGCGGCGCGGCGGTTTCCCCAGGTTGTGGACGCGGGCGACGGTCTCCTGGCCGCGGTAGCAGCCCTTCTGGAGGTGGACGGCGGTGCCGATCCAGCCCAGTTCGTGCGGGATGGTGCGGTGGTCGGTCTCCAGGCCCAGGCGGGGGCGGTGGCCCTCGACGCGCAGCGCCTCGTACGCGAGCACGCCCGCCACCGGGCCGTGCGCGGCGGCGAATTCCGCCAGGCGCGCGCGCGGCAGGAAGAGATCGCGGCCGTGCGCCGTCTCGCGCACCCGCACACCCTCGGGGACCTCGGTGATCGAGCCCGCGGGGAGGTGGACGACGGCGAAGTCGTCCGTGCGGTCGGCGACCTCGACGCGGTAGAAGAACTTCATGCTCTCCAGGTAGGCGATCAGGTCGCCCTGGGTGCCGGGCTCGACGTGGGCCCAGGTCGTCTCGCCGTCGTCGACCAGATAGAGCGCGTGCTCGATGTGGCCGTTGGCGGAGAGGACGAGCGCCTCCGTGGCCTGCCCGGCCGGGAGCTCGCTCACGTGCTGGGTGATGAGCAGGTGCAGCCAGCTCAGCCGGTCGGAGCCGGTGACGGTGACGACGCCGCGGTGCGAGAGGTCGACGAGACCGGACCCTCCGGCGAGCGTGCGCTGCTCGCGGAAGAGGTCGCCGTAGTGCGCGGCGACGCCCTCGTCGGGAGCCTCGGCGGCGACGGCACCGGGCAGCGAGAGCAGCGGGCTGGCTTTCGAATGACGCAGCATGCGCACAAGCCTACGACCCGGCGGCGGCCGCCTTCGAGGAGCAGTCGGCGCACCGGCCGAAGATCGCGAAGTGCTTCATGTCGGTGTCGAAGCCGAAGGTCTCGCGCAGCCGCGCGGTGAAGGGCTCGGCCACGGAGAGGTCGGCCTCGATCACGGTCGTGCAGTCGCGGCAGACGAGGTGTATGTGGTGGTGCCGGTCGGCGAGGTGGTAGGTGGGGGCGCCGTGCCCGAGGTGGGCGTGGCTGACCAGGCCCAGCTCCTCCAGCAGCTCCAGGGTCCGGTAGACCGTGGAGATGTTGACCCCGCCCGCCGTGCGCCGGACCTCGGTGAGGATGTCGTCCGGCGTCGCGTGCTCCAGCCGGTCGACCGCTTCCAGGACGAGCTGGCGCTGCGGCGTCAGCCGGTAGCCGCGCTTACGGAGGTTGCTCTGCCAGTCGGTGTCCACCACCCCACCAGTCTAGGCAGCGTCAGGCGCTGCGGACCCCCTCCAGGAAGCCCGCGAGTGCCGCGATGGCCGCGGGGTTGCGGGGGCTCTCGACGAGGTCGACGTAGTCGAGGACGAAGATGCGGTCGTTCTTGACGGCGGAGACGTTCGCCAGCGGGCCGTAGGACTTCAGGAAGCGCTTCTTCTGCTCCGCGCTCACGTCCCCGTAGTTGTTGATCACGATGACGTCGGGGTCGCGGTCCACGACCGTCTCCCAGCTGACCTGCGTCCAGGAGTCCTTGAGGTCCTTCATCACGTGGTCGCCGCCGGCCTTGGTGATGATGTCGTGCGGGCCCGCGTAGGCGCCCGCGGTGGTGGGCTTGTCCTGGCCGCTGTCGTAGAGGAAGACCTTGGGCTTCGGGGCGTCCGCGGGCACCCGCGCCCGCGCGTCGGCGACCTGCTTCCTGAAGCCGGCGGTCAGCGCGCGGGCCCGGTCCTCCACGTCGAAGATCTTGCCCAGCGTCGCCAGGTCGGCGTAGAGCGCCTCCAGCGGCGGCATCACCCCGCGCGAGCTGCCCGTGCCGTTGTGGCAGGACTCGGTCAGGACGTACGAGCCGATGCCGAGCTTCTTCAGCGCGGCCGGGGTGAAGCCGTTGCCCTCGCCGAAGCCGTAGTTCCAGCCGGCGAAGACCAGGTCGGCCTTGGCGTCCAGGACGAGCTCCTTGGTGATCTCCTTCTTGGACAGCCACTTCACCTTCTCGTAGCCGTCCTTCCACGGCACGGACTGGCGGTCGCCCTTGTAGTCCGGCGCCACATAGCCCGCCATGTGGTCCTCCAGGCCGAGCGCGAACATGATCTCCGCGATGCCGACGTCGTTGGTGACCACCCGCTGCGGGGCGTTGTCGTACGTCGTCCGCACCCCGCAGTTCTCCACGGTCACGGGGTAGTGGCCCGAGGAAGCCTTTCCCTCGGCGGGGGCCGGTGCCACCTTCGCCCCGCAGCCCGCGAGGGCCAGGGCGGCGAGCAGGGCGACGGCGGTGCGCAGAGCACGCATGAGGCGGGTCCTTACGGGGTCGGGAGGCGGTCGAAGAGCAGGCGCGTGGCGCCGGACTCGGGATGCGGCACGCGGTGCGCCCGTACGCCGAAGACGTCGGCCAGCAGCTCGGCGGTCAGCACCGTGTCCGGCGGGCCGGAGGCGACGATGCGGCCGCCCGCGATGACGTACAGCGCGTCGCAGTGCGTGGCGGCCAGGTTCAGGTCGTGCAGCGCGGCCAGGACCGTCAGCCCCGCGCCGCGCACGAGCGAGAGGACCTCCAGCTGCTGGGCGATGTCCAGGTGGTTGGTGGGCTCGTCCAGGACGAGCACCTTCGGCTGCTGGGCCAGGGCGCGGGCGATCAGCACGCGCTGCTTCTCGCCGCCCGACAGGGTGGGGAAGGCGCGCGCGGCGAGGTGGCCCGCGCCGACCCGCTCCAGCGCCGCCGCGCACACCGCGCCGTCCTCGGCGGTGGCCCGCGCGGCGGCGCCCTGGTGCGGCAGCCTGCCCATCGCGACGATCTCCGCGACGGTGAAGTCGAACTCGCTCGCCGACTCCTGCGGCAGCGCCGCCAGCCGCCGGGCGCCTTCGCGGGACGTCAGCGCGTGCAGGTCGTCGCCGTCCAGCCGTACGGTGCCGGTGGCCGGGCGCAGCGCGCGGTAGACGCAGCGCAGCAGGGTGGACTTGCCGCTGCCGTTGGGCCCCACCAGGCCCACGAAGTGCCCGGACTCCGCGCGCAGCGCGATGTCCTCCACCAGACGGGCGCCCGCGATTTCGACCGACAGGTCCTCGATGTCGACGCGCATGCTCAGGCACCTCCGAAGGTGTAGCCGCGGCGGCGCATGAGCAGCACGAAGCAGGGCACGCCGATGATCGCGGTGATGACGCCGACCGGCAGCTCGACCGGCGCCAGCAGCAGCCGGGAGACGATGTCGACCCACACCAGCAGCACCGCGCCCAGCAGCGGGGCCACGGCCAGCACCCGGCGGTGGTCGGCGCCGACGAGCATGCGCGTGATGTGCGGGACCATCAGGCCGACGAAGCCGATCGCGCCGCTGACGGCGACCACGGCACCGGTGACGGCGGCCGCGACGACGAACAGCTTCCGGCGCAGCCGGTCCGGGTCGACGCCGAGCGCCGCGGCCGTCTCGTCGCCCATGGCCAGGGCGTTGAGGCCGCGCGCCGTCCACAGCAGATACCCGAGCCCGGCCAGCACGACCGCGGCGGCGATCGGCACGGACGCCCAGGTGGCACCCGCCAGGCTGCCGAGCAGCCACATCATGGCCGAGCGGGCGGCCTCGCCGCGGTCGGCGCTGAAGACCATCAGGGTGGTCACGGCCGAGAAGCCGTAGTACATCGCGGAGCCGGTCAGCACCAGCCGCAGCGGCGTCAGGCCCTGCGGGGTGCGCGCGGCGAGATAGACGAGCAGCATCGCGGCGAGCGCCGAGGCGAAGGCGGCGCTGGAGAGCGCCCAGACGCCCAGGGAGCCCAGTGCCCCGAAGAGCAGCACGGCGTTGGCGCCGACGGCCGCGCCCGAGGAGATGCCGAGGACGAAGGGGTCGGCGAGCGCGTTGCGGACCATGGCCTGCACGGCCACGCCCACGGAGGAGAGCCCCGCCCCGACGACGGCGGCCAGCAGGGCGCGCGGGAAGCGCAGCTCCCACACGATGGTGTAGGCGGAGACCTCGTCCTGTGTGATGGTCCCGCCGGTCAGCCCGGCCCGCAGGAAGCGGAACGTCTCACCCCAGCTCACCCCGGCCGCGCCGAGGCCGACCGCGCACACGAGGGAGACGAGCAGGGCCGCGCCCAGCCCGGCCAGCAGGGGCGGCAGCGGCAGCCGCCGGGGTGGCGCCGGTGCGCCGGTGGTCACGGTGGCCTGGAGGGAGGTCGCCACGGGGTACGCCTTCGGCTCGGGCCGCTTCCGTACGTACCAAGGAGCGGCCCGGTACGGCGGTGCGCCCGGGTGTCCCCTCGCAGTCCACGGCGAGTTGTCAGGAGCTGACGCCGCCGCGGGTGATCGGGCTCGCGGAAGGCCCCGGGGGGACCTTCCGCCTACCGTTGCGGGTCAGCGCCGGACTTCGACCGGACTTCCCCCGCGGGGCGCTTCTTCGAGTCGTACGGGTCGTGCTCAGCCGGTGTAGGGCGTGCCGTCCTGGTTGAAGAAGGCGACGCCGTCCGGCATGTCGTCGGGCAGGCTCGCGGCCCACTCCTTGAGGTCGGCGACCTTCTTCAGGTGCGCCGACATGTAGGGGCGCAGCGGCACCTCGGGGGTGGCCTTCTCGCCGACCCACATCAGGTCGCCCTTGACGTAGCCGTAGAGACGCTTGCCGCCCGTGTACGGACCGGCGGCCGCGGTGCGGGCGACGGCGTCCGTCGCCAGGTCGATCTGCGGCTTCTGGTCGGCCAGCTCGCCGTACCAGACCTCGGCGACGCCCTGGTCGCGGATCATGACGATCTCGACCTTGCGGTCCTTGTCGATCCGCCAGTAACCGCTCTCGGTCTCCAGCGGGCGGACCATCTTGCCCTCGCCGTCGAGCACCCAGCTGTGCGACGTGTACTCCAGGAAGTCACGGCCGTCGTGCGTGAAGGTGACTTCCTGCCCGAAGTTGCACTTCTCGGAGCCGGGGAAGTCGGCGACGCCGGCACCCTCCCACTTGCCGAGGAGGAAGACGAGGGGCACGAGGTCCGGGTGGAGGTCGGACGGAATCTCGATCATGGGCTCAGACGATCTGTAGGAGACGGTGAGGGAGAACGGTCAGCTGCCTCGGTTCAGCGCTGGCCCTGGTAGAGCTTCTTCCAGGTCAGCCCGGCGAAGGCGAGCACGCCGACGGCGACCAGCACGAGCAGGGTGGTGAAGACTGCCTCAAGCACGAGCGTGCTCCTCGGTCGGAGAGAGGGGGTACGGACCGCCCCCGAGTCTAGTCGGACGCGTCGGGAGCGGCTCTGTGAGGTCGGCGTCCCCGGCCGGGACCCCGCCTGCCGCCCTACAGTGATCGCATGGCGAAGAAGAAGCTTGTCCTCAAGGTCACGGCGGGCGCGGACGCGCCCGAGCGCTGCTCCCAGGCGTTCACGGTGGCGGCCGTCGCCGTGGCCAGCGGCGTCGAGGTCTCCCTGTGGCTCACCGGCGAGGCGTCCTGGTTCGCGCTGCCGGGGCGGGCGGCGGAGTTCTCCCTCCCGCACGCGGCGCCGCTGCCGGAGTTGATCGAGGGGATCCGGGTGGGTGGGGGTCTGATCACGGTCTGCACGCAGTGCGCTGCGCGTCGCGATATCGAGGAGCGGGATTTGATCGAGGGGGCGCGGATTGCTGGGGCTCAGGTGTTTGTGGCGGAGGCGCTCGGGGATGACGTGCAGGCGTTGGTGTACTGACGTGTTGTGACGGGGGTGGGTTGCGCCTGCGGCTTGGACGCCCTTGCGGGCGTGGCCTCAATCGCCGGCCGGGCTGGGTGTGTGGTGGGTGTCGGGGGTGGGGCCTCCGGGCTGAGGACCTGGAACGCGGTGCGTTTTCCGCTGGGTGCGGGGGCGGTTTTTGGGTGCGGGTCCGTTGCGCCTGCGGCGAGCGGCCTCAAACGCCGGCCGGGCTGGGTGTGTGGTGGGTGTCGGGGGTGGGGCCTCCGGGCTGGGAACCTGGAACGCGGTGCGGGAACCGTAAGACGTATTGGGTGCCCTGAAGTCGCACCGCGTTCCAGAACCCCACCCTCCGACCCCACCCCCTCCCGCCGGAGAGCGAGATCAGGTTTTGGGGTGCGCCGTGTCCTTCTTTTCGCCCGTCCGGGGCGCTCATTCCAGCCCGGGTGCGCCGTCTTGTCTTTTCGCCGGGCGCGCCATGCTTTTGTTTTTCAGCCCGTTGGGGGCACCTCTGGGGGCACCCCCGGACGGAGTCTGGGGGAGGTAGCTGGGGGAGTCTGAGGACGCGCCCGCAGGGCGCTCCCGCCGCAGGCGGCGAACCGGCCCGCAGCTCGGGGTCTGGGGCAGCGCCCCCCACGCGGCGGAGCCGCAAATGAGACGCAGCCGGGAAGGGGCGGGATAGGGGAAAAAGGCCCGCCGCAGGCGTCCACCTACCCGCAGCCAGGGGGCTGGGGCAGCGCCCCCCACGCGGCGGAGCCGCACATCAGATGCAGCCGGGAAGGGGCGGGGCTGGGGAACAAGCCCGCCGCAGGCGCGACAGACCCGCGGTCAAAGACACAAGCTCCGCCTAATGCCGCCGCTTACCGTCCAGCTCGTCCCACCACTCGTCCGACTTGGGATCGCCCGACGGATCGTCCCACCAGCGATCATCCGGCCCGTGCCGGTTCGCGACGATCGCCGCGACCGGGGGGATGACCATCGCGAAGAGGCACATGCCGACGGCCGCCGGCACGGACCACAGCCGCACGACGCCCCACGCCAGGACGAACATGCCGATGCAGGTGCCCATCATGGCGAAGTACCAGTGGCGCCGCCGCGCGTACATACACCCACCGTACGACCGTGGAGCGGGCGGCGCGAAGGGCCGCACCCCCCTTCATGGCGTCCAACCCCGGGGTGCGGCCCTCCGGCCGTACGTGTGCCGTCAGACGGCGATGGCGACCTCCGTGAGATCGCCCTTCTCGGCGATGACGACCTTGCGGTCGGCGGTCGCTCCGGACACCAGGGCGCGCAGCGTCCAGGTGCCCTCGGCGGCGTAGAAACGGAACTGTCCGGTCGCGGACGTCGGGACCTCGGCGGTGAACTCGCCGGTGCTGTCCAGGAGTCGGACGTAGCCGGTGACGGGCTCGCCGTCGCGGGTCACGGAGCCCTGGATGGTGGTCTCACCGGGCTTGACGGCCGTCGCGTCGGGGCCGCCGGCCTTTGCTCCACACATAAGCGTTCCTTGAGGGGGAGGGGAAGGGTCAGTTGGCGCCGAGCTCGATCGGCACGCCGACGAGGGAGCCGTACTCGGTCCAGGAGCCGTCGTAGTTGCGCACGTTCGGCTGGCCCAGCAGCTCGTGCAGTACGAACCACGTGTGCGCGGAGCGCTCGCCGATGCGGCAGTAGGCGATGGTGTCCTTGGCCAGGTCCACGCCGGCGGCCTCGTAGATCGCCTTGAGCTCGTCGTCCGACTTGAACGTGCCGTCGTCGTTGGCCGACTTCGACCACGGGATGTTGCGCGCGGTCGGGATGTGGCCGGGGCGCTGCGACTGCTCCTGCGGGAGGTGCGCGGGGGCGAGCAGCTTGCCGCTGAACTCGTCGGGGGAGCGGACGTCGACGAGGTTGAGCGTGCCGATGGCCGCCACCGCGTCGTCGCGGAACGCGCGGATCGAGGTGTCCTGGGGCTGCGCGCGGTAGTCCGTACGCGCCCGCCGCGGCACCTCGGCCACGAGGTCGCGGGAGTCGAGCTCCCACTTCTTGCGGCCGCCGTCGAGGAGCTTCACGTCCTGGTGGCCGTAGAGCTTGAAGTACCAATAGGCGTACGCCGCGAACCAGTTGTTGTTGCCGCCGTAGAGGACGACGGTGTCGTCGTTCGCGATGCCCTTCTCCGACAGCAGCTTCTCGAAGCCGGCCTGGTCGACGAAGTCGCGGCGCACGGGGTCCTGGAGGTCGGTCTTCCAGTCGATCCGGACCGCGTTCTTGATGTGGTTCTTGTCGTAGGCCGAGGTGTCCTCGTCGACCTCGACGATGACGGTCTTCGGGTCGTCGATCCGGGCCTGTACCCAGTCGGCGTCCACCAGGACGTCACTGCGGCTCATGCTGTTCTCCTCCGGGGCAGTTGCAAGTGTGCGCGGTGAGCTTCCGGCGAAGGGGAGCGTCGCGGTGCCGCGCAGCGGTTGGTGCGGTGGCCTCGACGGGCCGAGGGGGAACGAGCGCGGGGCGGGCGGCGGGTGTAAGTGTGCCGGGTGCGCGCCCCCGTCAGACATGGCGACAGAGCATGGCGGCGACGCGGCACAGGTCGACTGCCCGCCGCTTCGTGAGGTCCGCCTGTCGCTTCATGGGTCGATCGTAGGGAGGGGTGGGCGGGCGTGTCACCGGTGTGTTGAATGGTGAGACGGAATCTTCCGGGATGCGGGATGAGTGGGGTTGGTCAGCCGTCCGGAGGGAGGGCGAGGGCGGTCGGGGGTGCAGGGAGTCCTGGCGTGCGGACGCGTGTGTCTCGCAGGCTGGATTTTTTCCCCTACCCCGCCCCTTCCCGAAACCGGGGAGACCCCGGACCCCAGCGCCCTTGGGGGTCCCCCCCGGACGAAGTCTGGGGGAGCGTCCTCAAACGCCGGACGGGCTGAAATCAGCCCGTCCGGCGTTTGAGGACAACGCGCGAAGCGTGTTGCGGGGTCTGGGGCGAAGCCCCCCCACGCGGCGGAGCCGCACATCAGACGCAGCCGGGAAGGGGCGGGGCTGGGGAACAAAGCCCGCCGCAGGCGCCCCAGCCCTCACCCCGCCAGATTCACATGCGCCCCCGTCAACCTCACATCCACCCCATCCCCCGTCGCCACAACAGAATCCAGCTTCAGCCCCCGCGGCAACCCACTGATCTTCCGATCAAAATCGATCTTCTGCCGGATCAGCTGCTCCAGACCAGGAAACCCCTCCGCGGGAATCGACTCCGCCCGCACACTGATCGTGTCCCCACCGGAGATCGAGACCGTCGACTCGACGCTGCGCTCCATGCTCTGGCCCATGACGGAGACCTTGCCGGTCACCTTCACCCGGCTCTTGCCCGCCGCGTTCGTGCCGCCGTAGCCGACCGTCACGGCGGGGTCGTTCACGGCCTTGGTGAGGTCCGCGTAGGAGATGTGGGCGGTGCCCGTCGCGCGGTCGGCGACGGCGGAGGTGAAGCTGCTGTTGATCTTCACGTCCTGGAGCTTGGCGTCGAAGCCGGTGACGCGGACCGTCTTGTCGCCCGACCCGGCGGTCACGCCGTCGAGCTTCACGTCGACCTCGTCGAGGGAGGAGCTCGCGATCTGGGTCAGGAAGGGGAAGCCCTTGATGGACACGTCGGGGGTGCCCGAGAGGTTCTGCGAGTTGCGTATCTTCTCCGCCGCCTGGTTCTCGGCGAAGTACACCGCCACGCGGTCGGCGCCCACGAAGAGGGCCCCCAGCACGATGGCGATGATCAGGGTTATTCGTAGCGCGCGCATCGGTTTCTCTCGCTCCCCCGGGTCACGGTCAGGCCCCCTGCCTGTGCAGGGAGCCTAACCGGACGGTGCGGAAAACCGGCGAATCCGCTGATCAGTGGACGATCAGCCGAGGGCCCGGCCGAGCACGTAGACCGCCGGGGCGGCCGCGGCCAGCGGGAGCGCGACGCCCGCCGTCATGTGCACGAAGCGGGAGGGGTAGTCGTAGCTCGCCGCGCGCAGGCCGGCCAGCGCGCAGACGCCCGCCGCCAGGGCGAGCAGCGCCGCCGACGCCCCGAAGCCGGTCAGCTGACCGGTGGCTACGCCCGAGCCCGCGGCCGCGATCAGGGCGACGACGGGGGAGGCGACCGACGGCAGCGGCAGCGCGCGCGCCAGCGCCGTCACCGCGACCGCGACCGCGCCGATCACGACGGCGTCGGAGGTCGTCGCGGCCAGGTGCCCGGCCGCGACCACCGTGAGGGCGGCCGAGGCGCCGGCGACCATCAGGCCGTACAGCCGCTCGTCGGGCGAGGCCTGGCTGCGCAGCTGGAGCACCAGTGTCAGCAGCACCCACACGCCGAGCGTGCCCATGAGCACGGTCGGCGCCTGGTCGGCGTCGGTGGCCAGCAGCCCGATGTCGGCGGCCAGTCCGCCGAGGAAGGCGAGCGCGATGCCCTGCCGGGCCGGCCACATGCCGTTGAGCCGGAACCAGCCCGCCGCTGTCACCGCCTGGAGCAGTGCCACCGGCACGGCCAGCGCGACCTGCCCGAGCGGCGCGGCCGCCGCCAGCAGGACCGCGAGGACGGTGGTCAGCACCGCGGGCTGGAAGCCCGGCGCGAGGATCTGCGGACGGCCCTCCGCCTTCGCCTTCTCGGCGGCGGTCATCGGCCGCTCCGGCGCGGCGGGCACCGCGGGCGCGGCCGGTTCCTCCGCGGCCGTCGGCAGGGGCGAGCCCTGCGGCACGTGCCCGCCGTGGCTCGCGTACGAGCCGTCCGGCGCGGGCTCACCGGGCCAGGACGCCCCGTAGGCCTGGTCCGCGACGGGCGGGACCGGCTGCTGCCACGTCTGCGTGTCCCAGGTCGGCGTCTGCCAGGTCTGCGTCACCGGCTCCTGCTGCGCGAAGCCCTGTTGCCCGCCCTGCGTCGTGGGCCACGCCGCGGGGCTCTGCGGCTGCTGGGGCTGCGGCTGCGCGTACGGGTCGTACGGCTGATAGGCGTCGTAGCCGGGCTGCGCCGGAGGCTGTACGCCCTGCTGGTCGTAGGGACCGTACGGCTCACGTGGCTCGTACGGTTCGTAGGGCTCTCGCTGCCCGTATCCGTTGTGCGGCTGATTGCTCATCGTGCCGGGGTCACCCTCCTGCGAAGGGCGGGAGCACCTCGACGGTGCCGCCCTCGGCCAGTTGGACCGTCGTGTGGTCGCGCGTGCCGACCGGGTCGCCGTCCACGAGGAACGAGCAGCGCCGCAGCACCCGGGCGAATTCGGGGCTCTCGGCGTGCCGGCGGCGCGCCGCGTCGAGCGCGTCCGCGAGCGTACGCGCCGCGTACGGCTCCTCGGCCGTGCCCGCGGCGGCCTTCGCCGCGGCCCAGTAGCGGATCGTGCCCGCCGGCCCCGGCTGCCTCGGCAGCTCCACCGGCCGCGCCGGTTGTGTCGTCGCCACGGCGACCCCTTTCCATCATGTGCGGCTCCCATGATGACGGGTGTATGCGGAGTCACGGCGCCCACGTGTAAAACGAGGGGCCGTGTGGCGGGCCCCTCACATACTCTGCCTGTGTGTTGGTACGACTTACGCGGGCGTATCTGAGGCCCTACTCCAAACCCATCGCGCTGATCGTGCTCCTGCAGCTCGTCCAGACGCTCGCCACGCTCTACCTGCCCACCCTCAACGCGGACATCATCGACGGCGGCGTCGTCAAGGGTGACACGGGATACATCCTCCGCTACGGCGGCTGGATGCTCGGTGTGACCCTCGTGCAAGTCGTGTGCGCCGTGGGCGCCGTGTACTTCGGCGCGCGGACGTCCATGGCGCTGGGGCGCGACCTGCGCGCCGCCGTCTTCGACCGGGTGCAGTCCTTCTCCTCCCGCGAGGTGGGCCAGTTCGGCGCGCCCTCGCTGATCACCCGGACCACCAATGACGTCCAGCAGGTCCAGATGCTGGTCCTGATGGCGTTCACGCTGATGGTCTCCGCCCCGATCATGTGCGTCGGCGGCATCGTGATGGCGCTCAACCAGGACGTGCCGCTGTCCGCGCTGCTCCTGGTGATCGTGCCGGTCCTCGGCATCATCGTGTCGCTGATCATCTGGCGGATGCGGCCGATCTTCCGGGGCGTCCAGGAGCGCATCGACACGGTCAACCGCGTGCTGCGCGAGCAGATCACCGGCATCCGCGTCATCCGCGCCTTCGTCCGCGACAACCACGAGCGGCGGCGCTTCGGGGGTGCCAACACCGAGCTGATGGACGTCTCGCTCAAGGCCGGCCGGCTGATGTCGCTGATGTTCCCGTCGGTGATGCTGGTCGTGAACCTCTCCTCGATCGCCGTCCTGTGGTTCGGCGGCCACCGCATCGACGGCGGCCACATGGAGATCGGCGCGCTGACGGCCTTCCTCAGCTATCTCATGCAGATCCTGATGTCGGTCATGATGGCCACCTTCATGTTCATGATGGTGCCGCGCGCCGAGGTCTGCGCCGAGCGCGTGCAGGAGATCCTCTCCACCGACTCCAGCGTCGTGCCCCCGGCCGCACCGGTCACCCGGCTGCGCCGCTCGGGCCACCTGGAGCTCAGCGGCGTGGAGTTCCGCTACCCCGGCGCCGAGGAGCCCGTGCTCAAGGACGTCTCGCTGGTCGCCCGCCCCGGCGAGATCACCGCCGTGATCGGCTCCACCGGCAGCGGCAAGTCCACGCTGCTGGGCCTGGTGCCCCGGCTCTTCGACGCCACGGCGGGCACGGTTCTGGTCAACGGCGAGGACGTCCGCGAGATCGACCCCGTGTTGATCTCCGAGACCGTCGGATTCGTCCCCCAGAAGCCCTATC
This sequence comes from Streptomyces sp. NPDC001407, assembly GCF_042895325.1. Taxonomy (NCBI): domain Bacteria; kingdom Bacillati; phylum Actinomycetota; class Actinomycetes; order Kitasatosporales; family Streptomycetaceae; genus Streptomyces; species Streptomyces sp. NPDC001407. The sequence goes on from NZ_JBIAWF010000021.1 coordinate 141,605, forward strand.
TCTTCTCCGGGACCATCGCCTCCAACCTCCGCTACGGCAAGCCCGACGCGAGCGACGAGGAGCTGTGGCAGGCGCTGGAGACCGCGCAGGCCCGCGACTTCGTCGAGAGCATGGAACTCGGCCTGGAGGCGTCCATCGCCCAGGGCGGCTCCAATGTCTCCGGCGGCCAGCGCCAGCGCCTGGCCATCGCCCGCGCCCTGGTCCGCCGCCCGGAGATCTATCTCTTCGACGACTCCTTCTCCGCGCTCGACTACGCCACCGACGCGCGGCTGCGCGCCGCGCTGGCCCGCGAGACCGGGGACGCCACCGTCGTCATCGTCGCCCAGCGGGTGTCCACCATCCGCGACGCCGACCGCATCGTCGTCCTCGACGAGGGCCGGGTCGTCGGCACCGGCACCCACACCGAACTGATGGCGTCGAACGAGACCTACCGGGAGATCGTGCTCTCCCAGCTCACCGAGGAGGAGGCGGCGTGACGTCCCCGGAGAAGCCGGCACAGCCGGGCGGGAAGGGCGGGCAGCCCGGCGAACCGTCCGGCGGGACGGCGCGCAGAGGCCCCGCCCCGGCGGCCGGCATCGGCCGCTTCATGGGCGGCCAGCCCACCGAGAAGTCCATGGACTTCGCCGGCTCCAGCAAGCGGCTGCTGGCCGTGCTCCGCCCCGAGCGGGCCCTGATCACCGTGGCCATGCTGCTCACCCTCGGCAGCGTGACGCTGTCCGTGCTCGGCCCCAAGATCCTCGGCCGGGCCACCGACCTGATCTTCGCCGGCGTCGTCGGCCGGGGCTTCCCCGAGCACGTGACCAAGGCCCAGGCCATCGACGCCATGCGGAGCAAGGGCGACGGCAAGGTCGCCGACCTGCTCTCCTCCGTCGACTTCACCCCCGGCAAGGGCATCGACTTCGACGCCGTCGGCAACGTCCTGCTCTGGGTGCTGCTGATCTACGTCGCCGCGTCCGTCTTCGCGCTCATCCAGGCCCGCATCGCCACCGTCGTCGTCCAGCGCTCCGTCTTCCGGCTGCGCCAGCAGGTCGAGGACAAGCTGGGCCGGCTGCCGCTGAGCTACTTCGACAAGCAGCAGCGCGGCGAGGTCCTCTCGCGGGCCACCAACGACATCGACAACATCCAGCAGACCTTCCAGCAGACCCTGAGCCAGATCGTCACCTCCGTGCTCACCATCGTGGGCGTGCTGGCCATGATGTTCTGGATCTCCTGGCTGCTGGCCCTGATCGCGCTGGTCACCGTCCCGGTCTCCGTGATGGTGGCGACCCGCATCGGCAAGCGCGCGCAGCCGCAGTTCGTCGCGCAGTGGAAGACCACGGGCAAGCTCAACGCCCACATCGAGGAGATGTACACCGGCCACTCCCTGGTCAAGGTCTTCGGCCGGCAGAAGGAGTCCGCCGAGATCTTCCGCAAGGAGAACGAGGACCTCTACGCGGCCGGCTTCAAGGCGCAGTTCATCTCCGGGATCATCCAGCCCGCGATGATGTTCATCGGCAACATCAACTACGTGCTCGTCGCCGTCGTCGGCGGGCTGCGCGTCGCCTCCGGCTCGCTGTCCATCGGTGACGTCCAGGCGTTCATCCAGTATTCGCGGCAGTTCAGCCAGCCGCTCACCCAGGTCGCCTCCATGGCCAACCTCGTGCAGTCCGGCGTCGCCTCCGCCGAGCGCGTCTTCGAACTGCTCGACGCCGAGGAGCAGTCCGCCGACGCGGCCACCACCGCGGAGCCGCGCCCGGTGCGCGGCGAGGTCGCCTTCGAGGAGGTCTCCTTCCGCTACGAGCCCGACAAGCCCCTCATCGACGGCCTCTCGCTGGCCGTGAGCCCCGGCCAGACGGTCGCCATCGTCGGCCCCACCGGCGCGGGCAAGACCACACTGGTCAATCTGCTCATGCGGTTCTACGAGGTGAGCGGAGGCCGCATCACCCTCGACGGCGCCGACATCGCCGAGATGCCGCGCGAGGAACTGCGCTCCCACATCGGCATGGTCCTCCAGGACACCTGGCTCTTCGGCGGCACCATCGCCGAGAACATCGCCTACGGTGCGGAGGGGGCCTCCATGGACAAGATCGTCGAGGCCGCGAAGGCGACCCACGTCGACCGCTTCGTCCGCACCCTCCCCGACGGCTACGACACCGTCATAGACGAGGAGGGCTCCAACGTCAGCGTCGGCGAGAAGCAGCTGATCACTATTGCCCGTGCGTTCCTGGCCGAACCGGAGATTCTTGTCCTGGACGAGGCGACGAGCTCTGTCGACACCCGGACGGAGGTTCTTATCCAGCATGCGATGGCTCAGCTGCGGACGGGGCGTACGAGTTTTGTCATCGCGCATCGTCTCTCCACGATTCGCGATGCGGATGTGATCTTGGTGATGGAGTCGGGGCACATTGTGGAGCAGGGCACGCATGAGGCGTTGCTGGAGGCGGAGGGGGCGTACGCGCGGCTGTATGCGGCGCAGTTCGCGGAGGCGGTGGCTGGGGGCTGATCCTCTCTTCCGGGTGCGGGTTGTGTGCGCCTGCGGCGGGCGGCCTCAATCGCCGGCCGGGCTTGGGTGTGTGGTGGGTGCCGGGGGTGGGGCCTCCGGGCTGAG
>NZ_JBIAWF010000022.1:0-142936 GCF_042895325.1 Streptomyces sp. NPDC001407
TCGAACTCCACGACGCCCTCGTCTCCCTGGCCTGCGGCCTCATCTGCTGGAGACGCCTCAACAACCGCAAACCATGATCCTGTTACGAGCTCTTAGCCGGTAGCGAGTTATCCACAGCCCTGCACGGGCCTCCGGGTGAACACTTATTCTGGAGACCGGGCAGGGCGACGGGGAGGAGCCGGACGTGAATTGGCTCTGGTGGGTATTGATCTTTTTCGGTGTCGGAGGCTTCACCAAGGCGGCCGACATGGGCCGCATGGCCCTGCGCACGCGCCACGAGCGCAAGCTTGAGCTCCTGGAGACCGAGCGCCGGCAGCACGAGGCACTCGAATCCGCGTCCAGGCCCCCGGAGCCGGTCTGCGGCTGCACCCACCACCTGGCCAAGCACGACAAAAAGGGCCGCTGCCACGAGTCGGTGGAGGTCCCGGTCGCCTGGGACGCGGAGAAGAAGCCGACGAGCTATGAGCGGGGCCAGTGCAATTGCCAGCAGTACATAGGCCCGCAGCCGCTGACGACGTTCTATGCGGAGGATCTGACGGATCTGGCGTGAGTGTCCGGGACCGCTACGGCAGGGGTACGAGCTTGACGACGGTCACGGTCACCACGGACATGCTGACCAGGTAGGTGATGAAGGCGATGCCGCCGATGGTCGCGTCGCGCCGGTCGCGGTCGCCCCGGACGGTGCTGGAACCGCAGCCGTAGGGGTCCTGGGCCAGGGAAGCCATCCCGTTCTCGAAGAGTTTGCGCCGTTCGGCGGTGAAGCTCCGGCGTCCGGCCGCGGCGTCGTCGGTGTAGGCGATGCGATACGTCAACCAGCGCTCCTGTACTCGTCCGACTCGTCGTCGAAGTGGACACCGGAGAAGTCCCCGGCCTTCAGGCGTGCGACCAGCGCCTCTTCGTCCGGGTCGTGTGCCTGCGGCGTCCGCAGGGCCCACCGGGCCAGCACGCCGGAGATCTCGTCCGCGCCGGCCTGCTCGGCCTCGTGCGCGAACTCCTCGCGCTGCTGCGCGGGCAGTGCCTCGCGGATGGCGTGGATGGTTCCGGGCAGCTCCACGGCCCGGCCGCCGATCGTTGTCGTGAACGTCTTCGCCATGCCTGCTCCCTGCGGTCTCCGATGCTTCGGGGTGGCCGCTTCCGACTATGCCCGCTGTGGGGTGCGGGGTGTGGTGAATGACGCAGGTTGCCGCGGCCGCTCACTCGTCGGCTGGCCCGCGAAGGAGCCCGGCCTCGGCGAACGCCTGGTCGAGGATGCAGCCGAGCTCGGAGGCCGCCGCCCAGGCTTCCGCGTCGGTATCGGCCCGTTCGGCCGTGGCTTCGAGGTGGTGAAATCTTGCCGCACGCTGCGGGTGCCGCGCGATGGCGACATACACCGCCCACTGGCCGACGAGCCGGCGCATCGGCCCTGCGTTACCCGTGCTGCGCGCTTCTCTCAGAGCTTCAGCGCGCTCGGTGTCGAAGGTCGTCAGCGAAGAGGGCATGACCTTGGCAACGGCAGCCCGCAGGTCTTCCGGAGTGTTGGCAGGCTGCGGGATCAGCGGGGTGTCAGGCCCATCCGTCGCCTCGTGGCCGTCCGTCGGGCCGGTGGTCATACAAGCCTCCGGCGGTTGTTGATCTCCGACACCTGCGCGCGCAGGTAGGCGCGGAGCGTCGTGGTCTGAGCGGAGGCAGCGGGGCAGCTCCACTCCTGGCCCCCTCCGGGCTGGCGTAGCCGCACGAAGGCGAAGTCACGTGTGTGGCCGATGACTTGGCCGACCGCTCCGGTCCTGCTGTCGATGACGTATGCCCCACGCGGCGGAATTTCTCTGTTCACGCTACCTAGGGTTACGGGGCGTGGCTAGCCTCGTAAGTGACGATTGCGGGACGTGCGTCGCGCGTACCGTTCAGGCACTGGGAAGGGCGGGCGCGTTGACGGGTATGAGTTCTCTGCCGCCGATCAACTGGCGCTATTGCGGTAACCAGATGAAGCTCTGGCGGGCTCTGGCAGGGGTGTCCCGGGAGGACTTGGCCAAGGAGGCCAACTACGGCGCCGAGACCGTCAAATCGATGGAGCAGGGGAGGCGTCGGCCCACGCTGCGCCTGCTTCAGGTGGCCGACGAAATGTGCGGAGCGAACGGCCTGCTGCTGGCGTCGCACGCCTATCTGGGGCCGGAGAAGTCCGACAGGTTGACGCACGACTTCATGCTGTACGAGGCCGAGGCGATCGCCATCAGCTCCTTTCAGCCGCAGCTCATCCCCGGACTGCTCCAGACCGAGGAGACGGCGCGTGCGCTGCTCGAAGGTACCTGGCCGCCGGTGGACGACAAGACGATCGAGGACCGAATCGTGGCTCGGCTGGCTCGCCAGAAGTTGCTGGAGAGGCTGGGTACGTCCTTCGAGTTCGTCATCGGTGAGGTGGCCGTGCGCTACCCCGTCGGCAGCATGGATGCTCACAAGCGCCAGCTTCAGCGCCTCCTGGACGTGGGGGAGCAGCGCAACGTGACCGTTCAGGTCCTGCCTGCCGGCGGTGCTCACGTCGGACTCAACGGGCCGCTTGTCTTGCTGGAGACGGCCGAACATGATCGACTCGGCTTCGAGGAAGGTCAGACGGTGGCCTTGCTGTATGCGGAAGCCGAAAAAATCAACATCGCGGTCAAACGCCATGCGTTGATCGGTCGGTTGGCTCTCAGCCCCAAGGAATCTGCGTGCTACATCAGGAAGTTGATGGAGGAGCTATGAGTGATGCGATGCTGTGGCTGAAGTCCAGCTACAGCGACACGGAAAGCGAATGCGTAGAGGTCGCCGCCCGCCCGCACGTCGTCCACGTCCGGGACTCGAAGCGAATACCCGGGCCCCAGCTGGTCACCCCGGCAACCGCCTGGGCCGAATTCGTCGCGTACGCGGCGACCACTTGAGCTCCGGGGGCCCAGGGGTCGGCCCCCGGTTTCGGGAAGGGGCGGGGAGGGGAGAAAAAGCCGCCTCACCCCCCGGCCGAGACTTGAGCTCCGGGATCCGGGGTCCGGACCCCGAGCCCTGTCTTAAAGGAATGGACGGCGGGTATCACCCGCCCACCCACCCTCTCTCCAACCCCCGCGCACACCACACGAGTTAACTTCCAGTGGTCGGGTTGCGACGGCTCGTCGCCACGCTCTAGCGTTCGCAGCGACAAAGCGACCCCGGCAGGTGTTAGCAGCACCGAACCGGGGTCTGACCCACAAGATCACCAAGGCTGATCTCATGGCTTACGCCAACTCTAGTGGCGCCGCGCGCCCCACGCACGTGCACCCGCAAGCCACTCCCGGCTACGGCAAGCGGAGCGCTCCCGAACAGGAGCCCCGCCGCGCGGGCGACTTCGCACATCTGCCCGCCCGCGAGGCCCTGATCGCCGCGTTTGTCGACCGCTTGCCCGAGGGTGCGGCCATGGACGCGAAGACTCTGGCGGCGAACATCCCCGCGTACGGCCAGGCCGCGTGCCGTACGGCCATCCGCCGCCTCGCGGAGGCGGGTCACCTGCGGATGGTGAAGGAGCACCGCAAGGGTGACGGCGGCAGCATGCACTGGGTGACGCGGACGTACTTCTCGCGCACGGCGCGGGGCGACGCGTGGTGGGAGGCGTTCCTGAGGGGAGACGTCGTCCCGGAGGCGCGCCACGAGCCACCGGCGCGCTCGGAGGCGTACGACGCGCTCGCGTCCCTGGGCCGCACCGACCCCCGGATGACGCTGTCGGCGGCGACTGCCGCGAGCTGGAGGAACTGGCCACGGAGTGGCTGGCGAGAGGCGCGTCGCCGAAGGACCTCGTACGCGAACTCACGGCGGGGCTGCCCCCGGTGGTGCACTTCGCGCGCGGCATGGCCCGTACGCGCCTGACCGACAAGATGCCACCGGAAAGGGTGGAGTTGGCGCCCGCCGACGCGGTCATACGGCTCCTCGCTGGACAAGGAGAGTGGGCCGATCCCGATGGTGTTCTGATGACTGTCGAGGTGACTTCACATGACTCGGACACCGATCGCCGTGACCGGAAGGAGAAGCGCGACGGCTATGCCGCCGTCGGCATCCCGGTGTACCTCCTCGTCGACCGCGACGAGTGCATGGTGACCGTCTACAGCGAGCCCATGAACGGGAAGTACCTCAGCCGGAAGTCGCATCCGTACGGCGAGACCGTCACGCTCCCCGACCCGGTCGGCATCACCTTGGCGACAGAGGAGCTCAAGGACTACACCCACTGAACCGCGAAGTCCCGTTCGGCCCATGGCCCCGTGCGCGCCCCGCACCCGCGTGTCAGCGTGGTGGGACCGCACCGGCGCGCGCAAGGAGGTCCACCCGTGAGCGGCAACAAGGTCTGGACTGTCGAGGTCAGCATCAAGGAACACGACCACGTGGTCACCGCCGAGGCCCGCCTCACGGGCAGGGCCCCGGGCCCGATGGTCGGCGACGGCACCGCGCACTGCCACCCCGCCGACGAGAACGTCCCGGCGATCGGCGACGAACTGGCGGCCTCCCGCGCTCTGCACCACCTGTCCAGCCAGCTGCTGGACATCACGATCAAGGACATCCAGGCCCACACCCGCGAACGCGTGCACGGCATCAGCGACGAGTGATCCCGCGCCGGGGCTTGAGCCTCAGCTTTCCAGCAGGAACGCGGTGTCCAACGCGGGGTAGGGGTCCGGGAGGTGGACCTTGCCGCCGATCTCGGTGGTCGTGGTCGTCCGGTAGTGGCTGAGAGCGGGGTTGTCCACGTCGGGTACGGGCTCGGAGTGCACGTACACCCGGTTCGTCTGGCGGTGAACGACGACATAGACCGGCACTCCGCCGGCGGCGTAGCTGCGGTACTTGGGGCCCGTGTCCGACTCATGGTTGGTCGAGGTGACTTCGCCGACGAGGGCGAGCAGGTCGATGGGGTACCAGCCCCGGTGAGCCCGGCGGTAGGCCTCGTCCACCTCGGTGGGCTTGCGTCGCTTCACGTAGAAATCGGGGATGAGCAACGAGCGGGTGCGCTCGCCTTTCAAGCCGAGCCGGAAGCCATTGCCGTATCCCGCTTGCCGAATGCCCGCTGAGCGCAATTGGAAGTAAAGCTCTGCCGCACTGTCGTTGTGGTTATCGTCCGGCTGCGGTGGCACGACCACCATCCCCTCGATGCACTCGGGCCGGACAGGCACATCGAATGCCTTCTCGACCGCGATCAACAGATCGATGGGGTCCTGCGGCTTCTTCACCGGTTCGGTGACGGGATCGGCGGTCATCGCTGTCCTCCCTTGTCGCTGTTGCCAGGCTACGCCTGGACCGGGTGCCCCAGCAGCATTGTCGGAGCCCCCGCCACGCGCGTAAGTACGATCACACAGGAGTTCACCCCTTCGAGTTTCAGCTTCTTGCGCAGTTCCTCCGGCTCCACCGCCGAGCCCCGCTTCTTGATGACCGCGACGCCGATCTCCCGTTCGCGCACCAGCTTTTTGAGGTGCTTGAGGTTGAAGGGGAGCACGTCGGTGATCTCGTAGGGCGTCGCGTACGGCGTCGGGCGGAGTTCGTCGCTCGTCACGTAGGCGATCGTCTCGTCGATCAGGCCGCCGGCGAGGTCTTCCGCGACCTCGGCGACGAGGTGGGCGCGGATGACGGCGCCGTCCGGTTCGTAGAGGTAGCGGCCGACCGGGCGGACCGCGGGGTCGGCCAGGCCGCGGCCGGTGAGGGTCGCGCCCGAGGGGAGCAGCGTCGAGCGGTGGGTGCCGGGCGCCGTGCCGAACCACAGCACCGCTTCCTTGACGTCGCCCCCGTCCGAGATCCACTCGGCCTCCGCCTCGTCGGGGATCGCCTCGTGCGGGATGCCGGGCGCGATCTTCAGCGCGGCGCGCGGGGCGGAGAGGGCGGCCCGGACGGCCCAGGACAGCGGGGGTGAGTACGCCTCCGGGTCGAAGATCCGGCCGCGTCCGCCCCGGCGCGCGGGGTCGACGAAGACGGCGTCGTACGCGGCGGTGTCGATCTCCGTGACGTCCGCGCAGCGCACCTCGATGAGGTCGGCCAGGCCGAGCGCCTCCGCGTTGGCGACCGCGACCGCGCAGGTCAGCGGGTCACGGTCGACGGCGAGGACCCGTACGCCCGCGCGGGCCAGCGCGAGCGCGTCGCCGCCGATGCCGCAGCAGAGGTCGGCCACGGAGCGGACGCCGAGCGCGGCGAAGCGGGCGGCGCGGTACTCCGCCACGGTCCGGCGCGTCGACTGCTCGACGCCGTTGGGCGTGAAGAACATGCGGTACGCGTCCTCCGCCCCGAACTTCGCGACGGCCCGCTGCCGCAGCCGCGCCTGCCCGATCGCCGCGGAGACCAGCTCGGCCGGGTGCTCGCGGCGCAGCCGGGTGGCGGTGGCCAGCTCCTGGGCGGGGTCGTAATCGCGGAGCTCGTCCAGGAGGCGCCGCCCTTCGTCGGTGAGGAGAGCGGCGAAGGCTTCGGTCGGCTGGTTCGGTGCGGGCACGGTTTCATTCTTTCCCCAGCCCCGCTCCTTTCCGTAATCGGGCTCCGGGGAGCGGCAGGGCCCACCCGCCTCGCTTCACTCGAACGAGTGAACAAGAATCGGAAGGGTGAGCTCCTCCATATCCGGCCCCCGGGTCGCCGCCATCGCCCTGCTGCTCGCCGGACTCGTCTCCGGGTGTTCCGGATCGTCGTCCGGCCCGGGGAAGCCCGCGCCGTCGGCCACCGGTCGTACGGAAGCGCCCTCGGCCTCGCCCTCCACCGACACCGGCGCGTACCGCCGCTGGGGGCTGGACGCGCCCCTCGCGGCGCCGCCCGCGCCGCCCGCGGCGAAGGTGACGGACGGGATGAAGCCGGGGGAGAAGCCCAAGGTCGTGCGGCGGGTGGACACCAAGGACAAGGTCGTCTTCCTGACCTTCGACGACGGGGCGGAGAAGGACCCGGAGTTCGTGAAGATGACGAAGGACCTGAAGCTGCCCTTCACGATGTTCCTGACGGACGACATCGCCCGCGCGGGCCGCGGCTACGGCTACTTCGAGCAGCTGCGGGGCGATGCCGGCCACCCGAACACCATCGAGAACCACACCCTCTCCCACCCCAACCTGCGCACCCTCTCGCCCGACGCGCAGCGGCACGAGATATGCGGGCAGCAGGACCGGCTGGAGAAGCGGACCGGGGTCAAGCCGCCGCTGTTCCGCCCGCCGTACGGCAATTACAACGACGCGACACTCACGGCGGCCGGCAGCTGCGGGGTGAAGGCGGTCGTGCTGTGGGAGGCGACGATGCAGATCAACGACATGCGCTACGCCGAGGGCGACAAGCTGCGCCCCGGCGACATCGTCCTCGCGCACTTCCGCGGTCCGCAGGAACTCAAGGGCACCTCGATGACCAAGATGGTGACGAACATGCTGCGCAGCATCCAGAAGCAGGGCTACACGGTGGCCCGCCTGGAGGACTACGTCTGAGTGAGGGGCGCGGCTCCGTCGCTGACTGCGGCGTATCGAGCCCGTCCGGCGATTGAGGACAACCGCCGCGAAGCGGTGGTGCGGGTGACGATTACGGCCGACGGCCCAGGGGAAGATCCACCCCCACGCCACGGCGCGCGCCGCAGGCGAATTGGCACTCCGCTTGACCGAGTGCTAACCGCGTCATAGTCTCGCTTCCGTTGGCACTCTCCACCCGGGAGTGCCAAACACAGCGACGGGCAGATCCGGCACCCGCGACGACGGATCCGACCTGGTCGCCACCTCAGACAGTTAACCCCGTGAGATCTCCGAAGGGGGAGGTCGGATCGTGACGACCGCCAGCTCCAAGGTTGCCATCAAGCCGCTCGAGGACCGCATCGTGGTCCAGCCGCTCGACGCCGAGCAGACCACGGCCTCTGGCCTGGTCATCCCGGACACCGCGAAGGAGAAGCCCCAGGAGGGCGTCGTCCTGGCCGTGGGTCCGGGTCGCTTCGAGGACGGCAACCGTCTTCCGCTCGACGTGACCGTCGGCGACGTCGTGCTCTACAGCAAGTACGGCGGCACCGAGGTGAAGTACAACGGCGACGAGTACCTCGTCCTCTCGGCCCGCGACGTCCTCGCGATCGTCGAGAAGTAATTCACCCGAAGTTTTTTGATCTGCGCCCCGTGCTCCCGCTCTTCACCGGCCGGGCGCCCGGGGCGCAGTTCGTTTGAAGCGATAGCCGGTCACTGACGCGTGGCCGAGGATCGCAACGAGAGGACTTGAAGCAACCATGGCGAAGATCCTGAAGTTCGACGAGGACGCCCGTCGCGCCCTCGAGCGCGGCGTCAACAAGCTGGCCGACACGGTCAAGGTGACGATCGGCCCCAAGGGCCGCAACGTCGTCATCGACAAGAAGTTCGGTGCCCCGACGATCACCAACGACGGTGTCACCATCGCCCGCGAGGTCGAGCTCGACGACCCCTACGAGAACCTTGGCGCCCAGCTCGTCAAGGAGGTGGCGACCAAGACCAACGACATCGCGGGTGACGGCACCACCACCGCGACCGTCCTGGCCCAGGCGCTGGTCCGCGAGGGTCTGCGCAACGTCGCCGCCGGTGCTTCCCCGGCCTCCCTGAAGAAGGGCATCGACGCCGCGGTCAAGGCCGTCTCCGAGGAGCTCCTCGCGACCGCCCGTCCGATCGACGACAAGTCCGACATCGCCGCCGTGGCCGCGCTCTCCGCGCAGGACAAGCAGGTCGGCGAGCTCATCGCCGAGGCGATGGACAAGGTCGGCAAGGACGGTGTCATCACCGTCGAGGAGTCCAACACCTTCGGCCTGGAGCTGGACTTCACCGAGGGCATGGCCTTCGACAAGGGCTACCTCTCGCCCTACATGGTCAGCGACCAGGAGCGCATGGAGGCCGTCCTCGACGACCCGTACATCCTGATCCACCAGGGCAAGATCTCCTCGATCCAGGACCTGCTGCCGCTGCTGGAGAAGGTCATCCAGGCCGGCGCCAGCAAGCCGCTGCTGATCATCGCCGAGGACGTCGAGGGCGAGGCGCTCTCCACCCTCGTCGTCAACAAGATCCGTGGCACCTTCAACGCCGTCGCCGTCAAGGCGCCCGGCTTCGGTGACCGCCGCAAGGCGATGCTCGGCGACATGGCCACCCTCACCGGTGCCACCGTCATCGCCGAGGAGGTCGGCCTCAAGCTCGACCAGGCCGGTCTGGACGTGCTGGGCACCGCCCGCCGCGTGACCGTCACCAAGGACGACACCACCATCGTCGACGGTGGCGGCAGCTCCGAGGACGTCCTCGGCCGCGTCAACCAGATCAAGGCCGAGATCGAGGCCACGGACTCCGACTGGGACCGCGAGAAGCTCCAGGAGCGCCTCGCCAAGCTCGCCGGTGGCGTCTGCGTCATCCGCGTGGGCGCGGCCACCGAGGTCGAGCTCAAGGAGAAGAAGCACCGTCTGGAGGACGCCATCTCCGCGACCCGCGCCGCGGTCGAGGAGGGCATCGTCTCCGGTGGTGGCTCCGCTCTGGTCCACGCCGTCAAGGTGCTCGAGGGCAACCTCGGCAAGGAGGGCGACGAGGCCACCGGTGTCGCCGTGGTCCGCCGCGCCGCCGTCGAGCCGCTGCGCTGGATCGCCGAGAACGCCGGCCTCGAGGGCTACGTCATCACCTCCAAGGTCGCCGAGCTCGACAAGGGCCAGGGCTTCAACGCCGCGACGGGCGAGTACGGCGACCTGGTGAAGGCCGGCGTCATCGACCCGGTCAAGGTCACCCGCTCCGCGCTGGAGAACGCCGCGTCCATCGCGTCGCTGCTGCTCACGACCGAGACCCTGGTCGTCGAGAAGCCGGCCGACGAGGAGCCCGAGGCCGGTCACGGCCACGGTCACTCGCACTGACGCCACGCGCATCGCACGGCCGCGGCCCGGCACCCCTTCCCAGGGGTGCCGGGCCGCGGCCGTTGCCGGCCGGTCACTTGGGGCCGTACCTGCGGCCCGTCGTGGACGACGCCCGGCTCACGGCGCCGCGCGGCGCCAGCCGCATCAGACCCGTGAGCGCCTTGTAGCGCGGGTCCGGCACGGAGAGGGTCTTGCCGTGCGCGAGGTCCCGCAGCGCCGCCGCGACCAGCTTGTCCGCGTCCAGCCACAGCCAGCCGGGGACGTTCTCCGTGCCCATCCCGGCCCGCTGGTGGAACTCCGTACGCACGAAACCGGGGCACAGGGCCATCAGCCGCACGCCCGTACCCGCCAGGTCCCGGGCCACGCCCTGGGTGAACTGCACCACCCACGACTTGCTCGCGCCGTACGTGCCGCGCGGGGTGAAGGCGGCCACCGACGCGACGTTGATGACAGCACCCCGCCGGCGCTCCCGCATCCCCTCGGCCGCCGCCGAGGTCAGCCGCAGCACCGCCTCGCAGTGCACCTTGAGCATCCGCAGCTCGTCGGCCATCGGCACTTCGAGGTACGCGCCCTTGTTGCCGAAACCGGCGTTGTTGACCAGCAGATGCACCGGGCGCGCGGCGTCGCGGAGCCGGGCCTCGACGGCCTCGATGCCCTTGTCCTCGGCGAGGTCGGCGGGGAGGACCTCGACCTCCACGCCGTGCCGGTCGTGGAGGTCGGTCGCCTGCTCGTGCAGGCGCTCCTCGTTGCGGGCGACGAGGACCAGGTCGTGGCCGTCGGCCGCGAGCTTGCGCGCGAAGGCGGCGCCGATCCCGGCGGTCGCTCCTGTGATCAATACAGTCGTCATACAGGCACGTTAGAGCCCGGGGACGCCCCGCGGCGGTGCGCTGTCCGCTTTTCGCCGGTCTCCGATCGGGCTCACCCGGCCGCCGCGTGCGCGAGCGCCTTCTCGTGGATCCCGGCGGGCAGCCCGTCACCAGCTGCCGAAACGCCGGGCGGCAGGTCCCTTCCGAGGGCGGGGGCGGTCACCCGAGGTCCACGGGGAGCAGGTCATGGGGAAGCCCGGCGACGTCGCTCAAAGTAGTGAACCGATATTTACGATCGCCCCCAAGGTGGGCTTATGCTCGAAGAATGATCGAGGCTCGTCATCTGAGGGTGCTGCGCGCGGTGGCCGCCACCGGATCCTTCTCGGCCGCGGCCCGCGAGCTGGGGTGCACCCAGCCCGCCGTCAGCCAGCAGATGAAGGCCCTGGAGCAGTCCACGGGCACCCCGCTGCTGATCCGCACCGGACGCGAGATGCGCCTCACCCAGGCCGGCGAGGCGCTGGTCCGGCACGCCTCCGGGATCCTGGCCGGGCTGACCGCGGCCGAGGAGGAGATCGCCGCGATCGCCGGCCTGCGGGCGGGGCGGGTGCGGATGGTGTCCTTCCCCAGCGGCAGCTCGACGCTGGTCCCGGGCGCGCTCGCGCGGATGCGCGCCGCGCACCCCGGCACCCGGATCTCGCTGGTGGAGGCGGAGCCGCCGCGCTCGGTGGAGATGCTGCGCGACGGCGACTGCGAGATCGCGCTGGCCTTCCGCTATCCCGAGGTGCGCGGTGCGGACCCGGCCGCGGCCGCGGAGTGGGACGACCTGGTCGTACGGCCGCTGCTCACCGACCGCCTCATCGGCGTGGTGCCGGAGGGCCACCGGCTGGCCGGGGCGGACCGGATCGGGATCACGGAGCTCGCCGGGGAGCCCTGGATCGCGGGCTGCCCGCGCTGCCGCAAGCATCTGGTGGAGGTCTGCGAGGGCGCCGGGTTCACCCCCCGGATCGACTTCGCGACGGACGACTACCCGGCGGTGTTCGGGCTCGTCGGTGCGGGGCTCGGGGTCGCGGTGATGCCGGAGCTGGCGCTGGAGTCCGTACGCCCCAAGGGTGCGCGCACCGTGCCGGTCGAGCCGGTGGTGCAGCGCGAGATCGTGGCCCTCACGCTGCCGGACCTGGCGCGGGTGCCGGCGGTGGCGGCGATGCTCGACCAGCTGGCGACGGCGGCCGGGCGCTCGTAGCGGAGGGCGGTCCGGAGGCGCTCAGGCGCTGGTGGGGGTCACGGCGATGACCCGGTGCCGCGCGCGGCCCATCAGCTCCTCGCGCTCGTCCTCGGTGAGGCCGCCCCAGACGCCGTAGGGCTCCCGCACGGCCAGGGCGTGGGCCGCGCACTCCGCCCGCACGGGACAGCGCATGCACACCTCCTTCGCCGAGGTCTCGCGCGCGCTGCGGGCCGCGCCGCGCTCGCCCTCGGGGTGGAAGAACAGCGAGCTGTCGACCCCGCGGCACGCCGCCAGGAGCTGCCAGTCCCACAGGTCGGCGTTGGGACCGGGAAGGCGGGAGAAATCTGCCATGGCTATCCCCTCGAAGCGATCCGCCGGGGCGATCCGCCGGAGGATCCGGCGGAAGCGGCCCGGCACGAGCGATCTGATGCGGACGCACTGCCTGTGCCGTCTACGTCTGCCGTGGAAGCAGATGTAAATATGACTGATTGCGAATCTAGTCATAGACACCGGCAAATGGGAAGAAAGACTGGTCTGCCTGGGCAAATGGGGCATAGCTTGTGCGCCGCGAAGGGCGCCCCCAATGCGCCCTGCTCCGTGTCCGAGCCCTCACGTAGAGTGCCGAACGTGGCCGACCGAGCCCGTAACTCTTTCGGGTGACCGTCGTTGAGAGGGCGGAGGCGGTTGACGGATGAAGCAGTCGGGCAGATGTCCGAGCCTGCCGGAGAGCGTCGATCGCACAGGTGACGATCAGTACCAGCCTGGAGGCTCAAGGTGACGCGCATCAGCTGCGGAGGACGGCCATGACATCCGTCCTCGTCTGCGACGATTCCCCGCTTGCCCGAGAGGCGCTCCGCCGTGCGGTGGCGACCGTGCCCGGCGTCGAGCGTGTGACGACGGCGGCCAACGGCGAGGAAGTCCTCCGCCGCTGGGGCGCCGATCGTTCGGACCTCATTCTGATGGACGTACGGATGCCCGGACTCGGGGGTGTCGAGACGGTCCGCCGGCTGCTCTCCGCGGACCCCGGCGCACGCATCATCATGCTCACGGTCGCCGAGGACCTCGACGGCGTCGCGCTCGCGGTCGCCGCCGGGGCGCGTGGCTATCTGCACAAGGACGCCTCGCGCGCGGAGTTGCGGGCCACCGTGACGCAGGCGCTCGCCGACCCGACCTGGCGGCTCGCCCCCCGGCGGCTGCGCTCGGCCGAGATGGGTGCCGCGCCCACCCTCACCGCGCGCGAGATCCAGGTGCTGGAGGGGATGAGCCACGGCCGTTCCAACGCGGAGATCGGCCGTGAGCTGTTTCTCTCGGAGGACACCGTGAAGACCCACGCCCGGCGGCTCTTCAAGAAGTTGGGCGCCTCGGACCGGGCCCACGCCGTGGCCCTCGGCTTCCGCTGGGGCCTGGTCCGCTGAGCCGGGAGTGGCGCGCAGCGCCGTGAGGTCGCGGTGCGCGCCACCCGGGTGGGTGACCGTGCCGTGACCTCATCGCGCGGCCGTCCAGCGCCGAAACTCCGAGGGATGCCGCATCCTTGGAGTGTGACCCCTCCCCGGCCGGAGGCCGAGGCTTCTCACTCGGCCGGCAATGACCCCATGACGGACAAGCCCTGTCCTGTGCCGCGCGCTACCGGCACAAGCTATCGGTGGAGTCGTGAGGGCGGGGGCGGGTATACCCGGAAGGGGGAGACGCGAGACGTGAGTACGAGGACACCTACGCGTAACGGTTCGATGCACGACTATGAAGGCGGTGCCGTGGATCGCTTGGCGTCAAGGCACCATGGACCGATGCGCGACGACGACACGACGGGGTCACCCGCGGCTGCCGCCCCCGGGGAGATCGGCGCACTCGTGACCCTCGCCGTGGAGGGGGACCGGCGGGCCACGCACGATCTGCTCGCGCTGGTGCACCCCCTCGCGCTGCGCTACTGCCGCACCCGCCTCTCGCGGCTGCCGGGCGACGCCCGGCACTTCGTGGACGACCTGGCGCAGGAGGTCTGCCTCGCGGTGCTCTGCGCGCTGCCGCGCTACCGCGACACCGGCCGCCCCTTCGAGGCGTTCGTCGTGGCCATCGCCGCGCACAAGGTCGCCGATCTCCAGCGCGCCGCCATGCGCCACCCGGGCAGCACGGCGGTGCCCTCCGACGAGATGCCGGAGCAGCCGGACGACTCCCTGGGCCCCGAGGAGCGGGCGCTGCTCAGCAGCGACGCCGAGTGGGCCAAGAAACTCCTGGCCAATCTCCCGGAGAACCAGCGCGAGCTGGTGCTGCTGCGCGTCGCCATCGGCATGACCGCGGAGGAGACGGGGCAGATGCTGGGCATGTCCCCGGGCGCGGTGCGGGTCGCCCAGCACCGCGCGCTGAGCAGGCTGCGGGCGCTCGCCGAGCAGTGACGGAAGGGGCTCCGAACCGCTCGGTACCCCCTCTTCGTAGGAATATCCAAGTGATGCGGGACTCAGTCGTCGTGGAATGGGACACCTGTGACGGCCGTTAGCATGGGAGTCCGCGCTGGGGCAAGACCATTGGGAAGGTGTCATGACTGACAACGTCGACGGAATGCCCGGGAAATTCGCGATGCTCGGTCTGACATACGACGACGTCCTGCTGCTGCCGGGCGCCTCAGAGGTCCTGCCGAACGGCGTCGACACCTCCTCCCGGGTCTCGCGCAACGTCCGGGTGAACATCCCGCTGCTGTCCGCGGCGATGGATAAGGTGACCGAGGCGCGCATGGCCATCGCCATGGCCCGCCAGGGCGGCGCCGGTGTCCTGCACCGCAATCTCTCCATCGAGGACCAGGCCAACCAGGTCGACCTGGTCAAGCGCTCCGAGTCCGGCATGGTCACCGACCCGATCACGGTCCGCCCGGACGCCACGCTGGCCGAGGCGGACGCGCTGTGTGCGAAGTTCCGCATCAGCGGTGTGCCGGTCACCGACCCGGCGGGCAAGCTGCTCGGCATCGTCACCAACCGCGACATGGCCTTCGAGCTGGACCGCGGCCGCCAGGTGCGCGAGGTCATGACCCCGATGCCGCTGGTCACGGGCAAGGTCGGGATCTCCGGCGAGGACGCCATCGAGCTGCTCCGCCGCCACAAGATCGAGAAGCTGCCGCTGGTCGACGACGCCGGTGTGCTCAAGGGCCTCATCACGGTCAAGGACTTCGTCAAGGCCGAGAAGTACCCCAACGCCGCGAAGGACTCCGAGGGCCGCCTGGTCGTCGGTGCCGCCGTCGGCGTCGGCGACGAGGCGTACGAGCGCGCGCAGGCGCTGGTCGAGGCCGGTGCCGACTTCCTGGTCGTCGACAGCGCCCACGGCCACAGCCGCGGCATCCTCGACATGATCGCCAAGGTCAAGTCCAACATCAACGTCGATGTCGTCGGCGGCAACGTCGCCACGCGTGACGGCGCCCAGGCGCTGATCGACGCGGGCGTGGACGGCGTCAAGGTCGGCGTCGGCCCGGGCTCGATCTGCACCACCCGCGTCGTCGCCGGCATCGGCGTCCCCCAGGTCACCGCGATCTACGAGGCCGCGAAGGCGTGCCACGCGGCGGGCGTCCCGCTGATCGGTGACGGCGGCCTGCAGTTCTCGGGCGACATCGCCAAGGCGATCGCCGCCGGCGCGGACACGGTGATGCTCGGCTCGCTGCTCGCGGGCTGCGAGGAGTCGCCGGGCGAGATGGTCTTCATCAACGGCAAGCAGTTCAAGTCGTACCGCGGCATGGGCTCGCTGGGCGCGATGCAGTCGCGCGGCCAGGCCCGCTCGTACTCCAAGGACCGCTACTTCCAGGACAACGTCCTCTCCGAGGACAAGCTCGTCCCCGAGGGCATCGAGGGCCAGGTGCCCTACCGCGGCCCGCTGTCCTCGGTCGCCCACCAGCTCATCGGCGGCCTGCGCGCCTCCATGGGCTACGTCGGCTCGGCGAACGTCCAGGAGCTCAAGGACAAGGGCACGTTCGTCCGCATCACGGCGGCGGGCCTCAAGGAGAGTCACCCGCACGACATCCAGATGACGACCGAGGCGCCGAACTACTCGCGGCGCTGAGTCGGTACGCTTGAGGCGCCTGATCGAGGGGGTCGGATGTTGTGCGGAGTGAGTTTCAGCGAGCGCGCGGCTCAAATCCGCGACAGTTTGCCCGAGGACCGCAAGGCGTCGCTGGAGCGGGGCCTCAAGAAGCTTGCGGACGATCCGCGGCCGAAGATCTCGGTCCCGATCTCAAGCGACGAGAACACGCGGTCTCTGGCGCTCACCCAGAACATCGCGATCGAGTACGTGATCAGTGACGGTCTGCTGATCGTCATCGTGGTCCACGTGGTGGATTCCACGCAGGTGCTCCTCGAAGACGAAGAGTAAGTACGGGATGCGCCCCCATCCTCCCCGGTCGGGGATACTGGGGGCGTAACCGTAGGGAAAGGCCACACACGTGACTGAGATCGAGATCGGGCGCGGCAAGCGCGGCCGCCGGGCGTACGCATTCGACGACATCGCCGTCGTCCCGAGTCGCCGTACCCGCGACCCGAAGGAGGTCTCGATCGCCTGGCAGATCGACGCCTACCGCTTCGAGCTGCCGTTCCTGGCCGCGCCCATGGACTCGGTCGTCTCGCCCGAGACCGCCATCCGCATCGGCGAGCTGGGCGGCCTGGGCGTGCTCAACCTCGAGGGCCTGTGGACCCGCTACGAGGACCCGGAGCCGCTGCTCGCCGAGATCGCCGAGCTGGACGAGACCGCCGCGACCCGGCGCCTCCAGGAGATCTACGCGGCTCCCATCAAGGAGGAGCTGATCGGGCAGCGCATCAAGGAGGTCCGCGACTCCGGTGTCGTGACCGCCGCCGCGCTCTCCCCGCAGCGCACCGCGCAGTTCTCCAAGGCCGTCGTCGACGCCGGCGTGGACATCTTCGTGATCCGCGGCACGACCGTCTCCGCCGAGCACGTCTCCGGCGCCGCCGAGCCGCTGAACCTCAAGCAGTTCATCTACGAGCTCGACGTCCCGGTCATCGTCGGCGGCTGCGCCACGTACACCGCGGCGCTGCACCTGATGCGCACGGGCGCGGCGGGCGTCCTCGTCGGCTTCGGCGGCGGCGCGGCCCACACCACCCGTAACGTCCTGGGCATCCAGGTCCCGATGGCGACCGCGGTCGCCGACGTGGCCGCCGCCCGCCGGGACTACATGGACGAGTCCGGCGGCCGCTACGTCCACGTCATCGCCGACGGCGGCGTGGGCTGGTCCGGCGACCTGCCCAAGGCCATCGCCTGCGGTGCGGACGCCGTGATGATGGGCTCCCCGCTCGCCCGCGCCACCGACGCGCCGGGCCGCGGTTTCCACTGGGGCATGGAGGCCGTCCACGAGGACGTGCCGCGCGGCAAGCGCATGAACCTGGGCACGGTCGGCAGCACCGAGGAGATCCTCACCGGTCCCTCGCACACGCCGGACGGGTCGATGAACATGTTCGGCGCGCTGCGCCGTGCCATGGCCACCACGGGCTACAGCGAGCTCAAGGAGTTCCAGCGGGTCGAGGTGACGGTCGCGCCGTCGCAGCACGACAACCGCTGACCTTCAGCAGGGCGGAAGGGCCCGGACCGCTTCGGCGGTCCGGGCCCTTCGTCGTTTCGCCGTCGGCAGGTCGTTTGCGGGAACCGCTGATGCCGGGGGTGACTCATGGGGAGTGTGACCTCTTGTGCGAAAGAGCAGGACAAGAGGGAGCGGGCGCCGCGACAGTGCGGTCACCGCTGTCACCGACAGCGAGCGGCCCGCTGTGAACTCCGTATAAAAGTTCGACTCTAAGGAATAATGGCACCTTATGGCGCAAAGCAAGTCGTTCAGCGGCAGGGACATGGGGATCGACCTCGGCACGGCGAACACGCTGGTGTACGTGCGGGGTAAGGGGGTTGTGCTCAACGAACCATCAGTTGTCGCCGTCAACGCCGAGGACGGCAGCGTGCTGTCGGTCGGTACGGAGGCCAAGGAGACCATCGGCCGCACCCCCTCGAACATCGTCGCCGTCCGCCCGCTGCGCGACGGCGTCATAGCCGACTTCGAGATAGCCGAGCGGATGATGCGGCACTTCATCAAGAAGGTGCTGGGCAACCGCCGTTTCACGCGTCCGCGCGTCGTGGTGTGCGTGCCGTCCGGCATCACGGGTGTCGAGCGGCGCGCGGTCATCGAGGCCGCGTCCCGGGCCGGCGCCCGCCAGGTGCACCTGGTGGAGGAGCCGATGGCGGCGGCGATCGGCGCGGGGCTGCCGGTCAGCGAGCCGACCGGCTGCATGGTCGTCGACATCGGCGGCGGCACCACCGAGGTCGCGGTGATCTCGCTGGGCGGCATCGTCACGGCCCGCTCCGTGCGCACCGCCGGGGACGCGATGGACACGGCGATCACGTCGTACGTGAAGAAGCAGTTCGCCCTCGCGATCGGTGAACGCACCGCCGAGGAAATCAAGATGAGCATCGGCTCGGCCTCGCCCACGGGCTCCTGGACCGCCGCCGGGCTCACCGCGCTCGCCAAGCAGCTGGAGAAGAACGACGGTCTGGAGGACGTCGGCGGCGACCCCGAGGAGACGCAGGGCCTGCTGCCGCCGGACCGCTTCACCATTCGCGGTCGCGATCAGGTCAGTGGTCTGCCGAAGACGCTGGAGCTGACGGCCGACGAGATCCGGCACGCGCTGGCCGAGCCCGTGGACGCCATCGTCATGGCGGTCCGCCAGACCCTGGACGAGACGCCGCCGGAGCTCGCGGGCGACATCATGGACCGCGGCATCGTCCTCACCGGTGGCGGCGCGCTGCTGCGGGGCCTGGACGTGCGGCTGAGCAAGGAGCTCGACATCCCGGTCATCGTCGCCGACGAGCCGCTGGACTGCGTCGCGATCGGCACGGGGCGCTGTGTGGAGGACTTCGCGTCGCTGAAGACGGTCCTGGACGCGCAGCCGAACCGGCTGCTGGGCACGGGCCGGCTGTAGCCGGGCAGCGGCGGCCGCCCGCCGCGCTCCGGTGGGCTCTCACAGCCGGTGGGCGGCCCCGGCCGGCGTCGCCCCCCGGGTGTCCAGCAGGAGCTGCGCCTTCACCGCCAACCCCTGGAGGTCATAGGTGCGGTGGTGCTGGAGGAGCACCGTCAGGTCCGCCTCCGACGCGGCCTCGTAGAGGCAGTCCGCGCGCGGCACGGGCTGCCCGAGCACGCGCCACTGCGCGACGTGCGGGTCGTGATAGCTGAGCTGGGCGCCCAGTTCGATCAGCCGGGCGCCGATCTCGCGGGCGGGCGAGCCCTCCTGGTCGGCGATGTCCGCCTTGTAGCTGACGCCGAGCAGCAGGACGCGCGCGCCGCGCGCGGACTTGCCGTGTTCGTTGAGGAGCGTGGCACAGCGCTGGATGACGTAGCGCGGCATCCGCCCGTTGACCTCCTGCGCGAGTTCGACCATGCGCAGGGGATAGCCGAGGCTGCGGCCTTTGTAGGAGAGGTAGTTGGGGTCCACGGGCACGCCGTGGCCGCCGACGCCGGGG
This sequence comes from Streptomyces sp. NPDC001407, assembly GCF_042895325.1. NCBI lineage: Bacteria > Bacillati > Actinomycetota > Actinomycetes > Kitasatosporales > Streptomycetaceae > Streptomyces > Streptomyces sp. NPDC001407. The sequence goes on from NZ_JBIAWF010000022.1 coordinate 19,298, forward strand.
CCCGGGCGGAACGGCTGGAAGCCGAAGGGCTTGGTCTCGGCGCACCGCACGACGTCCCACATGTCGACGCCGATGTCGTGGCAGAAGACGGCCATCTCGTTCGCGAGTGCGATGTTGACGTGCCGGTAGTTGGTCTCCAGTACCCGCACGGTCTCCGCCTCGCGCGGTCCGCGCGCGCGGACGATCTTCTCGCAGATCCGCCCGTAGAAGGTGGCGGCGGCCTCTGTGCAGGCCGGGGTGAGCCCGCCCAGCACTTTGGGGATGGTGGTGTAGCTGTGGCGGCGGTTGCCGGGGTCGGCGCGGCTGGGGGAGTACGCCAGGTGGAAGTCGCGCCCGGCGCACAGACCGGAGCCGGCCTCCAGCAAGGGAAGCAGGTATTCCTCTGTGGCTCCTGGGTAGACGGCTGACTCCAGGAGCACCGTGGTGTGCGGGCGCAGCCGCGCCGCGAGCGTACGGGCCGCGTCCCCGACGGGCGTCAGGTCCAGCGCCCGGTCCTCGCCCAGCCGGGTGGGGGCACAGATCACGGCCGTACGGACCCTGCCCAGCTCGGCGTCCGCGGTCGTCGGCCGGAAGCCGGCGGCGAGCATCCGGCGGACGTCGGCGGCGGTGAGGGTGCCGTCGACGCCCTCCGAGGGCAGCCGCCCGGCGCGGAGCTCGGCGACCGTGTAGGGGTCGGGGTCGTAGCCGATGGTGGCGATGCCGGCGGCGGTGGCTGCCCGGACCAGAGGGAGGCCGAGGGGGCCCAGACCGATGACGGCGAGATCTGCGGGCATGGCGAGGCGGTCCTTCCCGGAGGGCCGGTCCTTGGACGACCTGGAGGGCGTACATCAGGTTAAGCGGATATATGACTGTTATGAGGGATTGCGGCGCCGTGGCTCGCGCCCGTGTGGTTCCGGCACGGCCGGAGCGGGCGATCTGAGGCAGCATCGAAGGAGAGCGGGTCCCCGCCCCCACGGCGGGCCCTCCGGACGGCAGTGACACGAGGTGGGATCAGAGCTCGGTGTACGGCCGCGACCCGGACGGGAGCGCGGCTGAAGTGAACGGCAGTGACAGCGGTCGAGCGGGAGGCAGCGGTGAGGACAGCGACACTCGGGCCGGGCGAACGCGGCGAGGCGCTCGCCCGGATGGCGGAGCGGGAACTGGACATCCTGGTGGTCGGCGCCGGAGTCGTGGGCGCGGGCACCGCGCTGGACGCGGCGACCCGCGGTCTGTCGACGGGGCTCGTCGAGGCGCGCGACTGGGCGGCGGGCACCTCCAGCCGCTCCAGCAAGCTCATCCACGGCGGCCTGCGCTATCTGGAGATGCTCGACTTCGCCCTCGTGCGCGAGGCGCTCAAGGAGCGCGGGCTCCTGCTGCAACGCCTCGCGCCGCACCTGGTCAAGCCCGTCCCCTTCCTCTATCCCCTCCAGCACCGCGGCTGGGAGCGCTTCTACGCGGGTTCGGGCGTCGCCCTCTACGACGCCATGTCCCTCTCCTCCGGCCACGGCCGCGGCCTGCCCACCCACCGCCACCTCACCCGCAAGCGCGCGCTGCGGGTCGCGCCGTGCCTGCGGAAGGACGCCCTCGTCGGCGCGCTGCAGTATTACGACGCCCAGATGGACGACGCCCGCTACGTCACCACCCTCGTGCGCACGGCGGCGGCCTACGGCGCCGACGTGGCCAACCGGGCGCGCGTGGTGGGATTCCTGCGCGAGGGTGAACGGGTCGTCGGCGCCCGGGTGCACGATCTGGAGCAGGGCGGCGAGTTCGAGATCCGGGCCCGGCAGATCGTCAACGCCACGGGTGTGTGGACCGACGACACCCAGAAGCTGATCGCCGAGCGCGGCCAGTTCCACGTACGGGCGTCCAAGGGCATCCACCTGGTCGTGCCCAAGGACCGCATCCACTCCAGCACGGGCCTGATCCTCCGTACGGAGAAGAGCGTGCTCTTCGTGATCCCCTGGGGCCGGCACTGGATCATCGGCACGACCGACACCGACTGGGACCTGGACAAGGCGCACCCGGCGGCGTCCAGCGCCGACATCGACTATCTGCTGGAGCACGTCAACTCCGTGCTCGCGACGCCGCTCACCCGCGACGACGTGCAGGGCGTCTACGCCGGGCTGCGGCCGCTGCTGGCGGGGGAGTCGGACGCCACGAGCAAGCTCTCCCGCGAGCACACGGTGGCACACCCGGTGCCGGGGCTGGTGGTCGTCGCGGGCGGGAAGTACACGACCTACCGGGTGATGGCCAAGGACGCCGTGGACGAGGCGGTGCACGGGCTCACGCAGCGGGTGGCCGAGTGCGTCACGGAGGACGTGCCGCTGGTGGGCGCCGAGGGCTACCGCGCGCTGTGGAACGGCCGCGCGCAGCTCGCCCGGCGCACCGGGCTGCACGTGGCCCGCGTCGAGCACCTGCTCAACCGGTACGGCTCGATGGTGAACGAGGTGCTGGACCTCGTCATGTCCGACCCGACCCTGGGCGACCCGCTCACCGGGGCCGACGACTACCTCCGGGCGGAGGTCGTCTACGCCGCCTCGCACGAGGGCGCGCGCCACCTGGACGACGTCCTGACGCGCCGTACCCGCATCTCCATCGAGACCTTCGACCGCGGCACCCGCTCCGCGCGCGAGGCCGCCGAGCTGATGGCGCCCGTGCTGGGCTGGGACCACACGCAGGTCGAGAAGGAGGTCGAGCGGTACGAGAAGCGGGTGGAGGCGGAGCGCGAATCGCAGCTGCAGCCGGACGACCTGACGGCGGACGCGGCGCGGCTGGGCGCGCCGGACGTCCAGCCGATCTGATGAGCCGGTTCAAGCGGAACCGGCCGTCTTCGTGTGGGTGAGCTCGTCTTCGTGTGAGTGAGCGGGGAGTGTCCTTGTTGACGCGATAACTGAGGGGGCATCGCCTACCGATCCGCACATACGGTCCGTTAACAGGGCACGCATGAGCATCCCGTGACAGCCCGGCCGGTCCGGGAACCGCTCCGGCCGAAAGCGGGTCCCTCAGTGAAGACCCGGGCGGAGTGGCACAGCGCTGTGCCACCGTCAGCACCGTTGTGACGACGGCGCAGGTCAGGCGGGGTCCGCGTGGTTGCTGTCGGGGCGTGCTGCGGGGCTGTGGCGGGGTGTCGGCATGCGGCCATCATCCGGGGGCCCTCGGACCCTGGCCTTCCACCGGTCCGCGGATGAGAGACAATGGTGGCTCTGCCAGGGTGGGTTGGTCGCAGAGCTGATTGCCAGAGGGGACGCATGTCGGAGGCGGAGCAGACGCAGGGCACGGCAGGGCGCCTCCTGGCCGGGCGGTACCGCCTCGGGGACGTCCTCGGGCGCGGCGGCATGGGCACGGTCTGGCGGGCGACCGACGAGACCCTGGGGCGCACGGTCGCGGTGAAGGAACTGCGGTTCCCGGCCAACATCGACGAGGACGAGAAGCGCCGCCTGATCACGCGCACGCTGCGCGAGGCCAAGGCGATCGCCCGCATCCGCAGCGCGGGCGCCGTCACCGTCTACGACGTGGTGCACGAGGACGACCGGCCGTGGATCGTCATGGAGCTCATCGAGGGCCGCTCGCTCGCCGACGTCATCCGTGAGGACGGGCCGCTGAAGTGGCGGCGCGCCGCGGAGGTCGGGCTGGCCGTCCTGGACGTGCTCGGCGCCGCGCACCGCCAGGGCATCCTGCACCGCGACGTGAAGCCGTCCAACGTGCTGATCGCGGACGAGGGCCGTGTGGTGCTCACCGACTTCGGTATCGCGCAGGTCGAGGGCGACCCGTCGGTCACCTCGACGGGAATGCTGGTCGGCGCCCCCTCGTACATATCCCCGGAGCGGGCGCGCGGCCAGAAGCCCGGCCCTCCGGCGGACCTGTGGTCCCTGGGCGGCCTGCTGTACGCGGCCGTCGAGGGCGCCCCTCCGTACGACAAGGGTTCGGCCATAGCCACCCTCACCGCCGTGATGACCGAGCCGCTGGGCCCGCCCCGGAACGCGGGACCGCTGGCGGAGGTCATGTACGGACTGCTCGCCAAGGACCCCGAGAAGCGGCTGGACGAGGCCGGCGCGCGGGCGCTGCTGACCGGCGCGGTCAACGCCCCGGACGAGCGGCTGCCGAAGCCGCCCGAGCCGGAGCCGGAGCTGGACGCGACGCAGGCGATCGCCATACCGGCGATCCCGGAGCCGCCGTCGCGGTCCGCCGCGGCGCGGGCCGGGGAGAAGGCGGCGTCGGCGAAGCCCTCGGGCAAGCCGTCGCTGAAGTCGTCCCTGAAGCCGTCCTTGAAGCCGTCTTCGAAGAAGGCCGGTGCCGCCTCCGCCTCCGAGGGTTCGCCGAAGCAGTCGGCCGCGAAGGCCGCCGCCGTGGGCGACGCGGGTGCCGCCACGCGGGTCTCCCACGACGGCGCGCCCCGCACGGGCGGGCTGCAGCGGGTGACCTGGGAGCGGGCCTCGGTCATGGAGGTCGTGCCGCGCCGCACGCTCGTCATCGTGGCGGTCGTGGTCGTGCTCGCCGTGGTCGGCACGGTGCTCGCCTTCGCGGTGGGCAACGACGGGGGCGGCGAGGACAAGGGCGCCAGGACCGGCAAGGCCGTCAAGCCCGCCTCCGCGTCGGCGACGGGCGAACTGCCGGGCGTGGTGGACCGGCAGGCACCCGGTGACGCCAGGCACGGCACCAAGGCCGGCTTCGGGCGGGTCGAGAACGACGCGTACGAGTTCGAGATCGACATGCCCAAGGGCTGGAAGCAGACCGGCACGGCGGGCGACCACTCCGGGGCCATTTACAGCGCGGAGGGCGGCTTCCCCCGGCTCCAGGTCGACTTCGGGCCCGAGCCGCAGGCGGACGCCGTCAAGGCGTGGCGCGAGTCCGAGTCCGGCGCGAAGCACAGCATGAAGAACTACAAGGGCCTCGGCATCAAGGAGGTCCGGAACTGGGACGGCCACGACTACCCCACCGTGGCCGACTGGTCCTTCGAGCGCGACCAGGACGGCAGGCGCGTCCAGGTCCTCGACCGCGGGTTCAAGGTGGACGACGAGCACGGCTACGCCATCATGATCACGTGCGAGAAGGGCAAGTGCAACGGCGCGGAGTGCCGCTCCCTGCGCGACACGGCCTTCAGGACGTTCACGCCGGAGGACTGAGGGACACGGACCCCGCCCTGGCGGCCGGTGCACGTGGCCTGAGGGGACGCGGTGTACTCCCCGGGCCCGTGGGGTGGAACGTGCGGCGTACGCGGGGCCGTACTGAGCCGTACGGCCCCGAAGGGGCGGGTTGGGCACGTATCGTGAGTTGCCGTGGACGGTACGCAACCACAATAGGCAGCAAGCTGACCGGTGTTGACGGCCGTTCGACCGTCATCCGGGCGACGGTGCGGATCACGCGCGTGGGGAGGCGTCGTGGACGATTACGCGGGACGGGTGCTCGCCGACCGCTATCGCCTGCCACTGCCGCCGTCCGATGTGTTCGAGCTCGTGGAGACCCGCGCCTTCGACACCTACAGCGGCCAGGAAGTCCTCGTCCGGCAGATCCCGTTGCCGGAGGTCGTGGAGGCCGAGGTCGTCGGGGGCGAGCGGGCGCACGGCACCGGACCCGCCGCCTCCGCGCGCGGGGGGAGCGGCCGCCAGGGCTCCGGCGACCCGGCGATGCTCCGGGCGCTCGCGGCCGCCAGTGCCGCCGCGCAGGTTCCCGACCACCCCAGGCTCGACCAGGTCTTCCACGTCTTCGCGGAGGGGGGCAGCCTGTGGATCATCAGTGAGCTCGTCTCCGCCCGCCCGCTCGCCGCGCTCCTCGCCGAGCGCGCCCTCTCCCCGCACCGCGCCGCCGAGGTCGCCGCCGACGTCCTCACCGCCCTGCGCGCCCTGCACGCCCACGGCTGGACCCACCGCAACATCACCACCCGCACGGTCCTCATCTGCGACGACGGTCGCGCGATCCTCACCGGCCTGGCGGCGGGCGCGGCGGAAGAGGCCCTGTGCGGCTACGACCCGGTGCCCGGCGGACCGGCCCCGGCGGCAGGCGCGGGCGCCGGGGCGCCGTCTGCCGCGCGGCCGGACGGTGGTGGTGACCGGCCGCCGCCGGGTGGCGCGCCGGGCAACGGCGTTCCGCCGCAGACGGCGCAGGGCGTCCCGGGCGCTCCCGCGACGCAGGCCGGGCCGTCGGCGTACGGTGCCTCCGGCGGCGGCAGCCGCGTGCCGGGACCGGGTGCCCCGGGCGCCGCGCAGGGCGGGCCCGCGTACCGCGACCAGGGCGCCGCGGGCGGATTCCCGACGCCGGGTGGCCCGGCGGCCGGCGGCTCGGGGCGGCCGCCCGGTGCAGCTGTTCCCGGGAGCACTCCTCAGGACCCCCGGGCGGCGCGGGCCGGAGCCATCGCCGCGTACCGCGCGGGTGCCCGCGCCGCGGCCGCGCGGGCGGCCGCGGAGAGTGCCGCGCACGGCCCGGCCGGCGCCTCCACCTGGGGCGGTGGCAGCGCGGCCAGTGGCACGGCACCCGCGCCGGCGCCCGCCGGCCGTGCGCCGTCCCCGCGCCCCGGCGCACCCCGAGTCCCCGGCCCGGCGAGCACGGCGGCGCTTCCGGCGCCCCGCGCGCAGGGTCCCTCCCCGGCCGACGGCGACGAGGCCCCCGCGGCCGCTCCCGGCGGGTGGGGAGACAGCGGTCCGGCGGGGAGCGCGCACGCCGCCGAACGGGCGCGCCAGGCGCGGATGGTGGTGGTCGGCGCCGTCACCGAGCGCTGGTCGCCCGAGCAGGCGTGGCCGGTGCAGGAGAGCTGGCAGCTCGCCCCTCCGGTCGGGCCCGCGGCCGACCTGTGGGCCCTGGGCGCCCTGCTCTTCCGCGTGGTGCAGGGCCACGCGCCGTACCCCGAGAACAGCACGGCCGACCTCCTCCAGCTCGTCTGTGTGGAGCCCCCCGCGTACGCCGAGGAGTGCGGCGCGCTGCGGCCGGTGGTCGAGTCCCTCATGCGCAAGGACCCGGCCGAGCGGCCCGAGTTCGAGGAGCTGCGCGGCTGGCTCCGGTCCCTCATCCGCTCCGCACCAGAACCCGACATCGGCAGCCGCACCGTCACCGTCCCCTCGATCGGACCGGGCGTCCCCGCCGACCAGCACCGGCTGCCGGTCATACGGCGTAAGGGCGAGCTCGTGCGCCGCAGGCGCGGCCGTCCGGTCACGGCGGTGGACGCGGCTTCCGTCGCGCACGGGCGGCACAAGAAGAGCGCCAAGGACCAACTCCAGCCGCGCGCCCGCGCCCACACCACGGGGCACCTCCAGGAGCAGCGCGTACGGCGCGGGCCGCTCAGCCTCGGCCGGTTACTCCTGGGGCTGATCCTGCTGGTGCTGATCGGGGTGGTGCTGTACGCCGTGCTGCTGATGCCGGGCGCCGACAAGAGCGAGGGGAAGGCGCCGACGGAGCACACGGGCGCGGCCTCCGGGGTCCCGAGTGCCCCTGCCACCGGCAAGGCGGGGCAGGCGTCGGTGAGTTCTGACGACGCGTCCCCCGAGGCCGAGGGGCTCGCCAAGGGCTTCGCGCTGCGGCAGGACCCCAAGGGCTTCACCGTGGCCGTGGCCAAGGCCTGGCAGCGGCGCGGTGAGAACGACCGGGGTCAGGTGGTTTATTCCGGCGGTGACTGCCAACTGCTGGTCGTGCCCGGCCGGGACAAGGTCGCGGAGTTCGGCAGCGACCCCATGGCCTATCAGCAGGACAAGGAACCGGAGCTCGACGCCTACCGCTCGTCCTCCTGGGCGGGCGCGTCCGGGCTGCGCCGTATCGACGTCGGACAGCGGGCGTCGGCGGAGGGCACGTTCAACTGGAACGACAGCAGCGGCCGGCAGGTCTATGTGCGCAACTCCGCGATGATCCTGGGCGGCCGCTATCACGTGCTCCAGGTGATCGGCCCGATGGACGAACAGCGCATGGTGGACGGGTACTTCGACCAGGCCACCGCGAGCTACCGGACCCGCTGAGTCGGCCCTCGCCCTTCTTCGTCATTCCTCGGAGAAGCGCTCGCGCAGCCGCTGCTTGAGGACCTTGCCGAGGGTCGCGTTGCGCGGCAGCTCGTCGACGAGCTCCAGCCGCTCGGGGAGCTTGTGCACGGACAGGCCCGCTCCCCGCAGGTGGGTGCCGATGTCGTCGAGGGTGAGAGGCATCGTTCCCGCGACCTGCTGGACGACGGCGCAGACGCGCTCCCCGCGCGCCGGATCGGGGAGCCCGATCACGGCGGCGTCCTCGACGGCCGGGTGCTCCTGGAGGAGCTGCTCGATCTCGCGGGCGGAGATGTTCTCGCCCTTGCGGATGATGACGTCCTTGGCGCGCCCGGTGAGCACAAGGTGCCCGGTGGCCGTGAGGTGGCCGCGGTCGCCGGTGCGCAGGAAGCCGTCCGCGTCGAACGCCTCGGCGGTCTGCGCCGGATCGAGATAGCCGCGGCAGACGGCCTCGCCGCGCAGCCGTATGTCTCCGTCCACGCCCGGCGGGACGGGTCGCCCGTCGGCGTCGACGACCCGGATCTCCATCCCTGCGGCCGGGCGGCCTTCGGTGGTGGCGAGGTTCTCCGGGGTGTCGTCCGGGTCCCCCATGGTGATCATGGGCGCTTCGGTCATGCCGTAGCCGTGGGTCAGCCGGCAGCCCAGCTCGCGTACGACGTCGTGGTACAGCGCGGGCGGCTTGGGCGCCCCGCCGCCTGCCATCAGGCGGAGCGTGGGGATGAGCCTGTGGTCCGGGTCCTTGCGCTGTTCGGCGAGGAACATCGAGTAGAAGGCGGTGGAGCCGCCCGCCATCGTGACGCCGTGCCTGCGGTAGGCGTCGAGTGCGGCGGGGAGCGCGAAGTGCTCCAGGAGGAGCGCGGGGAAGCCGCACAGCAGCATCATCACGGTGTAGTCGGGCCCGGCGACGTGCGCGTAGGGGAAGGCCATCGAGCCCATGTCCGCCGGGGTCGGGCGGAGCGCGCGGGCGAGACAGGCGCCGGCGGCGATCAGGCCGCGGTCCGTGTGCAGGGCGCCCTTGGGGTCGGCGGTCGTGCCGGACGTCCAGTAGATCCAGCGGACGGTGTCGCCGTTGGCGGGCGGTGGCGGAAGGACCGCCGGGTCCCCTTGCGGCAGCGCGTCGTAGGCGGTGAACACCAGCGGCGGCGTGGGCAGTCCGAGCGCCAGCCGGGAGGCCATGGCCGCGTGGTCGTAGCCCCGCCAGGTGCCGGGAGTCGCGAAGAAGGCCGCCTCCGCGGCCCGTAACGCGTGACCGGTCTCGCGGTCGCGGTGGAAGGGGACGACGGGCGTCTGCACGGCACCCAGGCGGGCCAGGGCGAAGGTCAGCACGACGGTCTCGATCCGCGTGGGCAGCTGCCAGGCGACGCGGTCGCCGGGGCGCACCCCGAGCCCGTACAGCCCGGCTGCCGTACGCTCCGCCCGCCCGCGCAGAGCGCCGAAGGAGAGCCGCCGGTCGGCGCCCGTGGGGCCGGGGTCGTCGGCCTGGACGAGCGCGGTGGCGCCGGGGGTGCGGGCGGCGCGGCGTACGAGCAGCTCCCACAGGGTGCGGGAGGCGGCGAGATCGTCATCGGTACCGGTCATGGAGGCTCCCAGCGTCCGCTGCTCCGGTGTGCGGTGTGCGGTGTGCGGCGTGCGGTGTGCGGCGGGCGCGAAGCGTAGGGCGCCACGCCTTGTCGGTCCATGGAGTCGAGGCTAGCCTCATTTCTGACGGAGCGTCAGAAAGAGTTGGAGGGCCGCCGTGGAACTGCCCCGCATCGTCAGCGTCGACGACCATGTGATCGAACCGGCCCACCTCTTCGCCTCCTGGCTCCCCGCCCGCTACCACGACCGCGGGCCCCGGCCCGTCACCACCGGCATCGGTGAACTCGTCTACAAGGGCGGCAAGTACGTGGTCTCCATGGACCCCGACGGCCCGCCCGCCGACTGGTGGATCTACGAGGACCTCGCCTTCCCGTACAAGCGAAACATCGCCGCCGCCGGCTTCGACCGCGACGAGATGACCCTGGAGGGCATCACCCGGGCGGAGATGCGCCCCGGCTGCTGGGACCCGGCGGAGCGCCTCAAAGACATGGACCTCAACCACGTGGAGGCGTCGCTGTGCTTCCCGTCCTTCCCCCGGTTCTGCGGCCAGACCTTCGCGGAGGCCCATGACAAGGAGGTCGCGCTCGCCTGTGTGCGCGCCTACAACGACTGGATGGTCGAGGAGTGGTGCGGCGACAGCGGCGGCCGGCTCATCCCGCTCTGCCTCATCCCCCTGTGGGACGTCTCGCTCGCCGTCACCGAGATCCACCGCAACGCCGCCCGCGGCGTGCGCGCCGTGACCTTCAGCGAGATCCCCACCCACCTGGGCCTGCCCAGCATCCACTCCGGCTACTGGGACCCCTTCTTCGCCGCCTGCCAGGAGACGGGCACCGTCGTCAACATGCACATCGGGTCGTCCTCGCAGATGCCCGCCGCCTCACCGGACGCCCCGGTCGCGGTGCAGGCCACCCTGTCCTTCAACAACGCCATGGCGTCACTCGCCGACTTCCTCTTCAGTGGCGTGCTCGTGCGCTTCCCGGAGCTCAAACTCGCCTACAGCGAAGGGCAGATGGGCTGGATTCCCTACGCCCTGGAGCGCGCCGACGACGTGTGGCGGGAACACCGTGCCTGGGGCGGCGTGCGGGACCTGATCCCCGAACCGCCCTCCACCTACTACTACCGGCAGGTCTTCTGCTGCTTCTTCCGCGACAAACATGGCATCGCGTCACTCGATGCGGTGGGCCGTGACAACGCCACCTTCGAGACCGACTACCCCCACGTCGACTCCACCTTCCCCCACACCAAGGAGGTCGCCCTCGAACACGTCCGCGGCCTGGACGAGGAGACCGTCCACAAACTGATGCGCGGCAACGCCATCCGCATGCTCGGCCTCGACCTGGACCTCGACCTGGACCTCGGCCTCGACCGGCCGGGCCGGTGATCACCGGTGGACCTCGGCGCCACGGCGGAGGAGGAAGCCTTCCGGCACCGGCTGCGCGCGTGGCTGCGTGAGACGCTGCCGAAGCTGCCGCCGAACCCGCCCGCCACCGACTGGCCCGCCCGGCTCGCCCACGACCGCGCCTGGCAACGGGCCCTGTACGACGCCGGGTACGCGGGACTCCACTGGCCCTCCGACGCCGGGGGCCGCGGCGCCACCCCCACGCAGCACCTGATCTTCCTGGAGGAGACGGAACGGGCCGGCGCGCCCTACGTGGGCGCCAACTTCGTCGGACTGCTGCACGCGGGCCCCACCATCGCCGCGGAGGGCGACGCCGCACAGCGGGCCCGTTGGCTGCCGCCCATCCTGCGCGGCGACGAGATCTGGTGCCAGGGCTTCTCGGAGCCCGAGGCGGGATCCGATCTCGCCGCCCTGCGCACCCGGGCCGTCCGCGACGGTGACTCCTACGTCGTCACCGGCAGCAAGATCTGGACCTCGCACGCCGAGGTCGCCGACTGGTGCGAACTGCTCGTCCGCACCGACCCCTCCGCCCCCCGGCACCGGGGCATCACCTGGCTCGCCCTGCCGATGGACGCGCCCGGCGTGACCGTACGGCCCCTGCGGACCCTCGCCGGGTCCGACGAGTTCGCCGATGTCTTCCTCGACGGGGTGCGGGTGCCGGTCGCCAACCGGGTCGGCGCGGAGAACGATGGCTGGCGCGTCACCATGGTCACCCTCGCCTTCGAGCGCGGCACGGCCTTCGCGGGCGAGGTCATCGCCTGCCGCCGCACCCTCACCCGGCTCGCCCGCACGGCCCGTGCCAACGGCCGCTGGGACGACGCCGTGCTCCGCCGCCGCCTGGGGCGGCTCAACGCCGAGTTCGCGGCGCTGTGGCGGCTCATCCAGTGGAACGTGAGCGAGGCGGACCACGCGGCGCGCACCGGCGGCAGCGGTGTGCCGGGCGAGGCCGGTTCGGTCTTCAAACTGCGCTACTCCGAAGCGCGCCAGGAACTGTACGAGGCCGCGGCCGCGGTCCTGGGCCCGGAGTCCCTGGACGCCGGTCAGGCGTGGACGGCGGACCGGCTCTCCTCGCTCTCCTACACGATCGCCGCGGGCACCTCCCAGATCCAGCGGAACATCGTCGCCGAGCGCGTCCTCGGCCTGCCCAAGGCGCGGTGACCATGGACTTCCGGCTGACCGGCGACCAACGCGCCCTCCAGGCGGGAATGCGCGCCCTCCTGGCGGCCCGGTACCCGCACGAGAAGCTGCGGGCCGCGGTGGATGCGTCTGAGGGCCCGGCCGAGGACGTGACTGTGGGCGCGGTGGTGGACGCTGTGGTGGATGCCCCGGCTGTCCTGGGCGGGGCGCCAGAGGCCCAGGAGGCTGCCGGGGGACCGGGGGCTCGCAAGGCAGCGGAGTCTCCCGTGGACCGGGAGCTGTGGGCGGCGCTCGGGGACGCCGGCTTCTTCGCGCTGCGACTGCCCGAGGAGGACGGCGGGACGGGCCTCGGCCTGCCGGAAGCCGTACTCCTCTTCGAGGAAGCGGGACGGGCCCTGCTGCCCGGCCCCCTGGTCGCCACCCACCTTGCCGCCGGCCTGGCACCCGGCGCGGCCGACGGCACCCGGATCGTCACCGCGCTGGACGGCCCCGGCGTCGCCGAGCACCTCGCCTCCGCAGACGCCGTACTGCTGCTCACCGGCGACACGGCCCGGCTGCTGCCCGTGGACGCCGGTGCGGGCCCGCGCGCCCTGCGGGCCGCCCCCTTCCGCTCCGTCGACCCGCTCACGCCCCTGCACCGCGTGCGGGACCTGCCATCTGCCGCGTGTGCGGGCGGGCTTGCCCCGGAGGCCGATGCCGCGCGGCTGCGCCGTGAAGCGGCACTGCTGACCGCCGCCCAGCAACTCGGCAGTGCCCGCGCCACCCTCGCGCTCGCCGTCTCCCACGCCCGCCACCGCGTCCAGTTCGGGCGACCGGTCGGCTCCTTCCAGGCTGTGCAACACCTGTGTGCCCAGATGCTCGTACGCACCGACCTCGCCCGCGCGAGCGTCTACGCCGCGTCCGTGACCGAGGACCCTGCCGAGACCGCGGGTGCGAAGCTGCTTGCGGACAGTGCTGCTATCCGCAACGCCCGTGACTGTCTGCAAGTGCACGGTGGCCTGGGCTTCACATGGGAAGCGGACATTCATCTGCATCTCAAACGCACCTGGGTAAGGGCCTTTCAGTGGCAGTCGACCGAAGAATCGGAGGAATTCCTTGCGAATGAACTGTTGATGGACGCCGCTGACGAAAATGCGCCAGATGTTTGGTGGGGCACCCTGGGCGGCGAAAATGTCCAGTCTTAATCGGCATGGGTGAAATGCCGCTCATGTCATACCTAACCGCTCACAGAACGTCGATATCGGGCTGTGTCCTAGGCGTTATTCGTCACGGGGTGGAGTCGGTCCCGCCCTCGGGTACTCTCCCTTGGATGTGAGTGGTTCATAGGCGCAACAAGTCAGGGGTTGTCCACGCGGCAGCGCCGGGCGGGAAAATGTCTGACGCTCGTCCCGGAACGGGGCCTGTGGCCCTCCGATGTTCGAGTCTCCTCGGCGCGCGTCGCACAGTATGCAGTACGCATACTCCTTTGCGCCGGAATATGCCCGAAGCGCTTGTTGAGGTGACTGTGCGTCAACCATGCTGTCTCGGAGCGGGATCACGTTCCGTGACCCCATGGAGACGCGAGGCGTTGTGTCCGCCGGTTCGGATGGTGTGAGCGGTGCAGGTGCTTCAGATGCAGATGGAGGTCCGGGCCGATCCCGCGGAGGTGGGACGGGCCCGCAGGTGGGCGAGGTCGCGACTGGCCGGCTCCGGCATAGGCGTCGATGAGCCCCTGGCGGAGACGCTGATCCTGCTCATCTCGGAGCTCGTCACCAACGCCGTGGTGCACACCGGCTGTCCGGCCGTGCTGCGCATGCTCTTCCCGGACGCCGCCGACACCTCCGGTCAGGCCGGTCTCTGCGCGGGCACCGTCCGCGTCGAGGTCGCCGACATCAGCGCCCGCCCTCCCCGCCCCCGGCGTGCCGAGGGTGACGACACCGGCGGCCGGGGCCTGGAGCTGGTGGACGGCCTGGCGGACCGCTGGGGCTGGCAGCCCGAGGGGGCCGGCAAGCGCATCTGGTGCGAGGTCGACCGGGGGCGGGCCCCGTGGGTCGGCGCTTTCGAGTCGCCACGCGCCGTCACAAATCGGGCTTAGTCGACAAAGTCCAGACCAGGTGTTGACGTGAAGTGTCCACGTGATCACCCTTGGACGCAGCGATTCGTTGCGAGGGGACGTCGAGGGGCCCGTTCGTACTGGGCTGCTTGGCGAGTACGGGTCGCGGTCCGGCGCGGACAAGGCTTGCGCGCCGGAGCCGGCGGCGGCGTGCGGTGCCGTGCTCGGGGTGCGCATCGGCGCGCCGCCGCCCGCCCACCTCTTCGTGGGCGCGGGTGAGTTCCCGTTTTCGCTTCGACGGTCGACTCGTGATTGCTCCAGCCGGGGGAATATGGCCGGGTCAGGAGCTGCGGCCGGCTCCGGGGGTCAGAGCACCGCGACCGGTGCGACCGGTGAACCGGTCCCGCCCGCGAAGGGCTCCGGTGTAGCGGCGAGCAGGAAGGCGTAACGCCCCTCTTCCGCGCACACTTGCGACAGCTCTTCCAGGTTCCAGCTCTGCCCTTGAGGCATCCCCATCTCGACGAGGTCGAGCGCGTGCACCGGAAGCCAGAGCCCGGTGATCTCCGGCGGGACGATCTCGAACGTCAGGGTGTCGTTGGCGACCGCGGCCACGTCCCGGGCGTGGAACCACTCGGGGGTGCGGAACGACAGTCCGGGTGACGGATGGCCGTACGCCCGCCGGGCACCCGCCAGATACACCTGGATCTGCCCCGTGCGCACCAGCACCACGTCCCCCGTCCGTACCGTGACGCCCGCGAACTCCTCGGCGGCGTCCAGATCCTCCGGGCCGACGGCGTGCCCGGTGGCGAGCCGCTCGACCCCGCGGGCGCTGGCGACGTCGAGCAGGACGCCGCGCGAGACGATGTGCCGGACCTTCTCGATGCCGTGGCACGCCGCGCCCCCGTGGGCGGTGATCGAGCTCGCCGGGCGGCCGTTGTAGATCTTGCCGCCGTGCGAGATGTGCGCGAGCCCGTCCCAGTGCGTCCCCGCCTGAAGGCCCATGGTCACGGCGTCGTCGCTGCTGGCCACGGCACCCGGGCCGAACAGCTCCACATTGATCGAGACCATCGTGTGCAGGGGATTGACCCTGCCGGGGATCATCCCGGTCTGTATCCCCTCCTGCCGCAGCGGCACGGCCAGTGGAACGCGGCGGCCCGTGCGCACTGTCGACACGGCGTCGCGGACGACCTCGTCCGTGATCAGGTTGAGGGTACCGATCTCGTCTCTCTCGCCCCAACGGCCCCAGTTGTTGACCCGTTTGGCCATGTCGTAGAACACCGCCGGCAAAGACATGCGTCCCCTCCCCGGATCCGGGCCCCGCCGGGTCTTGTGTCCGGGCCCGCTCTGCTCAAAAATCTAACGGTCCGTCAGAAACCCGGAAGGGGTGCCGCATGGGTGACTTCCTGACCGGCAAGGTGATCGCTGTCACCGGCGCCGGCCGTGGCATCGGGCGTGCGGTCGCCCTGGCCTGTGCGGCGGAAGGGGCGAGCGTCGTCGTCAACGACTACGGCGTGTCCGTCGACGGCGCGGAACCGGCGAGCGAGGTCGCCGCCGCGGTGGCCGAGGAGATCGAGGCGGCGGGCGGCCGGGCGACCGCGCTCGCGGACGACGTGTCGACCATGGCGGGCGGACAAAGGGTCGTCGACACCGCGGTGGCCCGCTACGGACGGCTCGACGGAGCCGTGTGCGCCGCTGGCATCCTCCGGGAACGGATGCTCTTCAACATGAGCGAGGAGGAGTGGGACCCGGTCATAGCCACCCACCTCAAGGGCACCTTCACCGTCTTCCGCGCCGCGTCCGCTCTCATGCGCCGCCAGGGCCACGGCGCGCTCGTCGGCTTCACCAGCGGCAACCACCAGGGCAGCGTGGCCCAGGCCAACTACTCCGCCGCCAAGGGCGGCATCATCTCGCTCGTCCGCAGCGCCGCCCTGGGCCTGCACAAATACGGGGTCGCCGCCAACTGCGTGGCTCCCGTGGCCCGTACGCGGATGTCCGCCGGGGTGCCGATGGAGCTGACCGAGATCGGCGAACCCGAGGACGTCGCCGTCATGGTGGTCTATCTCCTCGGTGACCGGGCGCGCGAGCACGGCATCACCGGGCAGGTCTACACCGTCGCCGGCCCCAAGATCGCGGTATGGGCCCAGCCGCGCGAACTGCGCGCCGCCTACGCCGACGGCGCCTGGACCCCGCAGAAGATCGCAGACCATCTCCCCAGCACCGTCGGCACCGACCCGATGCCCCTGCTCGCCACGCTGGAAGCGATGGCCAAGGCCGCTGCCGCCCATGAGCGACCCAACGCCTGACCGCGCGCGGTGGCGCGGGGTGCTTGTCCGGGTCACGGCACCCTCAGGCGCCATGGATCGCGATCACCCATCGCCTTCGTGCCGAGTGAGCGCGGAAAGGCGACGCAGGGAGAGGACAGAGCGTGGACTTCACATTCGGGCCGGAGGACGACGCCCTCCGGGAAGAGGCGCGCAGCTGGCTCGCCGCACACCTCGCCTCCCACCCGGCCCCGACTCCCCGCGCCTGGGAGCGTGAACTCGGGACGGGCGGCTGGATCGGCCTCGCCTGGGACCCCGCTCACGGCAACTACGGCAACCGCACCGCCGGCCTGACCGGACAGATCGTCTGGGCCGAGGAGTACGCGCGGGCCGGGGCCCCCGCCCGGCTCGGTCACATGGGGGAGAACCTCCTCGCCCCCACGCTCCTCACCCATGGCACCGCCGCCCAGCGCGACCGGTTCCTCCCCGCCATCGCCCGGGGCGAGGCCATCTGGTGCCAGGGCTACAGCGAACCCGGCGCCGGCTCGGACCTCGCCGCCCTCCGTACCTCCGCCGTCCTCGCCGACTCGGGCAGGGCCTACCGGATCACCGGACAGAAGATCTGGACCTCCCACGCGCATGAGGCGGACTGGTGCTTCCTGCTGGCCCGCACCACCGAGGGGTCACGGCGGCACCACGGACTCTCCCTTCTGCTCGTGCCGATGGACCAGCCCGGCCGGATCGAGGTCCGCCCGATCCGCGACATGTCGGGGGCGGCCGACTTCAACGAGGTGTTCTTCGACGGGGCCGAGTCCCACGCCGAAGACCTCGTCGGCGGGGAGGGCAACGGCTGGCGGGTCGCCATGGACCTCCTGGGGCGGGAACGAGGACTGTCCACACTCGCCCAGCAGATCGGCTTCGCCGCCGAGCTGGAGGGCCTCGTCCGCCTCGCCCTCCGGACGGGGGCCGCAGCGGATCCGGTCACGCGCGACCGGATCGTACGGCACTGGGCCCAGTTGCAGGCCATGCGCTGGAATGCCCTGCGCACCCTGGGGTCGCCCGGCGACCCCGGTGCGCCCTGCGTCGCGAAGCTCCTGTGGGGCCGGTGGCACCAGGAGCTCGGCGAACTGGCGATGGAGATCCGCGGCCCGGCCGCCACCCTCGGCCTGGGCGCCTGGGATCCCGGTCGCCCTTATGAACTCGACGCTCTGCAACGCCTGTTCCTCTTCTCGCGTGCCGACACCATCTACGGCGGCTCGGACGAGATCCAGCGCACCGTCATCGCCGAGCGCGTGCTCGGCCTGCCGAAGGAGCCGCGTCCATGACGGCGTACGGACTGTGGATCGACGGCTCCTGGCGCTCACCGGAAAAAGGGCACTATGCAGTTGTCAATCCGGCGACCGAAGAGGTCGTCGGGGAGGCCCCGGAGGCGACTCCCGCCGAAGTCGCCGATGCCGTGGCCGCCGCGCGGGCCGCTCAGGACGGCTGGTCCCGTACGGATCCGCGCGAGCGCGCGGCCGTTCTGGACCGGACAGCGGAACTGCTCGATGAACGTGCGAAGGAACTGATACCTCTCCTCCAGGCGGAGACGGGTGCCACGGTCCGGGTCACGACCGCCCTGCAACTGCCCCCGGCGGTCGACCGGTTCCGTCGTTACGCGCGGGGCGCGCTCGAGCCGGTCGTCGTCCCGCTCGCACCCTGCCCCCTCAAGGGAACCCCGCTGGCGCCAGGCGGCCTGCTGGGTGCCGCCGCGGTCCGGCGGCCCGTGGGCGTCGTCTGCTGCATCACCTCCTACAACTTCCCGGTCGTCAATCTCGCGGGCAAGGTCGCACCCGCCCTGGCCATGGGGAACACGGTGGTCGCCAAGCCGGCGCCGCAGGACCCGCTCTGCTGCCTCGCGCTGGGTCCTGTCCTCAAGGAAGCGGGCCTCCCGGACGGCGTCTTCAACGTCGTCACCGGCTCTTCCCCCGCGACCGGCGAGGCGCTCGTCTCCCACCCCGGTGTCGACATGGTCAGCTTCACCGGGTCCACCGCTGTCGGAAAGAAGATCGCCGAAGCCGCGGGGAGGTCGATGAAGCGCACCCTGATGGAGCTGGGCGGCAAGGGCGCGGCCATCGTCCTGGAGGATGCCGACGACGAAGTGCTCAAGTCGGCGATCGGGGCGGTCGGTTCGGTCTGGTCTTTCCACAGCGGGCAGATCTGCACGGCGCCGACCCGGGTGCTCGTCCACCGGTCCTCGTACGAGAAGATCGTCACCGGTCTCTCACACTACGCGCGGACGCTGAAGATCGGGAGCCCTGTGGATAACTCCACGATCGTGGGCCCGTTGATCTCCGCCGCGCAACGCGACCGCGTCGAGGCGTACATCGCCGGAGCCCGCGCGCAAGGTGCCCGCGTCGCCGTCGGCGGCGCCCGCCCCGGCCTCGACCGCGGCTTCTACGTCGCGCCCACCTTGATCACGGACGCCACCCCGGACATGACCGTGGCCCGCGAGGAGCTGTTCGGACCCGTGGTCGTGGCCCTGCCCTTCGAGGACGAGGACGAGGCCGTCCGCATCGCCAACAGCACCTCGTACGGCCTCTACGACTACGTCTTCAGCGCCGACGCCGGCCGCGCCTGGGCCCTCGCCGCCCGCCTGCGCTGCGGCAACGTCGGGATCAACACCCTGCAACGGCACCCCGAGACACCGTTCGGGGGCAGCAAGGAGAGCGGGATCGGCCGGGACGGCGGCTCCTTCGGGCTGCACGCGTACAGCGAACTCCAGTCCGTCGTCTGGTCCGCCTGAACCGCCCGGCTCCGCCCCGTACCCAGCCGCCGAGAGGACGGACCAGCCATGAAAGGTGTCATCTTCGACGGCGGGCGCGCCCAGGTCGTGGACGATCTCGTCGTCCGCGCACCGGGCCCCGGCGAGGTGCTCGTCGCCGTGTCCGCCGCCGGTCTCTGCCACAGCGATCTGTCCGTCATCGACGGCACCATCCCCTTCCCTGTCCCGGCCGTGCTCGGCCACGAGGGGGCGGGGGTGGTGGAGGAGACCGGTGCCGGCGTCACCCATGTGGCGCGCGGCGACCACGTCGCGCTCTCCACCCTCGCCAGCTGCGGCGCGTGCGCCGAGTGCGACCGCGGCCGCCCGACCATGTGCCGCAGGTCGATCGGTATGCCCGACAGGCCCTTCTCCCGGCGCGGGGGCAGGCTCTACCAGTTCGCGTCCACCTCCGCCTTCGCCGAGCGGACGGTCGTCAAGGCCGTCCAGGCGGTCAGGATCCCCGCCGACGTGCCACCGGCCTCGGCGGCCGTCATCGGGTGCGCCGTCCTGACCGGCGTCGGCGCGGTCCTCAACCGGGCCAGGGTCCGCCAGGGTGATTCCGTCGTCGTCATCGGCGCGGGCGGCGTCGGGCTGAACGTCCTCCAGGGCGCGCGCGTCGCGGGCGCCTCGGTCGTCGTCGCCGTCGACGCGAACCCCGGAAAGGAGCCCATGGCCGGGCAGTTCGGTGCGACACACTTCGTCGACGCCTCCGACCCGGACGGCACCCGGGCGGCCGTGCGCGCGATCCTGCCCGATGGAGCGGACCACGCCTTCGAATGCGTCGGGGACACCCGTCTCGTGCGGGAGGCGGTCGGCCTCCTCGACCGGCACGGACAGGCGGTGCTGCTCGGCGTGCCGCCCGCCGCCGCGGAGGCGTCCTTCCCCGTCTCGTCCCTCTATCTGGACAAGTCGATACTGGGCTGCCGCTACGGCTCGTCCCGTCCCCAGCACGACATCGCCCTCTACGCGCGACTGTACGGGGAGGGCCGTCTCCTGCTGGACGAACTGGTCACCACGGTCTACCCGGTCGAGGACTTCGCGAAGGCCGTCGACGACACCCTGGGCCGACGGGTGGCACGCGCCGTACTGACTTTCGCCTGACCGCCGTTGAGCCGGGGGCAGGGTTCAGTGGCGGGATGCCGCCGGTGCCGCCCGGAACGTACGCCGGTACGCCGTCGGTGACACGCCCAGCGCGGCCTGGAGGTGCTGCCGCATGGACGCCGCCGTGCCGAATCCCGCGTCCCGCGCGATCTGGTCCACGGAGAGGTCGCTGTCCTCCAGCAGGTGCCGCGCCCGCTCCACCCGCTGCTGGGTCAGCCACTGCCCGGGGCTGATCCCGACCTCCTCCCGGAAACGGCGCGTGAAGGTCCGTACGCTCATCGCCTCCTGCTCGGCCATGTCCCGCAGCTGGATGGGCTCGTGCAGTCTCCCCAGCGCCCACGCGCGCGCCGCCGTGGTCGTCGCGAACTGCGGCTCCGGCACGGGCCGGTGGATGTACTGCGCCTGCCCGCCGTCGCGGTGCGGAGGCACCACACTGCGCCGGGCCACCTCGTTGGCCACCGCGGACCCGTGGTCACGCCGCACGATGTGCAGGCACAGGTCGATGCCGGAGGCCACCCCCGCGGAGGTCAGCAGATCGCCGTCGTCGACGAACAGCACGTCGGCGTCCACCCGGACCGACGGGAACAGCCGCTGGAAGTGATCGGTGCTGCTCCAGTGGGTGGTGGCCGGGCGCCCGTCGAGGAGTCCGGCGGCCGCCAGGATGAACGACCCGGTACAGATGGACACCAGGCGCGTGCCGGGGCGTATGTGTGCGAGGGCGGCGGCCTGGGCGTCCTCGAGCCTGCCCTCGGTGTAGGGAAGGCCGAGCCCGTAGCACGCGGGGACGACGACGGTGTCGGCCTCCGCCAGCGCCTCCGGGCCGCGCTCGACGGTGATGGTGAAGTCGGCGTCGGTCCGCACCGGGCCCGGTGCGAGCGCGCACGTCACCACCTCGTACAACGGCTCATTGGACGGCGTCTTCGCCTGGCCGAAGATGCGGTACGGGATGGAGAGTTCGAAGGGGATGACGCCCGCCAGGGCGAGCACCGCGACACGGTGCGGCCGTGCGTCCGGGCGGCTGTCCGTACGCCCGGCATCGGTGGTCCGCGGCATGTCCATATCGTTCCCCCACATCCTTTCCCGGGCGGTCTCCCGTCCCTCTCCGACCAGTCTGCGGCCAGGCACTGACAATCCCCGTCCGCACCGGCAAGGCTGCCGCAGACCCGCGGCCTTCCGGACCATGATGGCCCGATCCTTGCGAATACTGTCCATCCGGCCACTCGCTCGTGTCCAGTGTGTTCCCGATGCTGATGACGTGACCCAGACAACTTCTCGTCCCGCCCGTCCGGCGGGGCGCGCGCCGCGCGGCATGCGCCGGACCCGGATCCACCGCGCCTGGTTCTCCTGCCAGCTGGGTGCCGCCCTGGTCGTGTTCCTGGGTGGTGTGGCGTGCGACGCCCTCGGTTCGTACGACCTCGTCTGGTACACCTCCGGAGCGCTGTGCGCGGTGGCCGTGCTCACGGCCCTCGCCATCCGGAGGAGGCCGGTCCGGGTCCCGGCTGCTGCCCCCGCCGTGTGATCCCTCTTGCGATCCGCGCCCGCGGTCTTGCGCCGGTCACGGCCTCGAGGTGTTGTTGGCTCGTGCCTGCCGGGGCCATCCGGCGTGTGCGTCCTTATCGGTCCTCATTCCGGTCAAGGCGGGCAATCGGTAAGAATGGTCCGCCGTGTCCCGCGCCGGTGCGGTGCGCGTTCGGGCCGCCTCACCGGCGCGAGCCGACGGCCCGGCGGACGAAGCACTGGTCACGGTCTGTGCGCGGAAGCAACCTCCCGGCCTCTGGGGGAATCTTTTCTTGGAGAGAGGGGCGGTCATGACACAGCAGGCCGAGCCGGACGCGAAGCCGGTCGAGGCGGAGGAGACAGCCACACCCGAGCAGCCCGCTCGGGCGGCGGAGCGCGCGATGCACGCGGACGGATTCGGCGCGGCGTTCTGCGCGTCGATGGCCGGGCTGTGCGCGGAGGCGGTGATCGGTGGGACGATCGCCGTCCTGGTGATGCTCTCCCGCGAGCACGACGGGCTGCCGGGCAACGTGGCCGTGATCATCGCGGCGGTCCTCGGCATCGCGTTCTTCGCCGTCCTCGTCAGCGGCTTCGTCACGGGTGTCGCGGTGATGCCCGCCTTGGGGTTCGCGCGGCGCGTGGCACGGCGCACAGGCAGGGCCGAGCGCCTGCGCCTGGATCTCGCCGCGGTGCCGGTGGTGGCGGCCGCGCTGGTGATCGCGTTCGGTGGCGTGGCGGCGCTCGGCAGTCGCGCGTTCGCCCCCGCGCTGTCCTACGTCCTGTGGTGGGCCTGTCTCACCGCCGGGCTGCTGCCCGCCGCCTTTGTCGCGGCTGTCGCCGGGCGGCGCGTCCGCACGGGCCGCCCCAAGGGCCTGGTCCGCAGGATCGCGCGCGACGGGGCACTCGCGTGGCTGGCGGTCGCCGTGGTGGGCGCGGGTGTCTACGGCACCGGACTGGTGAAGGTGTACGAGCCGCCGCGGCTGCACAAGTCGGACCTGGCCGGCACCTGGACCGACGGCCACGGAGGCACGGTCGAGCTGGACTCGGACGGCGGTGCCGTCGCCCAGGGGCTCGACAACTACGTCTGGGACGAGACGGGCAAGGACCGGCCGAAGGACTGCGACGGCTCCGGGAACTGGAAGCCCCTCCGGGAGAACGGCAAGATCGAGAGTGTGGCCCTGCGCATCAAGTCCTGTGAGCTCAACCGCGACTGGAGCGTCGGCGGCACACAGAAGAAGCCGCATATCTCCCACGAGATCGGCAAGCCGGGCTCCGGCAAGCGCTACGTGCTGACGAAGGTGGCCGGGCACAAGAAGTAGCCGGGCGGGGCGCACTCAGGGAGCGAATGTCCCGAGCGTGCCCCGGTGGAAGAGCAGCGGCCGCGCTCCGGCCGCGCCTCCGTCCGCCCCGAGTGCCTCGACGCTCCCGACGACGATCAGGTGGTCCCCGCCGGTGTGCACGGCGTGGACCGTGCAGTCGACCCATGCCGGGACGTCCGCGAGGCGGGGTGAACCGGTCGCGGGGGACGGTTCGTGCCGTACGCCCGCGAACTTGTCGGCCGTCCGCGCGCCGCTGACCGCGAAGGCCCGGCAGAGCTCCTCCTGGCCGGCGCCGAGGATGTTGACGCAGAAGACGCCGGCGCGGGCGATGCGCGGCCAGGTGGAGGACGTCCGGGCCACCATGAAGACGACCAGCGGCGGGTCGAGGGAGAGCGAGGCGAAGGACTGGCAGGAGAAGCCCGCGGGCGGCTCCCCCTCCCGGCCCGGCGCGGTGACGACGGTGACGCCGCTGGCGAAGTGGCCGAGCACGCGCCGCAGTTCGTCCGGCGCCGGCGGAACCCGCTCGTCCGCCCGTACGGCCCGGAGTTCCGGGCGTGGCAGGGGATCGACGGGCGGCGACTGCGGGCGTGGCGGGCCTGCGGGGTGCGGTGGTGCGGAGGTCGGCGCTCCGGTCGACCGCAGATACCGCACGGCGGCTGCCGCCATGCCCGCGTGTCCCATCATGACTCCATTGAAACTGACGAGCAATCAGCTTGGAAGCCCCGGGTGACGGTCGGCTTGGAGGTCCGGGGTACGCGCTAACGGCCACGGAAGCGCGGAGCGCGGCGCTCCGTGAAGCTCGCCAGGCCCTCCCGGGCGTCCGCCGTCGACATGTTGATCTCCTGCGCCGCGGCCTCCGCGGCGAACGCCGTAGCACGGTCGGTGTCGAGAGAGGCGTTGACCAGCTGCTTGGTCAGGGCGAGGGTGCGGGTCGGCCCGGCGGCCAGTCGTTCCGCCCAGGCGCGGGCGGCCCCGGCCAGCTCGCCATCCGGCACCACCAGATTCACCAGCCCCAGCCGTTCCGCGTCGGCGGCGGAGAGGGTGTCGCCGAAGAACATCAGCTCCTTCGCGCGCCGCGGGCCCACGAGGCGCGGGAGGAGGTAGGCGCCGCCGCCGTCGGGGACCAGGCCGCGGCGCACGAACACCTCGATGAACTGCGCCGATTCGCCCGCCATCACAAGATCGCAGGCCAGCGCGAGGTGTGCGCCGAGCCCGGCGGCGATGCCGTTCACGGCGGCGATCACGGGTTTCTCGCAGTCCAGCACCGCGCCGATCAGGCGCTGCGCGCCGCGCTGGAGCACGCGGGCGACATCGCCCGGTACGGGCTCGGCCGGCCGGGCTCCGGAAGCCGCGCGAAGATCGGCTCCGGCGCAGAAGGCCCTGCCGGTCGCGGTCACGACGACGGCCCGCACAGCCGGGTCCGCGGAGGCGTCAAAAAATTTTGAAATCAGTTGTTCCCGCAGGTCAGCGGTGATGGCGTGAAGCGCTTCGGGGCGGTTGAGCGTGATCCGCAGGACCCCGTTGTCAGTGGCGTGGAGTATCACTGAGGCATCGGAGCGGACGGGCCCGGGGGGCTCGGTGGGCCCGTCCGCTCCGGGGCTGTCGTCGGACGTTTCACGGGGGGAGACGGACATGGAGAAGCTCCTGGTCATCGGGGTCGCCGCGGGTGGCTCAGCGGCAGAAGGCCAGCGCGTCCAGGGCCACGGCGCCCTGGCCGCGGTCCAGCACCACGAGGGGGTTGATGTCGAGCTCGGCGAGCTCGCCGTCCAGCTCCAGAGCCATGCGCTGCACGCGCAGAACGGTCTCCACGAGCGCGTCCACGTCGGCCGGGGGCGCTCCCCGGACCCCGTCCAGCAGGGCGCTGCCGCGCAGTTCGCCGAGCATCGCGCGGGCCCGTTCCTCGCCGAACGGGGGTACGCCCACGGCGATGTCGCGCATCACCTCGACCAGCACCCCGCCCAGCCCCACCGTCACGGTGGGACCGAAGAGCGGATCCGGCGAGATCCCGACCGCCATCTCCACGCCGTGCCCGACGAGTTGGCAGACGAGGATGCCGTCCAGGGGCAGGCCCTCGTAGCGGGCGATGTCGGTCAGCTCGCGGTACGCGTCGCGGACCTGGCTCGCCGAGGTCAGGCCGATCTTCACCAGGCCGAGCTCGGTCTTGTGGGCGAGCCGGGGCCCCGATGCCTTCATCACCACGGGGTAGCCCACGAGCCCCGCGGCCCGTACGGCAGCCGCGGCGCTGGTCACCAGCTGCTCCCGGGGCACGCGGATGCCGTACGCGCGCAGGAGTTGCTTGGCCGCGTGTTCGCTGAGCTGCTCGCCCGGCCGCATGAGGGCCTGTGCCTTGCGGGCGGAGGGGGAGAGGGCACGGGGGGCGTCCTCGAACGGGGAGCGGTAGTGGGCGACGAAGCGGTGGTGGTCGAGATAGGCGCGCACGGCCGTGACGCAGTTGGCGAAGGTGCGGAAGGTGGCCACGCGGGAGGAGCCGAGGAGCGTCTCGCGGTAGGCGTCCTCGGTGCCCACCGGGGAGCCCCAGACCACGCAGACGAGCTTGTCCGTCTGCTCCGCGGCGGCCACCAGGTCGCGTACGAGGGTGTCGCTCATGGGTGGGAAGGGGCCGGGTATCGGGCAGATGAGCACGCCGACGGAGGGGTCCTCGAGGAGGGCGTCGATGATCTTGCGGCCGCGCCGGTCGCCGACGGGGTGGCCGCCGCTGTCGACGGGGTTGGAGACGGAGAGGTAGTCCGGTATCCACTGGTGGAGCTCGTGCTGCTTCGCGGCGGGGAGGACGGGGAGGTCGAGGCCGGCCGCGGTGGCCAGGTCGGCGAAGTGGGCGCCCGTGCCGCCGGATATCGAATAGACGGCGACGCCGGGGGCCCGCGGCGGGCGGGCGCGGGCGAGCAGGGCCGAGGTGTCCTGGAGCTCGTCGAGACCGTCGACCCGGATCACGCCGAACTGCCGCATGGCCGCGTCCACCACATCGTCGGCGCCGGTCAGCTTGCCGGTGTGGGAGGCGGCCGTGCGGGCGCCGGTCTCGGTGCGGCCGACCTTGACGGCGACGACGGGCACCTTGTGCCGGGCCGCACGGTCGGCGGCCAGCAGGAAGGAGCGGCCGTCCTTGAGCCCTTCCACATACGCGGCGACGGCTCCGACCTCGGGCCGGGTGGCGAAGTAGGAGATGAAGTCCGCGCACTCCAGGTCGGCCTCGTTGCCGGTCGGGGCCCAGTGCGAGAGCCGGACGCCGATCTCCTGGAGGGAGAAGACGGGGCGGCCCTGGTGGCCTGACTGGGTCACCAGGGCGATCGCGGGGCCGTCGAGGTCGGTGCGGAAGTGCTCGAAGGCGTTGAGGTTGGTGTTCGGGCCGAGCATCCGGACCCCTGCCCGCCGCGCCGCGGCGGCGAGCCGGGCCTGGGCGGCGGCGCCCTCCGGGCCGGTCTCCGCGAAGCCGGAGGCGAACGCGACGGCGAACGCCGCCTTGCCGTCCGTGGAGTCGGCGCCGGGGGAAGCCAGTTGCTCGATGACGGGGAGGGGATCGCCCACGAGGAGGACGGCGAGGTCGATCCGTTCGGGCAGGTCGGCGACGGACGGATGACAAGGGCGGCCGAAGACGCTCTCGCGGGTCGGGTGCACGGGATGGAGGCGGGCCCCGACCCGGTCGGCCCAGGCGATGAGCTGCCGGGTGATGCCGGTGTTGGGCCGGCCCTCCGCGTCCGAGGCGCCGACGACGGCAACGGTCTCGGGCCGGAAGAAGCGGTCCAGGTCGGGCACGTCCGAGCGCAGGGGGCGCCCGCTGACATCGAGGTCCCGGGCGCCGTCGGCCAGGCCGTGGACGGCGGGGCCGCGGTGCTCGCCGCAGGCCGCCACGCGGGCCGGGCGGGAGGTGGTGGTGAGGGTGCCGTGAGTCGATCCAAGCATCGTTCTCGTCCACTCCTGCTCAAGGGCCGACGGACTGACGTAAGTTCAGGCTACCGATCTGACGTCACGTCAGGAAAGATGTGCGGGATGCCCCGAGGGGGTCGTAGCGGCTTCAAGTGCCGCAAAAGGACAGGGAGGTTGAAGATGTGAACGCCGAGGTGCGTCACGACGTGCCCGAGGTGGATGTGTTCACGAAGCCCTACTGGGACGCCGCCGCGCGGGGCCGGTTGCTCATACGCCGCTGCCGTGCCCCCGGGTGCGGCAGAGCGCATCACCACCCACGGGAGATCTGCCCTCGCTGCTGGAGCGAGGACGTCGTCTGGGAGGAGGCGGCCGGCCGCGCCACGCTCCACACCTGGTCGGTCGTCCACGTGAACGACCTCCCGCCGTTCGGCGAGCGGCTGCCCTACGTGGCCGCCGTCGTGGATCTCGCGGAAGGGCCGCGCATGGCGACCGAGATCGTCGACTGCCCCGAAGGCCGGCTGCGGATCGGCATGGACCTGCGGGTGACCTTCCGCGCGGTGCCCGGAACCCCGCTGAAGTTGCCGGTCTTCCGTCTGTGTTGACTGTCGGACATGAAGGAAACGAAGGCATTGGCCCCCGCCTGGATCGGTGAGTTCGACCTCCTGCTGCGCCCGTGGGAGGACGGGGATCTCGAGGCTGTTCTGCGTGGCATAGCGGACCCCGAGTTCCGGCGCTGGAACGCCATCAGCGTGCCACCACCGGACGAGGAGGGCGCGCGGGCCTTCCTGGGGCGCCGTGCGGACGGGTGGGAGCAGGGCGACTCGGTGGGGTTCGCGGTCACCGCCCAGGCGGAGGGGCCGGACGTCGTCGTGGGGAGCGTCGGCTTGTCCGCGATCGACCGCGTGCAGCGCAGCGCCCGGGTCAGTTACTGGATCCTGCCGGAGTTCCGGGGCCGCGGCTATGCCTCCCGGGCCCTGGAGGCCCTGACGCGGTGGGCGTTCCACGAGGAGCTGCGGCTGCACCGGCTGGAGCTGGGGCACGCCCTCGGCCATGACGCCTCGTGCCGGGTGGCCGAGCGGTGCGCGTACGGCCTCGAAGGCACGCTGCGGGGTGCGCTGCCGGGCAGTGACGGAGGGATGTGGGACATCCATCTCCACGCCCGGCTCGCCACCGACCCGGAGCCCGATCTCATGGCCAGAGCAGCTCGGTGACCCAGCGGCCTCCTCGGGCGCGGCGGTAGCGGAGGCGCACGTGGCGGCGCCGGGCGTCGCCCTGGAAGAACTCGACCTCGTCCGCCTCCAGGACGTACAGCGTCCAGCTGTCCACCGGGGCGTCGGGCTCCCGCAGGGCCCGCTCCCAGGCCGCGTCCGAGGAGCGCTCCAGCTCGGCGAGGGAGGACAGCGGCTCGCTCTGCCGTCCCACCAGCGCGGCCGCCAGCGCGCCGGGCGACCGCTTGGCCAGGTCGGCCCGGCTCTCCTGGGGGCCCGCGGCCGTCACGGTGCCCAGCACCCGCACCTGACGGCCGACCGCGGGCCAGTAGAAGCCCAGTGCCGCCTCGGGCCGGGCGGCCAGCTCCCGGCCCTTGCGGCTCGTGCGGTGGGTGGCGAAGTGCCAGCCGCGCGCGTCCGCGTCGTGGAGCATGACGGTCCGCACGGACGGGGTGCCGTTCGCGTCGGCGGTCGCCAGGGTCATCGTGTGCGGCTCGGGCGTCCCGGCCTCGGCGGCCTCGCGCAGCCACTGCTGGAAGAGGGGCAGGGGGTCGGCGGGGGCGTGGGCGGGGTCGAAGTGCGGCAGTTCGGTGTCCCACACCCGCAGGGAGCGCAGCAGCTCATGGAAGGAATCCTGGCGGCTGTCGGCCGTTTCGTCGCTCATGGCGTCCATCCAACCCGCTGCGGATGTTTCGTTCGACTCCATTGCGCGGTGGGCGAGTGGGAAGCGGGGGCAGGTCAGTCGCGCGCCAGGATCAGCGTGCCCGAGGAGCAGAACCAGCCGCCCGTCCCCGAGACGACGGCCAGCTGTGGCAGGGCGCCGTCGCGTCGCCGCACCTGGCGGCCCTCCTCGGCCTCGCCCCTGAGCTGGCGTACCGCCTCGACGAGGAGGAAGAGGCCCCGCATGCCGGGGTGACAGGCGGACAGCCCGCCGCCGTCGGTGTTGACCGGCAGCCCGCCACCGGTCGTCAGTCGGCCTCCCGCCACGAACGCGCCGCCTTCGCCTTTTGCGCAGAAGCCCAGATCCTCCAGCGTCACCAGCGTCATGTAGGTGAACGCGTCGTACAGCTCGGCCAGATCCACCTCCTCAGGTGTGACGCCCGCGCGCTGGAAGGCGAGCCGCCCGGAGGCGGCGGCCGGGGACACCGTGAAGTCGTCCCACTCCGACAACGTGGAGTGAGAGAGCGCGGTTCCGGCTCCCAACACCCACACGGGTGACTTCGCCGTACCGGTCACGTACTCCTCCGCCGCGAGGAGCACGGCGCAGCCGCCGTCGGACCGTATGCAGCACTGGAGTTTGGTGAAGGGGTCGGCGATCACCGGTCCGCCGAGCACGTCGTCGGCCGTGATCGGATCGCGGTACATGGCATGGGGGTTGAAAAACGCGTTGGCACGGGTTTGAACCGCGACGTCGGCAAACTGTTCAAGAGTGGTCCCGTACTGATGCATGTGGCGGCGTGCGGCCATCGCGTACTTGGCGATGAGCGTGTGCCCGTACGGCGCTTCGAACTGGGCCGGTCCCCGGCTGCCGAAGGAGAGGGCGGCGGTGCGGCGGCCCGCCTTGAGGTCGGCCCGGGCGGTGGAGCCGTAGACGAGCAGGACCGCGTTCGCGTGGCCCAGGGCGATGGCGTCGGCCGCGTGCGCGGCCATGACCTCCCAGGTCGCGCCCCCGACGCCGGTGGAGTCGGCCCACAGCGGCCGCAGTCCCAGATAGTCCGCGATCTCCGTGGGGGCGAGCGTGCCCAGCCCGGCGGAGGCGAGCCCGTCGACGACGTCCCGGCCGAGGCCGGAGTCGGCGAGGGCGCGGCGGGCGGCCTGGGCGTGCAGGGCGTACGCGGTGGCGTGGTCGACACGGCCGCAGTCCGAGAGGGAGACACCGACGACGGCTACCTTGCGCGGGCGGTCCGGGCTCATGAATCTGACGGTACATCAGATCTGCTCTGGGAAAGTGCGGTCGCGCTGCCTACCATGACGGCCCTTCGGCTTCGGGAGGAGTCCGCCATGGATGCCGAGTTGAGCGACGAGCAGAACGAGATCCGGCGCACCCTGCGCGAGCTGCTGCTCAAACGCTGCGGTCCGGAAGAGGTCAGAGCGGCGGTCCGTACGGCGGCCGGTTACGACGAGGCCCTGTGGGCACTCCTCGCGGAGCGGCTGGGGCTGCCCGGCCTGGCGGTGGAAGCGCGCTACGGCGGAGTGGGCTGCGGTCCCACGGAAGCGGCCCTGGCCTGTGAGGAGACAGGCCGGGTGCTGCTGCCGTCCCCTCTGCTGGCAACCGCCGCTCTGGTGGCACCGCTGATCGCGGCGCTCGGCACGGAGGCACAGCGCGCGCGGCTGTTGCCGTCACTGGCCTCCGGTGAGCTGACGGGGGCGCTGGTGCTGCCGGGCGGTCACCTGACGGCCGCGCTCGGGCTGACAGGGGCGTGCGACGGGCAGTGGGCCGGAGGCGGCCGCGCGGGCGGCATCCAGGCGCGGCCGGATTCCGGCGGCGAGGGCTGGCGGCTGTACGGCGAGGCGGCACAGGTGCTCGACGGGCACAGTGCCGGCCTGCTGCTCGTCGCGGCCCGTGCGGGTGGCTACGCGCGCGGCAGGACGCTCCTGTTCGCGTTACGGCCCCGACCGGCGCGAGGCGTCACGCGCACCCGGTTGACGACCTTGGACGAGACACGGTCGCAGGCCCGCATCGAACTGCGCGATGCCGCGGCCGAACTCCTGGGGCCCGCCGGGGAGGACGCCGATGTGCCGGGCGCGCTCGCCCGGCTGAGCGGCGGTGTCGCGGCGGCCGTGGCGGCGGAAGCGGTGGGCGCGGCGGGCAGGGTGCTGGAGCGGACGGTCGAGTACGTGTGCTCCCGCGAACAGTTCGGCAGGCCGATCGGTTCCTTCCAGGCGGTCAAGCACCGGCTGGCCGACATCCACGTGGTGGTGCAGGCGGCGCGTTCGGCCGCGTACTACGCCGCCTGGGCCGCCGGGTCGCAGCCGTCGGAGGCTGCCGGAGGGCTCGCGCTCGCGCAGGCGCTGGAGGCGCAACGGATGGCCGCGGCGGCGGCCGTCCAGCTGCACGGCGGCGTCGGGGTCACGTGGGAGCACGACGTGCAGCTGTACTTCAAACGGGCCGCGTCGGACGAGCTGCTGTTCGGACCCGTGCACCGGCTCCGGGAGCTCGCGGCGGAGAGAGCCGGGCTGTTTGCCGCCGGGGACGAGCGGGAAGCCGTGGCGCTATGACGGCCACCGTGGAACGAGTGGTGCAGAAGGTGTCCTCGACCCGCGCGTTCGCGCGGATCGCGCCGTACGTCGTGCCGGCGCTGGATCGCGTGGTGCACCGGTTGTCGGGCGGGAAGACGATGCTCAGCGCGCGTCTGCTGCCCAGCGTCGTCCTCACGTCCACGGGCGCGCGGACGGGACAGCGGCGGCAGACTCCGCTCGCCTGCATGCGGGAAGGCGATCCGGCGAGCGCCTGGGTGCTGATCGGCAGCAACTTCGGCAGGCCCGGTCACCCTGCCTGGACGGCGAACCTGCTGGCGCACCCCGATGCGGAGATCAGCTGGAAGGGACGGGACATCCCCGTACGGGCACGGCTGCTGAGCGGCGCGGAGCGGGCGGCCGCGTGGGCGGCGGTGGTGAGGTTCTGGCCTCCGTACGCGCGCTACCAGGCGCGCGTGGAACGGGAGATCCGGCTGTTCCGGCTGGAGCGGCGCTAGGCCGTGCCGCTGTCGTCCCCGCCGGAGGCGAAGAGGTGGGGGATGTCACTGCGGCGGGCCGCTCCGGCCCGAGCCGGGAGCGGCCCGCCGCTGCGATGACAGGACGTGCGAGGCGCGGACGCGCTACTTGGCCGGCTTCTTGCCGGTGATGCCCAGGTGTACGAGCAGCGCGAGGTTCGGCTTGAGCTCGGCCTGCTTCACGCCCCAGCTCTGGAAGCCCTTCTGGTGCGAGGCCACCGCGGCGAGCATCGCCACGAGCGAACCGGCGACGGCGGCGGGGCTGACGTCCTTGTCGACCTTGCCCTTGGACTGGAGCTCCTTGACGGAGTCCGTCAGGGAGTTGGTGACGGCGTTGAGGATCTTCATGCGGATCTTGTAGAACCGCTTGTCGCCCTCGGCTGCCCCGAGATCGACGACGCGCAGGATGGCGTCGTGCTTGCGCCAGAAGCCGAGGAAGCCGTCGACCAGCTCCTCGGCGGCCTGCCAGCCGGACTTGCCGACCCAGGAGCGCCCGGCGACGAGATCGGTCAGGCTCGCGCCCTCCTTCGCCATCTCCTCCGCGATCTCCAGGACGGCGCCTTCGACGTCCGGGAAATACTGGTAGAAGGTGGCGGGCGAGGTGCCGGCCTTGCGCGCGACGTCGATCACCTTCACGTCGCGGTACGGCGAGGAGCTGAGCATTTCACTGAGGCAGTCGAGCAGCTTCTGCCGCGTCGCCTGTCCGCGTCGTCCGGCCACGCGGCCGTCGACGGTGCGTACTTGTCCTGTCATGCCGTCAGCTTACCGAGGGGTGATCGGAGCGCGATCCGGCCGCATGCAAATGGGGGGAGGGGTGCGAGGTGGTACGTAAGGCCAGCTCAGGCGGCATGTGAGGGTCGCCGCGAGCGCCGGGGCGGATTGGCCCGTACCGGTGAATCGTCCTATCGACAGGCTGTGGACAAGGCCGGTCGGGGCGCTCTTCGCACAGTTATCCACAGGCCGCGTGGAAACGGCGGGACCCCGATAACGTTGCGGACGGAACACCTCGCGGAGCGGCGCCCACGCCTCGCGACGGCTACGCGGAGTAACGGGACGGAAGGTGGGGGTGCGGCGTGCGGGGCCGGGCGTTCCGCATGTGGTGGAGACACGGCGAAGCGCGACCCGGGTTCGCAACCGCGCCCGTCGCCAGGAAGAATCAGTATGCGTACCCCGGAGATAATTCGCGGTGAGACGCTGCACGGGGCTGAAACCCTTCAAGCCCCCACGGGGAGGTGGCAGGCCAGTGGTGGAGCAGCTTACGCAGCACGACCCGAGACGGATCGGCCCGTTCGAGGTGCTCGGCCGACTCGGCGCCGGCGGCATGGGGCTGGTCTATCTCGCCCGCTCGGCGTCCGGCCGGCGGGTCGCGATCAAGACGGTGCGCACGGAGCTCGCCGAGGACCAGCTCTTCCGGGTCCGCTTCACCCGTGAGGTGGAGGCTGCCCGCGCGGTCAGCGGCTTCTACACCGCCGCCGTCGTCGACGCCGACCCGCGCGCCGCCGTGCCCTGGCTGGCCACCGCCTATGTGCCCGCGCCCTCGCTCGAGGAGATCATCAACGAGTGCGGTCCGCTCCCGGCCCAGGCCGTCCGGTGGCTGGCCGCCGGTGTCGCGGAGGCGCTGCAGTCCATCCACGGCGCCGGCCTGGTGCACCGCGACCTCAAGCCGTCGAACGTCCTGGTCGTCGAGGACGGCCCCCGGGTCATCGACTTCGGCATCGCCTCCGGCGTCTCCAACACCCGGCTGACGATGACCAACGTCGCCGTCGGCACGCCCGCCTACATGTCACCCGAGCAGGCACGGGACTCCCGCAGCGTGACGGGGGCCAGCGACATCTTCTCGCTCGGCTCGACGCTCGTCTTCGCCGCGACCGGTCACGCGCCCTTCCACGGCGCGAACCCGGTGGAGACCGTCTTCATGCTGCTGCGCGAGGGCCCGGACCTGGCCGGGCTGCCCGACGAGCTCCGTCCGCTCATCGACTCCTGCATGCAGATGGCCGCGGAGCACCGCCCCACCCCGGCCGACCTCCAGGCACAGCTCGCCCCGCACCTCTTCGCCTCCGGCGGGGACGACGACAGCGGCACGGCCTCGGCCTGGCTGCCGGACAACGCCGTCACCCTCATCGAGCAGCGCCGCGCCGGGACCCGGCCCGCGCCCGCCGCCGCGGCCGCGCGGAGCGGCCGCAACCGCTCCGGGGTGCCGCCCCGACCCACGCAGCCCCCGACGCCGTCCCGCGCGCCCGCTGCCTCCTACGCGCCACCCGGCGCGCGCAGCGGGCCCGCCTGGGGCGGCGGGCACCTGGGCGGCGAGACCGGCCGTTCCGGGATGGCCGGTGCCCCCGATCCGCGGGGCGGGCCGGGCGGTTCCGCCGAGGCCCCCGTCGTGGCCGCCGCACACGGCAGGCACGCGGGTGCGCCCGCCGTGCCCGACGGTTCCGTACGGCTGGCCGGTTCACAGGTCCCCATCGGGCCCGGCCCGCGCGTCGCCGATGTCCGCGAGCCACAGGTCCACCCCGGCGCGGGGCCCGCGACGGGCTGGGTGCGCCCGCCCGCCGGGACGACGGGCGCGGCACCCGTGCCCGCGCAGCCCCCCGCCCCCTCCGCCGACGCCGGCAACACGCCGGGTGACCAGGGCCGTTGGCGGCCCTGGCGGTTCCGCATGTCCAACGACGTGTGGGGCACGCCGACCGTCGCCGGAGACCTGCTCTACGTGACGTCGTTCGAGGTCCACGCGCTCGATGTGGCCAGCGGGCGGCGGCAGTTCAAGACGCGGGACGTGGCCTGGGCCATGGCCGTCGCGGACGGCCGCATCCACGCCTCCGACGGGCCCACGCTCTACGCGCTCGACGCGGCCGACGGCGCCGAGCGCTGGCGGCTGGCCACGGACGGCTGGGTGTATTCGCTCAGGGCCGACCGCGGCACGATCGTCACCGGCACGCGCGGCGGCGGTGTCCAGGCGTGGGAGGCGGCCAACGGCGAGTTGCTGTGGGAGATGAGCGGCCTCCAGACCGACTTCGAGACCCCGGACTGCGGCCCCTTCGCGCAGGACGGCACGGTGTACGTCTGGGCCGACGGGCGGCTGCGCGCCCTGGAGGCGCGTACGGGCACGGAGCGCTGGTCGTATCCCGTGGGTGACACCGCCTCCTGCGGCGGTGTGCCGGTGCGGCTGCTGGCCGCGCCGGACGGCGTGGTGTACGTCGCGGCCGGTACGCGTGTCCTCGCGATCGACGTGGCGCGCGGCGACGTGCGCTGGCGGTTCGAGGCACCGGCGGTCTTCCTGAGCCCGCCCGCCTTCGCACCGGGCCCGGCGGTCACGGGCGGCGGCGTCTACATCGCGGACTATCTCGGCACGGTCTACGCCCTGGACGCGGCGACCGGCCGCGACCGCTGGCGCATCGCCACGGAGCCCCGGCAGACCACGGAGCCGGTGCTCGTGGCGTCCGGAGCGGTGCACCTGGGCAGCGGTGGCGCGCTGTACACGCTGGACGCCGTCACGGGCACGCCCAGGTGGCGCTTCGCGGCCGGTGGTGACGTGGTGGGCGCGCCCGTCGTCGCCGAGGGCCGGGTCCACTTCGGCTCCGCGGACCACTGCCTGTACACGGTGGACGCGGCGGGCGGCCAGCTCCGCTGGAAGCTGGCCACCGGCGGTGAGATCACCGGGTCTCCGGTGGCCATGGGCGGTGTGGTCTATGCCTGTAGCAAGGACCGCTGTGTGTACGCGCTGGACGCGGCCAAGGGGACCGGCCTGTCCCGGCGTTGAGGTGACCGCCGCGCGGTCGGCTGCCGACTGACCCCGGGGCCGTCCGGTGGCGGGCGGGTCCGCGCGGGCCAGCCGTCGGCGGTTCACCGCAGGCGGTACGTCCGGTCGCGGGTGGTGAAGAGGTGCTCCTGGCCGTCCGGCGGCAGGTTGCCCAGGGAGATCAGGTGGGGGGCCAGGGCGAGGGCGCGGTCGCGGGCCGCTTCCTTGGCCGCCCACAGGGCCCGTACGGTTCCCTGGACCGCCTCGGTGGGGCAGGAGGCGATGACGCGTGCGGCGCGCAGGGCCGCGGGCACGGCCTGGCCGGGGGCGGTCAGCTCGGAGACGAGCCCGATCTCGTACGCGCGCCGCGCGGAGAGGCGTTCGGCGGTGCCCATCAGCGCCATGCGCGCGGCCTCGCCGAACGGCATCCGCTGGGCCATGTGGATCGACTCGTACGCGCTGACCATGCCGTAGGTGGTGTGCGGGTCGAAGAAGGTCGCGTTCAGGTCGGCGACGACGAACTCCGACTCGCCCAGGAGATAGAAGGCCCCTCCGCAGGCCAGCCCGCCGACCGCGGCGATCACCGGCTTCCACAGGTCGGCGGCCTTGGGGCCGACGGCGAGGAGCGGGTCGTCGACGGAGTAGGGCGAGCCGGGCTGGGGCACGCTCACGGACCGGTCGATGCCGGAGCAGAACGCCCGGTCACCGGCGCCGGTGAGCACGATGGCCCGTACGCCGTCGTCGCGGCGGAAGCGGTGCCACACGGCGGCCAGGGCGGCGGCCGTGGCCAGGTCGATCGCGTTGTGCCGGGCGGGCCGGTCGAGGGTGACGAGCGCGACGCC
Organism: Streptomyces sp. NPDC001407; assembly: GCF_042895325.1. NCBI lineage: Bacteria > Bacillati > Actinomycetota > Actinomycetes > Kitasatosporales > Streptomycetaceae > Streptomyces > Streptomyces sp. NPDC001407. The sequence continues at coordinate 55,740 of NZ_JBIAWF010000022.1, forward strand.
GTCCTCTCCCACCTCCGTACGCACCGGTGCGCTGTCGGCCGTCATGAGCGCTCCAGCAGCCAACACGGCACCGTCACACTGTCGGTGAGCTCCGTGAAGACGACGCGGACGGGCGCGCCGATGCGCAGCCGGGCCGGGTCGACGGAGTCGGGCGGCGCGTCGGGGGCGGCGACGACATTGCCGACGAGGCGGATGAGCGGGGCGTCGGCGAGCTCCACGACCACGACGTTGTACGGGGCGTGCGCGGCGTAGGCGGGCAGGAGGGGCGGGTGGGGCAGTACGTACGACCAGATGCGGCCGCGGCCGCTCATCCTGCGCCACTCGGTGGCGAAGGACTGGCAGTGCGGGCAGCACGGCCGGGGCGGGAAGCGCAGCCGCCGGCAGTCGGCGCACGCCTGTATCCGCAGTTCACCGCGGGTGGCGAACTCCCAGAAGGGGGCGCCGTCCTCGTCCGGGGCGGGCGCGAGGAGCCCGTTGTCAGTGGTGCCCCTCATGATGGAGGACATGAAGACTCAACTCCTCAGCAGCAGCGCCGAAGTGGGGACTCCCTCGCCCGCCGTGACCAGACAGGTCGAGGCGCCGGGCACCTGCGCGGTGGAGCTGCCGCGGAGTTGCCGGACTCCTTCGTTGATGAGGTTGAAGCCATGGACGTAGGCCTCGCTGAGCCCTCCGCCCGCCGTGTTGAGCGGGAGGCGCCCGTCGGTCTCCAGGGCGCCGCCCTCGGTGAAGGCCGCTCCTTCGCCGCGCCCGCAGAAGCCGTAGCCTTCGAGGGAGAGCAGGACGAGCGGGGTGAACGCGTCGTAGATCTGGGCGACTTCGACGTCGTGCGGGCCGAAGTCGGCCGCCTTCCAGAGGTGCCGGGCGGCGGTCCAGGCGGGGCCCGACAGCGGGTCCGCGTTCCAGTAGTTGACCATGCCGTGGTGCTGGGCGGGGAGGCCCTGGGCGACGGAGTGGATCAGCACGGGCTTCCGGCGGCAGTCGCGGGCCCGCTCGGCGGAGGTGACCACGCAGGCGAGGGCGCCGTCGGTCTCCAGGCAGTTGTCGAAGAGGCAGAGGGGCTCGCTGATCCAGCGCGAGGTCATGTACGTCTCCCGGGTCAGCGGGCGCTCGTGCATGATCGCGGCGGGGTTCTGGTTGGCGCGGTTGCGGCACGCGAGCGCCACGTTGAAGAAGTGGTCGCGCGTCGCGCCGTACTCGTGCATGTAGCGGCGGGCGAGCACGGCGATCTCGTCGACGGGGCGCAGCAGGCCGTAGGGACGGGTCCACTGCGCGGGCGTGGGCAGCTGGACGGCGGTGTTCCGCCAGGGGCGGGGACCGGAGCCGCGCTTGCGGGAGCGCCAGGCCACGCCGACGGTCGCCTGCCCGGTGGTGATCGCGGCGGCCAGGTGGGCGACGGTCGCGCAGGAGCCGCCACCGCCGTAGCCCACCTTGGAGAAGAAGGTCACGTCGCCCGCGCCGATCGCCTTGGCGACCTCGACCTCGTCGGTCTCCTCCATGGTGTAGGAGGCGAAGGCGTCGACCTGGGAGGGAGGGATGCCCGCGTCGTCGAGCGCGGCCAGGATCGCCTGGCAGGCCAAAGTCTTCTCGGATGAGGGGAGTTGACGTGCGAAGGGAGTCTGTCCTATGCCGACGATCGCAGTGGAGTCCTTGAGTGCCGCCGCCATCGTCACCTCCACGCTGTGGCTGCTGTCGCTGCTGACAGCGCGGAAGGCTATCGCTAATCTGACGTTTAGTCAGCTAGTGGGTGAGGGGGCGCGATGCGCGGGGACCTGGAATTCATGTCCGTACCCCGGCTGGTCCGCACGGCCGCAGCGCGGTACGCCGACCGCGAGGCCGTGGTCTGCGGCCGGACCCGGATCAGCTACGGGCGGCTCGGGGACCGCGTCGAGCGCGCCGCCGCCGGCTGCCTCGCGGCGGGGGTCCAGGCCGGCGACCGGGTGGCCGTCTGGGCCCCGAATACCCTCGACTGGATCGTCGCCGCACTGGGTGCCGTCTCGGCGGGCGCGGTCCTCGTCCCTCTCAACACCCGGCTGAAGGGCGCCGAAGCGGTGCAGGTGCTGAAGCGCACGCGGGCCGAGTTGCTCTTCGTGACCGGCACCTTCCTCGGTACGTCCTATGTCGCCGCGCTGCGCCGTGCGGCGGGCGCTGGGGCGCGGAAGCGGGGGGACGGGCCGCCGCTGGCGGAGCTGCCCTGTCTGCGGCAGGTCGTGGTCCTGGGCGGGGAGGCGCCCGCGGAGTTCCGTAGGTGGAAGGAGTTCCTGGCCGCGGGGGACGAGGTGCCGGCCTGGGCCGTGCGGGCGCGGGCCAACGCCGTGGCCCCGGACGCGCCGTCCGACATCGTCTTCACCTCCGGCACCACGGGCGAGCCGAAGGGAGTCGTCGCCACCCAGGCCCAGAGCCTGCGCGCCTTCGGCGCCTGGGCGGATCTCGCCGGGCTCAGGGCGGGGGACCGCTGCCTGATCGTCAACCCCTTCTCGCACACCTTCGGCTACAAGGCGGGCGTGCTCGCCTGCCTGATGCGGGGCGCGACGATGGTGCCGCAGCCGGTCTTCGCCGCGGACGAGGTGGCGGCGCGGATCGCCACGGAACGCATATCGGTGCTGCCGGGGCCGCCCACGCTCTTCCGGTCGCTGCTCGACCACCCGGCCCGGGAGCTGTACGACCTCTCGTCGCTGCGGGTCGTGGTGACGGGCGCGGCGACGGTGGACCGCGGGCTGGTCGCCCGGCTGCGGGACGAGCTGGGGCGGGTGACGGTGCTGACCGCCTACGGGCTGAGCGAGGCGACCGGGCTGGTCACGATGTGCCGGCGCGGCGACCCGGACGAGGTGGTGGCCCGCACGTCGGGCCGCGCCGTCCCGGACACCGAGGTCAAGGTGGTCGGGCCGGACGGCGGGACGCTGTCGGCCGGTGAGCGCGGGGAGGTCCTGGTGCGCGGTTATCAGGTGATGCCGGGCTATTTCGAGGACCCCGAGGCGACGGCGCTGGTGGTCGACGCGGACGGCTGGCTGCGCACCGGGGACGTCGGCGTGCTGGACAGGGCGGGCAACCTCCGCATCACGGACCGGCTCAAGGACATGTACGTGGTCGGTGGCTTCAACGTCTATCCGGCCGAGGTGGAGCGGGTGCTGACCCGGCATCCCGGGGTGATCGAGGCGGCGGTCGTCGGAGTGCCGGATCCGGAGGGCAGGCTGGGGGAGGTGGGCAGGGCGTTCGTCGTCCGGCGGGGCGCGGCCGGTTCGCCCACGGAGGAGGAGCTGATCCGCTGGGTACGTGGGGAGTTGGCGAACTACAAGGTGCCCAGGGGAGTGGAGTTTCTGAGGGCGCTGCCGCGCAACGCGATGGGCAAGGTGCGCAAGGGGGAGCTGCGGCGGCTGGTGGGCGACGAGGGGTGAGTTCGGCTATCCCGGCCCTCGGCTGACGCTCTGGGGACACGTCTCGCGGATGCGCTGGATGCGCTGGACGCGCTGGATGCGCTGGACGCCCCGGGTGACCTGGATGCACCGGGCGAGCCGGACGCACCGGATGCGTTGGGTGGGCCGGGCGTGCGAGCGGACGTGCCGCATGCGCTGGGCGGGCCGCACGTGCCGGACGGGCTCGGTCCGGTCGCGCGTCGTGCGGGAGCGCGGTGGTCGAGCCCGTCCGGGTGGCGTCAGCCGAGGTCGCCGGAGGTCGTGTGGTCGTCCACGCCGCCCGTTGTGTGGTCGTCCGCGCCGAGGGTGGAGTGGTCGTCCACGCCGCCTGTCGTGTGGTCGTCCGCGCCGAGGGTGGAGTGGTCGTCCGTGCTGCCCGTCGTGTGGTCGTCGTGCGGGCTCGCCTGACCGGCGAACGGCATCTGGAGGTGGGCGCCGGCGAGCGTCGAATGGTCGTCGGCGGCAGCCGGGACCGCGGCGGCGAGGGCGGCCGTCACCGCCAAGGCGGCTATGACGGCGGATTTCTTCATGCGCGTGGTCGAGCTCTTCATTTTCGACTCCTCTGGATCGGGGGTGGCAATGCGGTGGTGACGCGCTCGGCGCCTGCGGTCCTGACGAATTCCGACGTCGCTTGAACATGACCGCAGGGGCCGGCGTCGACGGCTCCCCCTCCGTGCTGCCGACGCCGGCCCCTGACAGTCCCCCGTTGGTCTGTCCCCCCTCGGGACGTTCCTTTTCAGTTGTCGTACGCGGAACTTCCCCCGTCGAGCAGCCCGTTGAGCTTCCCCGTGGCACCCCCCGGCGGAGGGTGCCCGTCGCTCCCCGGGCTCGGTCGTCGCTCTGTTCCTGCGCGAACGGCCCCCCGTGAACGTTTCCCCCGTGGGACCGTCCCCCGTTTCGGCCGGTCCCCTCGAACGTTCCCGTTTCCGTTCGCGCTTCCCCCGTCGCGCTTTTCCCCTGTCGGGTTTCCCCGTGTCTTCCCCCGTCGGTTTCCCCCGTGTCCCCCCCCCGTGCGTCCCCCGTGTGTGGTCGGCCCCCTCCGTTCTTCCCCCCGTGCGGCGTTCCCCCGTGATCAGGGCCGGGCCCTTGGCCGTTCGCCGTCCGTCCCCCTGGACGGTTCCCCCGTCGAACGTCCCCCGTAGGGCCTTTCCCTGCTGACCGGGCCGCGGGCCCCCGTGTTCCCCCGTGTCGCTCCGCGGTCCTGTCGGTCCTGCTGCCCTCCCGGGCTCGTCCGTGTTGCCACCAGGACGAGCCCGGTCGGATCAGGTCTAGGTGAGCGGACTGTCCGTCGCGTGGTCGTCCAGCTTGATCACCGGCTCACCCACAGTGGCGTGGTCGTCCGGCGGCGGCGCGAATTCCGGAGCGAACTCCGGGGCGAACTCCTTGGCCGCGGCGAGGGTGCCGCCGCCTCCGCCCGTCACGTGATCGTCCTGCGGTGTGGCCACGACTGGCTTGAGCTTCCGCTCATCGCTCATGTCGATCAACTCCGTTGGTCAGTGCGAGTCTCTTGGTGTGAAGGGGAGGTGATCCTCGGGGATTGCAGAACCCGCCCGGCGACTCCCCCGAGGATCGCCGGACGGGCATGAGGGCTGATCAGGTTGATCACCCCTAGGTGAGGTTTCACCTACGACCCGCCTGCCCCCCGACGCGACGGATCGACATGAGTAAGACTGCCGTGCGCCGATAAACGATCGATGAACGGGCACGTGAGCGCGTTGTGCGGGGCGCTTCGCGGGGGCGGGGTGGGGGTGGCGGTTGTGGGCCGCGGGGGTGTGCGGGGGGTGTCCGGCGGATATTCCCCACCCCGCCCCTTCCCGAAACCGGGGCTCCGCCCTGGGCCCCCCGGCGGGTTCGTTGCTGCCTGGGGGTGCCCCCTCAGTGGGCGGGTTTGTTCCCCAGCCCCGCCCCTTCCCGAAACTGGGGCGCTGCCCCAGACCCCGCAACACGGCTTCGCCGCGTTGTCCTCAAACTCCCCCAGCTACCTCCCCCAGACTCCGTCCGGGGGGTGCCCCCAGAAGTGCCCCCAACGGGCTGAAAAGAAAAGCGGGCTCCGCCCCGCACCCCAGGAACAGGGGCTCCGCCCCGGACCCCGTTGTGCCCGGTGGCCGGGCAGGCGCCGGAACAGGCCGACTGCCAGGTCGGGGCCGCCCCGAGCCGTGGCCCGGCCCGGCATCCGGAAGGGGGCGCGCACCCACTCCCGAGGCCGACCACTGAGCCGCCACCCGGTTCAGGAACCAACACCCGGCCCCCGGCCCCCGGCCCGGCCACCGAGCCGGCACCCGGCCCCGGAACCGGCCGTTCCGGGTCGCGACCCCTGACGCCAAATCGCGGCCCTGCGCAGGGCCTTCGGCCCCGCCCTCGGGCCCGTTCACCGAAGCAGCGCACCGCGCCGGCGACCGCCCCGGCCCCTGCTGTCCGCCGACCGACCCCGGCCACCGAGCCGGGGCTTCGCCACCGAGCCGGGGCTCCGTCCCCGAGCCGGGGCTTCGCCACCGAGCCGGGATTCACGTCCCCGAGCCGGGACTCCGCCCCCGAACCCAGCTCCACCCCCCCCTACGCCGCCGCCACCACCCCCGCCAGCAACCCCCGTACCTCGTCCGCCTCCGAGGCCCCCAGTTGTTCGTACATGCTCAGGGCCTCCGTCCAGCAGGCGCGGGCGCGGCCCGGTTGGCCCAGGGCGTCGAGGGAGCGGCCCAGGATGGTGAGGATGTTGGCGCGGCGCCAGGCGCCGCCGATGTAGCGGAGTTTGAGGGCCTGTTCCGCGTGGTGGGCCGCGGCGGCCGGGCGGTCGGCGCCCAGGTGGACGTTGGCCATGCGGTAGTGGGTCATGCCCTCCCACAGCCGCTGGCGGTTGTCGCGGAAGATCGGCAGGGCCTCGGAGAGGCGGCTCAGCGCCTCCTCGTAGCGGCGGGCGTGGGTGAGGGCGACGCCCAGGGCGTAGAGGCCGTTGGCGATCCGCCAGGACGCGCCGATCTCGCGGTAGCGCGCGACCGCCTGCTCCGCCATCTGCACGCCCTGCGCGGTGCGGCCGGTGTCGAGGAGGACGCGCGAGAGGTTGCTGAGGGCGCTCGCCTCGCCCGGACGGTTGCCGTCGCCCCGGAAGGCGACCAGGGCCTGTTCCAGATACAGCTCCGCGTCGTCGTAGCGGTGCTGGTAGATGGCGATGATGCCGCGGATGTTCGTGGCGTGGCAGACGGGGACGACGTCGCCGCAGGCGTGCCCGAGCAGGATCGCCAGCCGGGCGTGCTCGTCGGCGGGGGCGAAGCGGCCGGCGATGCGGTCCACGTGGGCCAGGACGGTCCGGGCCCGCCCCTCCGCCCGGGTGTCGCCGGTGGCGCGGGCCGTGGTCAGCAGGGCGCTGGCGGCCTGTTCGTACTGCCGGGAGTCGGCGCCGGACTCGGCGAGGTCCTTCGCCGCCAGCAGCAGGTCGACGGCGCGCCGCAGCGTGTCGCCGCCCTCGCCCGCCTGCTGGCGCACGCAGGCGAGCAGGCAGCCGGCCTCGGCGAACAGCCAGTCGCTGGCCGCCCCGCCGTCGACGAAGGTGAGCCCGGGGTGCGTGGTGGGCGCGAGGTGGGTGAGGAGCTGGTCGCCGGGGCGCTCCAGGACGTACGCGCCCGCGGCCGTGACCAGATAGAAGTCCAGCAGCCGGGACATGGCGGCGGAGCGTTCGGCCGGTGGCTGCTCGTCGCGTTCCGCGCACGCACGCGCGTAGAGGCGGACGAGGTCGTGGAAGCGGTAGCGGCCCGGTGCGGCGGATTCGAGGAGCGAGGTGTCGACGAGCGACTCCAGGAGCTCCTCGGTGGCGTCGGCGTCGAGGTCGAGCACGGCGGAGGCGGCGGCGAGGGAGATGTCGGGGCCGTCGGCCAGGCCGAGCAGGCGGAAGGCGCGGGCCTGGGCGGGCTCCAGCTGGCCGTAGCCGAGCTCGAAGGTGGCCTTGACGGCGAGGTCGCCGGCGCGGAGCTCGTCCAGGCGGCGGCGCTCGTCGGCGAGTTTGCGGGCCAGGACGGAGACGGTCCAGGTGCGGCGGGCGGCGAGCCGGGAGGCGGCGATGCGGATGGCGAGCGGCAGGAAGCCGCAGGCGGCGACGACGTCCATCGCGGCGTCGCGCTCGGCGCCGACCCGCTCGGCCCCGACGATGCGGGTGAAGAGCACCAGCGCCTCCTCGGGGCTCATCACGTCGAGGTCGACGAGGTGGGCGCCCGCGAGGTCCACCATGCGCGAGCGGCTGGTGACCAGCGCGGCGCAGCCCTCCGTGCCCGGCAGCAGGGGGCGGATCTGGGCGGCGTCGCGGGCGTTGTCGAGCAGCGCGAGGACGCGGCGGCCGTCGAGGGTGGAGCGGAAGAGCGCGGCCCGTTCCTCGAGGCCGTCGGGGATCGCGGAGTCGGGGATGCCCAGGGCCCGCAGGAAGGAGCCCAGGACGGCCTCCGGCTCGGCGGGCACCGGCCCGGCGCCCTGGAGGTCGACGTAGAGCTGGCCGTCGGGGAAGTGGTGCCGGGCCGCGTGCGCGACGTGCACGGCCAGCGTCGTCTTGCCGACGCCGCCGATGCCCGCGACGGCGGACACGGCCATGATCCGGCCCTCGGCGGTGACCAGTTGGTCGCTGAGCTCGTCGACGAAGCCGGTGCGCCCGGTGAAGTCGGAGACCGTCGCGGGGAGCTGCGCGGGCCGGATGAACGTGGGGCCCGCGTGCGGCCGGTCGTCCGGCGTGAGGTGCAGGGTGAGGTCCGCGTCGGCCTGGAGGATGCGCTGCTGGAGCTCGGCGAGCTCGGGGCAGGGGTCGACGCCGAGCTCCTCGGCGAGGAGCTTGCGGGTGTCGGCGTAGACGGCGAGGGCCTCGGCCTGCCGGCCGCTGCGGTAGAGGGCGAGCATCAGCAGCTCGCGCAGCCGCTCGCGCAGCGGGTGGGCGGCGGTCAGGGCGGTGAGCTCGGAGACGGCCTCGGCGTGGGCGCCGACCTCCAGGTCGAGGTCGAGGCGGGTCTCGATGAGGGTGAGCCGCCACTCCTCCAGCCGGGCGCGCTGGGTCTCGGCGTACGGGCCTGGCAGATTGGCCAGCGGCTCGCCGTCCCAGACGCCGAGCGCCTCGTTGATCAGCTCGCGGGCGCGGGTGCGGTCGCCCGCGACGCGGGACTTCTCGGCCTCGGTGGCGAGGTGTTCGGCCTTGTCGATGTCGAGGCAGCCGTGCCCCACCCGGATCGCGTAGCCGCCGGACTCGCTGACCAGGGCGTCGGCGTCGGGGCCGAAGGCCTTGCGCAGCCGGGAGGCGTAGGTGCGCAGCGCGGCGAGGGCGGCGTGCGGGGGTTCCTCGCCCCACAGCGCGTCCACCAGCTCGGGCGCGGTGGCGGTGCGGCCGCCGCGCAGCAGCAGGGCGGCGAGGAGCGCCCGCTGCTGGGGCGAGCCGATGTGCAGCAGTTCCCTGCCGCGCCGGGCCCGCACGGGCCCGAGCACGGTGAAGCGCAGATGGTGCCCGTGCCCTGTGTCGCCGGCCATTGTGACCCCCTGCCTGTCCCGCTCGGTCGCACCGGCCAGTCTGCCTTGTCCGTGGCCTCTACGTCAGCAGTGGTCCGGCCTCTCCACAAGCCCTGCAAGAGACTGCCTCACCACAGTGCTGACGGATCGTCAGTTCATCGCTACCGTGTCAGCCATGGTGAGCTTCCCCAGGATCATCTCGGTGGACGACCACACGGTCGAGCCCCCGCACGTCTGGCGGAACAGGCTTCCGGCGAAGTACCACGACGTCGGACCACGTGTGGTGCGCGCGCCGGTCAGGGAAATGACCTTCACCGGGGGGCGGTTCACCCCGGTCATGGGCGGCCCCGGGGACGACGGTCCGGTGGCCGACTGGTGGATCTATGAGGATTTGCACCGTCCGCTCACGCGGCTGGATACCGCCGTCGGATACTCCAGGGACGACATCAAGCTGGAGGCCATCACCTACGAGCGGATGCGTCCGGGGTCCTACGACGTCCCGGAACGTTTGGCCGATATGGATCGCAACCATGTCCAGTCCGCGCTCTGTTTCCCCACCTTCCCGCGTTTCTGCGGACAGACCTTCACCGAGGCGAAGGACCGCACTCTCGCCCTGCTGGCCATCCGCGCCTACAACGACTGGATGGTCGAGGAGTGGTGCGGCCCGGACGCGCGCGGACGCCTGATCCCCCTGACCATCGTCCCGTTGTGGGACGCAGCCCTCGCCGCCGAGGAGGTGCGGCGCAACGCCGCACGGGGCGTGCGGGCCGTCTGTTTCTCGGAGATCCCGCCGTACCTCGGTCTGCCGTCCGTCCACACCGACGCCTGGGACCCCTTCCTGCGCGCCTGCGCGGAGACCGGCACCGTCGTCGCCATGCACATCGGCTCCTCCTCGCGCATGCCGTCCACCTCCGACGACGCGCCGCCCGCCGTCGGCTCCACCCTCACCTTCGCCAACTGCTGCTTCTCGATGGTGGACTGGCTGATGTCGGGCGCCTTCGAGCGCTTCCCCGGGCTGCGCGTGATGTACGCCGAGGGGCAGATCGGCTGGATCCCCTACATCCTGGAACGCGCGGACGCCGTGTGGTCCGAGAACCGCGGCTGGGGCGGCGTCGCCGACAAGGTCCGCCGCCCGCCCTCCGAGCTCTTCGCCGGCCACGTCCACGGCTGCTTCTTCGACGACCCGGCCGGCCTGCGCAACCTCGACGCGATCGGCACGGCGAACGTCCTTTACGAGACGGACTACCCGCACTCCGACTCGACCTGGCCGCGCTCGCGGGAGGTGGCGCGGGAGCAGATGGCACACCTCGCGGACGACGTCGTCGAGGCGATCGTCCGGGGCAACGCGATCTCCCTGCTCGGCCTGACGGAGGACGGCCTGTGGGCCGGCTGAGCACGGCCTGGGGAGGGCTGAGGTGAACGGACTGGACGTGCTGCCCGCCGGCCGGCTCGGCTACGGGATGCAGGTGCCCGTCACCTCGCTGAGCACCCTCTACGCCGAGCCCTGGGAGGTCGAGGCCGGGCCCGCCGAGCTCCGCGGCATCGCCCGCGCCGCCGACCGCCTCGGCTTCACCTACCTCGCCACCTGCGACCACGTCGCCGTCCCCGAGCGGCTCGCCGCCGCCATGGGCACCACGTGGTACGACCCGGTGGCGACCCTCGCCCACCTCGCCGCCGTCACCGAGCGGACCCTGCTGCTCAGCCACGTCTCCGTCGCCGCGCTGCGGCACCCGCTGGCCCTGGCGAAGCAGTACGCCACCGTCGACCGGCTCTCGGGCGGGCGGCTGGTCCTGGGCGTGGGCGCCGGGCACGTACCGGAGGAATTCCGGGCGCTGGGCGTGGACTTCCACCGGCGCGGCGCGATCCTGGACGAGACCGTCGACGCCCTCAAGGCGGCCCTGGGGCCGGAGGAGTTCCCCGAGTTCCACGGCTCCCGCTTCGCCTTCCGGGGCCTGGGCCAGGCCCCGCGCCCCGTCCGCACGCCGCGCCCGCCCATCTGGGTCGGCGGCTCCTCCCCGGCGGCCCTGCGCCGCGCGGCGCTGCGTGGTGACGGCTGGCTCTCGCAGGGGGACTCCCGCGAGCAACTGCCCCTGCGCGTCGCCGAACTGCGTCACCTGCGCGCCGAAGCGGGCCGCGAGGGCCCGTTCGCCATCGGCGCCATCACGGAGGCGCTCTACATCGGCACGCCGGGCTGGGACGTCGGCCCGCGCACGCTATCCGGCAGGCCGGGGACGCTGGCGGAGTCGCTGCGCGTGTACGGCTCGCTGGGGGCGGACCAGATCCAGGTCCGCTTCCGCAGCCGCGGGCCGGAGGAACTGCTGGAGCAGATGGAACGGTTCGCGTCCGAGATCGCCCCCCTGCTGGCGGAATGAGAGGCGTACGCCCATGTCCCCACTGAACGGCCGGGTCGTCCTCGTCACGGGCGCCGCGCGCGGCCAAGGCGCCGAGGAGGCCCGCCTGTTGGCCGCCGAGGGCGCGCGGGTCGTCCTCGCCGACGTGCTGGACGACGAGGGGCGGGCCGTCGCCGCGGAGATCGGCCGGGAGCGGGCCGCGTACGTCCACCTCGACGTCGGCGAGGCGGCCGGCTGGGACGGGGCCGTGGCCACCGCGAAGAGCGCCTTCGGGAAGCTCGACGGGCTCGTCAACAACGCCGGGATCCTGCGCTTCAACGAGCTGGTGAACACGCCGGAGAAGGAGTTCCTGGAGGTCGTGCGCGTCAATCAGCTCGGTACGTTCCTCGGCATGCGTGCCGCGATCCCCGAGCTCGTGGCGGCGGGTGGCGGGACGATCGTCAACACGGCCTCCTTCGCCGCGCTCGCGGGGCTTCCGTACGTCGCCTCCTACGCCGCCACCAAGGCCGCCGTCGTGGCCATGACCCGCGTCGCCGCGCTGGAGCTGGCCGACAAGGGGATCCGCGTCAACGCCGTCTGCCCCGGCGGCATCGACACCGCGATGACCAACCCCGCCCGGCTCGACCCCGCCGCGGACGCCGAACGGGCCGGGGCCGCGGCCGCGGAGCTCTACCGCGAGGTGGTGCCGATGGGGCGGATCGGGCAGCCGGCGGAGGTGGCCCGGATGGTGCTGTTCCTGACCTCCGACGCCTCCTCCTACGTCACCGGGCAGCCGTTCGTCGTGGACGGCGGGTGGCTGGCGGGAACGCGGCTGTTCTCCTGACCGGGGCCTGGTCGGCACCCTGCGAGCACGTTCCCTTGACGCTCCCTGCCGCCGATGCCACAGTCGTGGATCTGACGGTGCGTCAGAAATCTAGGGACGGTGAACCTCCGTGGAATTCGGGATCTTTGTGCAGGGTTACGTTCCCGCGAGCAGGCAGCGGACCGACCCCGAGGCCGAGCACCACGCGCTGCTGGAGGAGACCGAGTACGTCATCGAGGCGGACCGGTCCGGCTTCAAATACGCCTGGGCGTCCGAGCACCACTTCCTCGACGAGTATTCGCACCTCTCCGCCAACGACGTCTTCCTCGGCTACCTCGCGCACGCCACCGAACGCATCCACCTCGGCTCCGGGATCTTCAATCCCCTGCCCCAGGTCAATCACCCCGTCAAGGTCGCCGAGAAGGCCGCCATGCTCGACCATCTCTCCGGCGGCCGCTTCGAGTTCGGCACCGGGCGGGGTGCGGGCAGCCACGAGATCCTCGGCTTCCTGCCGGGCGTGACCGACATGGACCGCACCAAGGAGATCTGGGAGGAGACGATCGCCGAATTCCCCCGGATGTGGCTCCAGGACGAATACCCGGGCTTCCAGGGAAAGCACTGGTCACTGCCGCCCCGGAAGATCCTCCCCAAGCCGTACGGCTCCGCCCACCCTGCCATGTGGTACGCGGCCGGTTCCCCGTCGTCGTACGCCATGGCCGCGCGCAAGGGGCTCGGCGTGCTGGGGTTCAGTGTGCAGAAGGTCTCCGACATGGAGTGGGTCGTCGACTCCTACAAGTCGGCCATCAAGGAGGCGGAGCCGGTGGGGGCCTTCGTCAACGACAATGTGATGGTGACGTCCACGGCGATCTGCGCCGAGACGCACGAGGAGGCTGTGGCCACGGCGGTGAGCGGTGGGCTGCACTATCTTCAGTCTCTTCTTTTCCGCTATCACGACACGTTTCCTCGTCCCGAGGGGATCCCTCGGTGGCCGGAGCTGCTGCCGGAGTACACGGAGGAGATCATCGAGCTCTTGATCGCCGAGGAGTTGATGATCTGCGGCGATCCGGACGAGGTCTTCCGCCAGTGCAAGCGGTGGGAGCAGGCGGGGGCTGATCAGTTGTCCTTCGGGCTGCCGGTGGGGGTGCCGCGGGAGGCGACACTGCGGACGATTCGGTTGATCGGGGAGCATGTGATTCCGAAGATTGATGTGGATCCTTTGCATCGGACTGGGCGTATGCGGGGGGTTTGAGCGGTGGGGTGCGGGTGCGTTGCCGCCTGCGGCGGGCGGCCTCAAACGCCGGCCGGGCTGGGTGTGTGGTGGGTGCGCTTTCCGCTGGGTGCGGGGGCGCTTTTTGGGTGCGGGTGCGTTGCCGCCTGCGGCGGGGCGGCCTCAAACGCCGGCCGGGCTTGGGCTGTGGTGGGTGCCGGGGGTGGGGCCTCCGGGCTGGGGACCTGGAACGCGGTGCGCTTTCCGCTGGGTGCGGGTTGTGTGCGCCTGCGGCGAGCGGCCTCAAACGCCGGCCGGGCTTGGGCTGTGGTGGGTGCCGGGGGTGGGGCCTCCGGGCTGGGGACCTGGAACGCGGTGCGGGCGCCCTTACTCGTATTGGGTGCCGTGAAGTCGCACCGCGTTCCAGAACCCCACCCTCCGACCCCACCCCCTCCCCCGGGAGGGCAACATCGGGTCGTGGGGTGCGCCACGCTTTTCCTTTCGCCCGTCCGGGGCGCTCATGCCAGCCCGGGTCCGCCATGCTTTTGTCTTCAGCCCGCTGGGGGCACCTCTGGGGGCACCCCCGGACGGAGTCTGGGGGAGGTAGCTGGGGGAGGCAACGGGCGTGCAGGTTCGGGGTCTGGGGCGGAGCCCCACGGCCGCGCAGCAGACGCAGCCGGGAAGGGGCGGGGTAGGGGGAAAAAGCCCGCCGCAGTCAGGGGGCTGGGGCGCGTGCCCCAGTGCGGATAGCGGCGGGCTGTGCAACAAGCCCGCCGCCGGCGTCAGCCATCCGTCAGAGACAGAGGTGACCGACCATGCTCGACCATCTCATCCGCCGCGCCACAGTCGTAGACGGCACAGGAGCCGCCCCCTACGTCGCCGACGTAGGAATAAAGGACGGCCGTATTGCGACAATCGGCCGTCCCGGACGGGCCCTGGCCGGCCGCATAGGCGAGCGCGCGCGAACGGAGGAGGATGCGAGCGGGCTGATGCTCGCACCCGGTTTCGTGGACCCCCACACGCACTACGACGCGCAGCTCTTCTGGGACCCGTACGCCACGCCGTCCATGAGCCACGGCGTGACGACCGTCGTCGGCGGCAACTGCGGGTTCACGCTCGCGCCGCTCAACCCCTCGCGCCCCGAAGACGCCGACTACACACGGCGGATGATGAGCAAGGTCGAAGGGATGCCGCTCACCGCGCTGGAGCAGGGCGCGCCCTGGAGCTGGTCGTCGTTCGGGGATTATCTGGACGCGCTTGAGGGGCGTATCGCGGTCAACGCCGGGTTCATGCTGGGGCATTGCGCGCTGCGGCGCTATGTGATGGGGCCCGAGGCCGTCGGCGGGGTGCCGGACGGGAAGCAGTTGGAGCGGATGACCGCGGTTCTCCATGACGCCATGGAAGCGGGGGCCTGGGGGCTGTCCACCACGCGCTCGACCACCCACTCCGACGGGGACGGCAGGCCCGTCGCCTCGCGGCACGCGCGGCCCGACGAGCTGATCGCGTTCGCGCGGGCCGTCGGTGAGCACGAGGGCACCCAGCTGGAGGCCATCGTCACCGGCTGCCTCGACCGTTTCTCGGACGACGAGACCGATCTGCTGGTGGAGCTCACGGCCACCGCCGGGCGGCCGCTGAACTGGAACGTCCTCACCGTCGACGCCGCCGTTCCCGCCCGCGTGCCCCGGCAGCTCGCCGCGAGTGAGCGGGCCCGGGGCGCGGGCGGCCGGATCGTCGCGCTCACGATGCCGATCCTCACGCCGATGAACATGTCCCTGGGCACCTTCTGCGCGCTCAACCTGCTGCCCGGCTGGGGCGAGGTCCTCGCCCTGCCGGTGCCGCGCCGCATCGCCGAACTGCGCAAGGCGGACGTACGGGCCCAGCTGCTGCGCCGGGCGCGGAGCGAGGAGGCCGGGGTATTCCGGCGGCTGGCCGACTTCGGGCGGTACGTCATCGGGGACACGTACGCGCGGGAGAACGACGGCCTCACCGGCCGCGTCGTCCGCGACATCGCCGCCGAGCGCGGTCTGGACCCCTTCGCCTGCCTGGTGGAGATCTGCGCGGCCGACGGGCTGCGTACGGTCCTGTGGCCCATGCCCACCGACGACGACCCCGACAGCTGGGAGCTGCGCCGCCGCACCTGGGAGCACGAGGACGTGCTGCTCGGCGGCTCGGACGCCGGGGCGCACCTGGACCGCATGTGCGGAGCCCCGTACACGACGCGCTTCCTCGGTGACTGCCTGCGCGGCCGGAAGCTGGTGCCGCTGCCGGCGGCCGTACGGATGCTCACGGACGATCCGGCGCGGCTCTTCGGGCTCCGCGGCCGGGGCCGGGTCGCGGAGGGGTGGTGCGCCGACCTCGTCCTCTTCGACCCCGAGCGCGTCGACGCGGGCCCGGCCACGCTCGTCCACGACCTGCCCGGCGACGGGCCGCGGCTGGACGCGCGGGCCGTGGGGGTGGTGAGCGTGCGGGTCAACGGCGTGGAGACCGTGCGGCACGACGTGGTGACGGGGAAGGTGCCCGGGAGGGTGCTGCGGTCGGGGCGGGACACGGAGACGGTGGCCACGAAGGGCTGAGCGCGGGAAATTTTTGAAACGGGACAAATCGTGCACTGCTGCGGTTATCGCAGGGCGGCCGGGAGGGGGTTACTCCTTGGTGTTACCTGGCGTAATGACCAGGCCGCCTTTTAAAGCCAGGTCAACTGCCCCTAAGGCGGCCCCTATTCAAGGGGGCGCCGCTGGATTGCGAGGCTCCGGTTGCGGAAACAGCAGCACTTAACGTCCTGTTCATGGTTCAGACAGCCCCACGGCCCAGGGCCGGAGACACGGTAACGAGCGTCGGCGACCGGCGCGCCAAGGGTCTCAGCGGGAATTCCGTCGGGCTGCTCGGCAGCGCCGTCATCGGGATCTCCACGGTCGCCCCCGTCTACTGTCTGACCTCGACGCTCGGCCCGACCGTCGGCCAGGTCGGCGTGCAGATGCCCGCCGTCTTCCTCGCCGGCTTCCTGCCGATGCTGCTGGTCGCCTTCGCCTATCGCGAGCTCAACAAGGCCGTGCCCGACTGCGGCACGTCCTTCACCTGGACCGTGCAGGCCTTCGGTCCCCGGATCGGCTGGATGTGCGGCTGGGGCCTCGTCATCGCGACGATCATCGTGCTGTCCAACCTCGCGGGCGTCGCGACCTCGTTCTTCTATCTCCTCCTCGGGCAGATCACCGGCAGCGGCACCGTCGCCGGCCTCGACGGCAACCGGCCCGTCCACGTCCTGACGTGTCTGGCCTTCATCGCCGTCGCGACCGCCGTCAGCTATCGCGGGATGACGGCCACCAAGGGTGTGCAGTACGCGCTCGTCGGCCTCCAACTCGCCGTGCTCGCCGCCTTCGTGACCATGGCGCTCGTCAAGGCCCGCACCGGCGGCCTGCCCGGCTCCATCGCCTTCTCGTGGAGCTGGCTCAACCCCTTCGCCGTCGAGTCCTTCGCGGCGTTCACCGCCGGGCTCTCGCTCTCGATCTTCATGTTCTGGGGCTGGGACGCGTGCCTCACGGTCAACGAGGAGACCCAGGGCAGCGCGAAGACACCCGGCCGTGCCGCGCTCATCTCCATGGCCGTCCTGGTCGGCTCGTATCTGCTGACCGCCGTCGCCGCCCAGATGTTCGCGGGCGTGGGCACCGAGGGCACGGGCCTGGGCAACCCCGGCACCGCCGACAACGTCTTCGCCGCCCTCGCCGACCCCGTGCTCGGCACGGCGCTGGGCGTGCTGCTCTTCGTGGCGGTGCTCGCCTCGGCGGCCGCCAGCCTCCAGACGACGTTCCTGCCCGTGGCCCGCACGGTCCTGGCCATGAGTACGTACCAGGCCCTGCCGCCGTCCTTCGCCCGCGTCCACCCGCGCTTCAAGTCGCCCGGCCGCGCGACCGTCGCCGCCGGGACCGCCACCGGCGCCTTCTACGCCGTCATGAGCTTCCTCAGCGAGAACGTCCTCATCGACACCATCTACGCCCTCGGCCTCATGATCTGCTTCTACTACTCGATCACGGCCTTCGCCTGCGCCTGGTACTTCCGCCGCGAGCTCGGCCGCTCGCCGCGCGACGCGCTCTTCAAGGGCGTCTTCCCCCTGCTGGGCGGCGTGCTGCTGGCGGCCGTCTTCGGCAAGACGCTCTACGACATGTGGAACCCGGCGTACGGCAGCGGCAGTTCGGTCATGGGAGTAGGGTCGGTGTTCGTGATCGGCGTGGGCCTGCTGCTGCTCGGTGTGGTGCTGATGCTGGTGATGCGGCGCAGGAGCCCGGCGTTCTTCCGCGGCGAGGTGCTGACGCGGTCGACGCCGGCGCTGGTGGTGGAGGACTAGACCGATCCCGGCGGACCTCGCGAGTGGACTGCGGGTTGTGCTGTCCCCGTACCACCGCTGCGCGGCGGTGTCCTCAAACGCCGGACGGGCTTGATGTGGCTGATGCGGTCGCACAATTCAGCCCATGGGGCGCACCCCGGACGAAGGCTGGGGCGCTCGAGGACGCGGCCGACCGCAGGACGCTCCCGCCGCAGGCGGCAACGGACCCGCAGTCGGGCAACGGTCCGAGGCCACCTGGCAGCCCTGGGCGTCAGCCCTCCAGCAGCGCCCTGCCCAGCCAGTCCCGGGAGTCCCTGACGCCCGGCAGCGCGAAGAAGTAGCCGCCGCCGGTCGGCGAGATGTAGTCGACGAGCGGCTCGTCGATCAGCCGCTCCTGCGTGGCCTCGAACTGCCGCTTCACGTCCTGCTGGTAGGAGCAGAAGGCCAGGCCCATGTCGAGGTTCCCGACGGCGTCGATGCCCCGGTCGTAGTTGTAACCGCGCCGCAGGATGCGGGAGTCGTCGGACTTCGCCGTGCGGGGGTTGGCCATGCGGATGTGGGCGGTGAGCGGAATGGCCTCGCCCTTGGGGTCCTTGGCGTAGTTGGGGCTGTCCGTCTCCTTCGCCCCGTCCAGCGGCGCGCCCGTGTCCTTGCGGCGGCCGAACATCTTCTCCTGCTCGGTGAGCGAGACCCGGTCCCAGAACTCCACGAGCATCCGGATGATCCGGATCACCTGATAGCTGCCGCCCACGGCCCAGGCGGGCTCCCCGAGCTGGTCCGTCACCCACACCAGACGGCTCATCTCGCGCGAGGAATCCGTGTCCGGATTGGCGATGCCGTCCTTGAAGCCGAGCAGGTTGCGCTGCGCGCCGGTCGGGCGCGGCGCGTTCTGGAAGCCGTCGATGCGCCACTTGACCTGCATCGCGCCACGCGTGTGCCGGGCGATGTCACGCAGGGCGTGCAGCACGACGTCCTGCCGGGCCGCGCATATCTGGAGTGACAGGTCGCCGTGGCACTCCGCCGCGCGCAGATTGTCGTTGGGGAAGGTGCGCATCGGCGTCAGGCGGCGCGGCTTGGCGGCGGCGAGCCCGAAGCGCCCGTCGAAGAGCGACGCGCCGACGCCGAGGGTGACGGTGAGGTCGTCGGCGGGGACGGTCGGGCCGAGGATCCCGCTGTCGGAGGGCGGCGCGCCGACGCCGAGGTCGGCGGGGGCGCCGCCCGCGGTCAGGAAGCGGGCCCGCTCGGTGATCGTCCTGAACAGGCCGGCGAGGTCCTTGCGGTTCTCGCCGATCACGTCGAAGGATATGAAGGCGGCGGCCGCGGGCTGCGGGGTGGTGATGCCCGCCTGGTGCACGCCGTGGAATTCCGTCTTCCCCGGCGCCTCGCTGTCGGCGGCCCGCGCCGGCTGCGCGCCGACGGTCTGGCCGAGGGCGAAGCCGCCACCGGCGAGGGCGACGCCGGCCGCGCCCGTCCCCAGCGCCGTCTTGACGAAGCCGCGGCGGCCGGGGCCGGGGCAGCCCTGCGGGCGGGCGGAGTCGGCGGTCATGTGCGGTTTCCCTTCGGGGCGGTCGGCGGTGGGCACGGTTCAGCCGGCCTTGCGGATCTCAAGGAGGTCGGGGATCGGGGCGAGATCCTCCAGTAGCTGCCCCGTCGCCCCGTTCAGCCGGGCCCGGTCGCCCGCGTCGAGCTTGTCGACCGGCGTCCACCGGTCGTCATGGTGCGCGGCGTCCAGCAGCTTCTGCACGCGGGCGATATCGGCGTCCACCGTGGGGAGCAGCTTGGTGTCGCGGGCGGTGAGCAGCGGGCGCAGGACGTCCAGGAGTTCACGGGTGCCCGCGAGGTTGGCGTCGGCGGTGGCCAGCGTCGTGCCGCTGCCCTGGTCGGCGTCGCCGGTCAGCTCGAACTGGAGCGTGTTCTCCAGGATCTCGTGCGTGCGCAGCGGCAGGTCGCCGGGGTCGAAGTCCTGGTCCGGGAACGCCTTGCGCAGACCGTCCGTGTCCTTGGCGAGCTGCTGCGCCGGGCCGCGCAGGTCGTCGGCCGACTGCCCGTGCCACAGGCCGTATTCGAGCCGGTGGAAGCCGGTGAAGTCCTTGTCCTTGACGCCGTCGGCGAGCCCGGCGGTCCGCCCGTTGATCTTCTTGTCGAAGTCCTGGAAGGTGCCGTAGGCCGCTCCGAGGGAGGAGTACGAGAGGTGGGCGGTCAGCCAGTCCTTGCGGGCGGCGTCGAGGTCGCCGCTCTCGATGTCCTGGTCGAGCCTGCCGGTCTGGTCGGTGAGGGTGGCCAGGCCCTTGTCCACGTACTCCTTGTACGTGGCCAGCGGCGCGGCCAGGTCCTTCTCGGAGACCGGCACGACGGCCTTGGCGGCGGCGCCGTTGACGCGTACGGGCGTGGAGGTGACCGTCTTCCCGCCGGTCGGGACGCAGCGCCAGGCGTACTCCCCGCCGCCGACGGTGGCGACCAGCTCGCGGGTGGTGCCGGGGGCCAGGCCCTCGATCTCGCCGTGGACCGCGTTCGTCGACGGCTCGACGAGATAGACCTCGGAGACCTTGTCGCCGGTGTTGTGCATCTGGAACGTCCGGCGGCCGGGCTCGGGGGCGGTGAAGCCCTTGCCGCAGTCCTTCTCGGAGACGGCGACGGTCTGGTCACCGGCCGGCTTGGAGCCGCTGAAGGCGACGACGGCACCGGCGACGACCGCGGGCACGGCCACGACGGCGGCCGGAACGACCCAGGCGGGGCGGCTGCTGGGTGCCTTCTCGGTCTTCTCGGCCTTCTCCGCCTTCGGGCTTTCCGCCTTGGCCGGCTTCGTGCGGACGCCGCGTACGAAGAGGGTCATCACCACAGTCAGGTAGGCGACGTAGGCGATCACCTGGAGCCAGGTCATGGACGGCGTCAGGTTGAGAACGCCCTGCGCGAGCGTGCCGTACCAGGAACCGGCGTCGATGCTCTGGCTCAGGTCGAACGCGAACGCGCTCTTCCCGGGCAGCACGCCGCCCTCCTGAAGATCACGCAGTCCGTACCCGAGCACGCCCGCCGCGATGACGACGAGGACGATGCCGGTGGCGGTGAAGAACTTCGTGAGGTTGATCTTCAGTACGCGCCGGTAGAGCCCCCAGCAGAGCGCCGCCGCGATGACGAGCCCGGCACCGGCGCCGGTCATCGGCCCCGCGGACTCACCGGCGGCGCGCGCCGTCGTCCACAGGAACAGCGCCGTCTCCAGCCCCTCCCGGCCGACGGCCAGGAACGAGGTGATGATCAGCATCCCCGTGCCCATGGCGAGCGCGCTGGTGACCTTCTCCCGGATCTCCCCGGAGAGGTTGCGGGCCGAGCGCCGCATCCAGAACACCATCGCGGTGACGAAGGCGACCGCGATGACACTGAGCGTGCCGCCGAACGCTTCCTGCGCGGTGGCCGAAAGCGTGGCGGCGGTGAACGTGAGCACGGCCCCGAAGCTCAGCGACAGGGCTA
The DNA here is from genome assembly GCF_042895325.1 of Streptomyces sp. NPDC001407. Taxonomy (NCBI): domain Bacteria; kingdom Bacillati; phylum Actinomycetota; class Actinomycetes; order Kitasatosporales; family Streptomycetaceae; genus Streptomyces; species Streptomyces sp. NPDC001407. The sequence goes on from NZ_JBIAWF010000022.1 coordinate 76,759, forward strand.
TCGCGCCCAGCACTCCCGTCCACACCTGGGGCAGCCGCGATTTCGCGCCTGCCCGCACGAGCGTGGCGACGAGCACGGAAACGATGAGCCCGGCTTCGAGCCCTTCCCTGAGCCCGATCAGAAAACTGGGAAACGCGTCGTCCCACATGGGCGTCCTCCCCGGCACGACGCCGGCTGGTCTCTCGGCCGGGGCAGCGGAGGCGTCGGCGACGCGACCGTGATGGCACTTTGGTTAGCGAAGCCAAACCTTAGTGGGGGGTGCGGGGATGAATGTCAAGGGTGCGGTCAATAGATGGTTCTGGTCTGGTAATCCGCTTGACGAATGGGTAATGGGCGTGAGAGATCGCTTCCGGTCAGAGGGGGCCCAGCCGGCCGGTCCTCAGGCTGTGTATGAACGTGGCCCAGGTGTCGGTGGGGACGAGTGCGGTGGGGCCGGTTTGTTGTTTGGAGTCGCGGATGGCGACGTACTCGCGGAGTGCGGCGATCGATACGCATCCCCCGCCCCCGTTGTCGCCACTGTAGGAAGACGTGACCCAGGCGTGGTCGCGCGGAGCGGCCGGGCGAGCGTCAGACACGGCCGAGCCCGGGCCGCCCGGTCCGGACCCCGGTGATGAATGAGGACCAAGCCCCGGTCGGTACGACCAGGGCGGCGCCGTTTCGTTGTTTCGAGTCGCGGATGGCGACGTCCTCCGGGAGCGCGGCGATCGATACGCAGCCGCCGCCGTTGTCTTGACCGCTGTACGAGGACTTGAACCAGGAGTTCTCGTCAGCCACTTCGAGGGCCGTCAGGCAGGCGTTAGTGGTCATCGATCTCTCTTGTCAGTCGGTGCAGAAACTCAGGCGTTTGGGCCGGGGCCAGAGCTCCGTCGCGCATCGCGTCGAACCTCCGGTCGTACTTCCAGACCTCGCGCTTCCTGTCGGACACGGTCATGACCGCAGACCCCTCTTCCATGACAACGGGATCGAGGTTGTGATCGAAATCCAGCAGAACGAAGTTCGCGCTCGCACGGAAGGTGTTGAGAGCCAGCGGGAGGATCTGCACTGTCACATGATCCAGCTCGGCGACCCGCTCGATCTCCGCGTACTGCTCACGCATGATCTCTGGATCGCCGATCATTCGGCGCAGAGCTGCTTCGTCCAGGATCACGCGCAGTTCGACGGGATCCTCTCCGGTCAGGATGGCCTTGCGCTCCATGCGCAGCGCCACGGATTTGTCGACGAATTCGCTCGTCCTCTCCTCCACGTGCTTCGCCGTCATGAACAGGGCTCGTGCGTACGCCTCGGTCTGCAGAAGACCGAAGATCACCTGAGAGTTCCAGGCGCGCATCGTGCGAGCGTCGGCCTCCAGTCCGACGTACATCGTCGTGCCCGATGGCATCACGTTCTGGTACGGCCTGTACCAGTCCTTGCTGAGCGAGTCCCGGTGGAGCGTGAGCAGCAGTTCGCGGTCGACCTGGTCGGTGACGCCGTACAGGTCGAGCAGGTCCGTCAGGTCGCGGACGCGTGGTAGCTGGTTCTGTCCCGTCTCGACCCGGTTGAGCTTTGTCTCGGAGCCCTCGATGTGAGCTGCCGCGTCCTTCACGCTGATCCCGTGCTTCTCGCGCAGGCGCCGGAGCTCTTTGCCGAGTTCTCGCCTTCTGAACGTCGGACCGCGTCGTGCTGCCACCCTTGAGCCCTCCTGGTGCTGTTCCCCGTCAGCGGGTGTCTGTACCCCGACGGCGCGTTCCTGTTGGTTCCCACAGGGGCCGTGTTGGTACTCCTGGCCGCCCTGTTGGCAGTCTTCCACCCCCTGCATCCCCTCGGACAACCTTTGCCTGAGGTTTGTCATATGCCAATGTGAGCGGCGTTTTGCTGGAGCGGTTGCTAATCAAGTCGCCGGTGCGGAAGCCTGATTGAAGCGTCGGCAAACCACCCAATCGCTCTCCAAGGAGCACAGCCATGCCCCCGTTCCCCCACACCAGCCACCTCGGCGAAAAGCCCATCCGCTCCGACGAGTCCGTCATCGAGGACGTGATCCGCGAAGCCAACGCCATGGACCGCCTCCTCGCACCCCCAGGCCGGCTGACGTGGCTGACCGCTCGCCTTCGCCGTTTCATCGGCGCCACCGCCGACGCCGTCGAGGCCACTGCGAGCGCCCGGCCCGCCGGAGACCCCGTACGGCTGGAGGCCCTCACGGTCGTGCGGGAAGCCCGCTACCGGCTGCGGCTCGGGCCGGGCGACGGATACGTATCCGCGATCGCCTGCGTCAGAAGCCTCGGCCGAGCCGCCGAAGCCCTCCGCCACGAGCAGCGCCGCCTGCGCCGCGGCCTCGTCCCGGTGGCGGGCTCCTCAGGGCCGGGCGTCATCGCCCTGGGAGACTCGGAACCCTGCCCCGCGTGCCACGAACTCGTCGAACAGCGCTACGAGTTGGAGGTCAAACGAGACTGGCTCGGTGCGCGCGAAGTGAATACCCGCCTCGCCGGGCACCGAACGGCTGCGCACGGTGAAGCACCGCTGGCAATCTGAGCGATGGCAAGGCCCTCCACCGCCGCGCGCTCGCCGACCGGCTGGAGGCGAGCGGTGACCTGTCCCATTCCGCGTGGCGGGCGTCGGTCGAGGCCGTGCCTCGGGAGCTGTTCCTGCGGCCCGGGGTCTTCCTGCCTACTGATGACGGTCATTGGAGGCCGGTCACCGCGCTCGGGGCCGACCCCAAGGAGTGGGTGGAGATCGCCTACAGCGACCAGTCGCTGGTCACCCAGCTCGACGGCCTCCTCACTGCCGATCAGGCCGACGAGACCGTCCGCGGCTTCCCGACGTCTTCCTCCGCGATCCCGGCAACCGTGATCGGCATGATCGAGGCGCTGGGCGTCGAGGACGGCCACTCCGTACTGGAGGTCGGTACCGGGACCGGCTACTCGACGGCGCTGATGTGTCACCGGCTCGGCGAGGACAACGTCACCAGCGTCGAGGTGGACCCCGATGTCGCGGCCCGGGCGGACGCCGCACTGGAGACGGCCGGATATTCGACCTGGACGGTCGTCGGGGACGGGCTCCTCGGTCACTCCTGGCGGGCGCCGTACGACCGCGTGATCGCCACCTGCGCGGTCCGCCGGATCCCCTACGCGTGGGTCCGCCAGACCAAGCCCGGCGGCATCATCCTGGCCACTGTCGGCTCCTGGTCGTACGGGACCGGGCTGGCCAAGCTCACCGTGCGGGGAGACGGCACGGCCGAGGGCCGGATCACCGGCCCTTCGTCGTTCATGCCGGCCCGTTCGCAGGCCGTCGTACCGCACGTGGGCGATCTGACGGCCCGGACCGCGGACGCGGACAGCGAGCGCGCCACCTCCGTGAGCCCGCGGCTGCTGGAGGAGTGGATGCCCGCCTTCCTCGCCCAGCTCGCCGCTCCAGGCGCCCAGTTGATCCGCCTCGTCCCGGACGATGACGCCGAGAAGGTGTACCTTTTCGACACCGAGCGCGAGTCCTTCGCGGAGCTCACGTCGCACGGTGACGACTGGACGGTCCGGCAGGGCGGCCCGGTGGCCCTCTGGGACGACATCGAGAGCGCGCTCGCGACCTGGCAGGATGCCGGCCGTCCGGAGATCGACTCAGTGCGACTGCACGTCACCATGCAGGCGCACACCTATGAGATCGGCGGGAACCCGCACCTGCGCTGGGAGCACAGCCTGACCCTTTGAGGCATCAAGTCAGCTTCGACACCAGCAACGCCGCATCATCCACCGGTAGTTCCACCCCGAAGACATCCGCCAGAACCTTCGGCACCTCATGCCGCTCCAGCTCCCGCGTCTCCGGTCGCACCCCCGGACGGGTCGTCGTCAGTGTGCGGTTGTCCAGCATGTGCCGCCGGTCCGGGTGGATGCGCTGCGCCACGAGGCGGTCGCTGAAGGGGGATTGCGGGCTGCTCGCGCCGTAGTGGTTCGTCACCCGCAAGTCGATGGGGTACTGCGGGTCGAGCGTGAACGTGTGCCGGACCAGCCACCCGTCGCCCTCGTCCGTGGGCTGGTAGAGCGCCCACCCGTCCGCACCGGGCGTGACCTCCTCGCGGCGCAGCCGGTACGCCCACACACCGTCGGTCGTGTCCGTCGCGTCGGTCAGCTCGATGGGCTCCAGCGGGCTCGCGCCGAAGCCGATGTCGCTGAGCCAGCGCTTGCCTTCCAGCTCCACGACGACCATGGCGTGCGTCGCCGGCCTGATGCTGGTCGCGCCCATCTGGACGCGGCCCTGGATCGCGGAGAACCGGAAGCCGAGGCGCTCCAGGGCCGCCGCGTAGAGGGTGACGTGCTCGAAGCAGGTGCCGCCCAGCGGGCTGCCGATCAGCCTGGCCTGGACCGAAGTCAGGTCGAGCGAACGGCTCTTGCGGAGCACCGCCTCCACGTTCTCCCACCGCACGGAGAGGACGTGCGCCCGGTGCAGCGCGCGCAGCGTCGCGAGGGTGGGCGCGCGGTCGCCATCGTGGCCGAGGTGCGCCAGATAGGCGTCGAGGTCGAGTGCGTCGCCGTTCCACATGCGGTGGGTCTCCTTGTGCCGTCGCGTCGTACTCATGGTGCCTCCCGGGCCGTCGTCAGGAGCTCGTCGGCGGCGGTGAGGATGTCCGGTGCCGTCACGGTGACGAGGTCCTGGCGGGTCGGTCCGGCCCCCTGCCGGCTGGCCGCCGAGAGCCGGAGGTCGCGCTGGGCGGTGGCCTTCTGGCAGAGGTTGCGGATGAAACGCCCGTTGCCGAGGGTGTCGACCCTGTCGGCCGCGCGCTTCAGGGTCTCGTCGAGCGCGTCGGCCGCCTCCGGGGAGAGTTCGTCACCGCTCCCGGAAAGGATCGTCCCGGCTATCCGGCGCAGCTCGTCGGGGGTGTACGAGGGGAAGTCGACGCGGGTGGTGAAGCGCGACCGCAGGCCGGGGTTGGTGGCGAGCAGCTGCTCCATCTCCTCGCGGTAGCCGGCCAGGACCACCACCAGGCGGTCGCGGTCGTCCTCGGCGCGCTTCAGCAGCACCTGCACGGCCTCTGCCCCGAAGGCGTCACCGCCGGAGTAGCCGGTGTTGTGGAGGGCGTACGCCTCGTCGATGAACAGCACGCCGTCCATCGCCCTGTCGATGACCTCCGTGGTCTTCAGGGCGGTGGATCCGAGGTGCTGGCCGACGAGGTCGACGCGTTGGGCCTCCACGACGTGCCCGCTCTCCAGCAGGCCGAGCCCGGCGAAAATCTTTCCCACGATGCGGGCGACGGTGGTCTTGCCCGTGCCGGGAGGCCCCGCGAAGACGAAGTGCTGGGACTGCTGCCGGGAAGGGAGCCCCTCCTTCTCGCGCAGCATCGCCATCTCCAACTGGGCGATGAGCGTGCGCACTTGCTGCTTGACCGACTCCAGGCCGATCATGCCGTCGAGTTCGGCACGGGCCTCCGCCAGCATGTCGGCGCGTTCCTCGTCCGGCGAGCGGTCCGCCGCCGTGGCGGGTGCCGGCTCCGGCGCGGTGGCGGCGGCCGGGGCGGGCGCCGTGACGACAGCCGGTCCTGCGGGGGCCGCCTTGGCCCGTTCGGCCACGTCGTAGAGCCCGGGCCAATAGCGGAACGCGTACTGGTAATTCTTGAGAGCCGCTTCGTGCGCCCCCAGACCCTCGTGGGCCCGGCCCCGCCAGTACGCCGCCTCGGCGTCGAACTGGCTGCCCTTCTGCACGGCCTGGGGCAGGGGCGCGAGGGTGTTCAGCGCCTCGTGCCAGACGTTCTGCCGGATGAGCGCCTGCGCGACGTAGAGCTGGCTCTCGTCGCGGAGGAAGGAGTCCTGGATCGCGGGGGAGAAGGTCAGCACCTTCTGCCAGTCCTGCTTGAGGTAGGCATAGCGCGTACAGACGAAACGGGTCTCGTCGCAGTCGAGGTACGCCTCCGACAGCGCCGCCCACGCAGCGTCGAGGGAGCCCGCGTCCAGGAGTGCCGTCTGCGTCGCCAGCCAGAGGTCCCGCGGGGTCTCCAGGCGGAAGGTGACGAACTCGCCGATCTGGAAGCGTGACTTCAGCGGGCTCTGGTATTTCGTGCGCAGGGCCCCGAACGACGCCGAGTGGTACGCCATCGCGCCCAGCGCCTCTTCCTTGCGCTCACCCGCCGCGTGCAGGCCGAGCCAGGCATCGGCCGCCGAGGGGTCCTCCCGGACCGCCTGTCCGAAGAGCCCGGCGGCTTGCGCGGTGGCCCCCTGCCTCAGCAGATTGACGCCTTGCAGCCAGGAGCGCTCGGCACGCTTCGTCGCGAGCCGGTTCATGATTCCGCCCGACACGTCTGTCCTCCCCGGAAGTCGTCCCGCGGAGGCCTGGGATCACACGCGGGGTTCGATGCTACGGGGTGGGCGACGGAGGCCCTGGGGCCCCGGCATGGTCAGCCGAAACCGACGCGTTCCAGCCAGAAGTCGAGCAGGCTCGCGTCGCCGAGGATCTCCACACCTTCGGTGTGGGCGGGCCGGCGCTTGTAGACGATCAGCAGGAGGTCGGTCAGCGGGGCGCGTACGGCGACCGCTGCCTTCTCGTGCGCCCGGCGCCAGGTGATGGCGTCGCCGGTGAGGTCGACCAGCCACTCGGCCGCCGCCTCCGGTGCGGTGTCGGTGGCATGCAGGTGGATCGTCCGGCCCGGGCCGAGCAACTCGCGCATCCACGGGTGCACCTCGAAGTGCATGGGCAGTGAGCCGAGTTCCATCCACTCGTCGAGGGCGTCGAGGGCGACTTCCTCGGCGATGCCGAACTCCGCGCCGAGGGCCAGGATCGCGTCGGCCCGGTGGACGGCCGTCTCGTGCGTGAAGCGGCGCGCGTAGAAGGCCGCGTTCCCGCCGGGGACCGGAGTCCACACGCGCGCGTCCGGCCCGGCGTCGCGCAGTGCCCCGACCAGGTGCTCGGCTCCTTCCACGAGCCACGGCCCGACCACGGCGGGGTCCTCGCGGGTGTAGGCGGACAGGTCTCTGAAGTCCCCGTCGGGCACCGCCTCGCCGGCCCGTGTCCGCACGACCGCCTCGGCCCACCGGTGCGCACCACCGAGATGCCGCACGAGCTGCCCGACGTTCCACCCGGGACACGACGGCACCGGAGTGGTCAGGTCCGCGCCTTCGAGACGGGACCTCAGCAGGCGTGCCTGCGTGAGGATCTCGGTGCACAGGCGCTCGTGGCTGAGGGGCATGCGGGCAGGCTAGTCCCGCCGTGCCCCGGCCGCGAAGGAGCCGCGCTGCCCCCGACCGGGCCCGCGGCTGGTGGGTCCGGGCGGGGGTGGCTCGGCTGCTGCCTTCGTCTTCACCGCTCGGATCATCCGAGAAACGCCAACCACTCGAAAGGGGCCTGCGTGATGGGTCGGTGGCGGCAGCCGCGGGACGCGGTCAGCCTGTGGATCAGGTACTGCCTGGGCGCTCCGCCGGAAGTCCCGTGCGTCAGCCGCGGGTGGTTCGCGGCCGGCCGCCGAGCCCGCTCAGTGGTGCCACGCCTTGCCGCCCACGGTGTGGATCATCCGCTGGAGCACCTTGAGGGTGGAGACGTACTCCTCGTCCGTGATGCCGTCGTGGGTGCGGTCATGCGCGGCCCTCTGCCAGGCTGTGCACAGGGCGAGGACCCTTTCGCCCTCGCCGGTCAGGGCGATGCGGTTCCCCTCGCCGAGTGTGATCAGTCCCCGGTCGAGCAGGTCGTCGATCTCCGCGTCGAGGTCGTCGCCCGGCATGACGTAGTGGAGCAGCACCGACGTCGCTTCCTCTCGGGTCTCGCCGTTGCGGTTGAGCACCCACCACTGCGGCTGCGATATCCCGTACTGCGCGAGTCCGGCGCGGATGTTCCCGACCACGGCACGGCCGGCCGCGGTGGCTCAGTAGCCGATCGGCTGCTTGGCCAGTTCGGCGTCGCTGTGCGAAAACTCCATGGTGTCGCCCTCCCCGTTGTGGATCTTTGCTGGTGAGGACGAACGTAGGACCTCAAGCGAACTTGAGGTCAAGCGCCGGTGACCGCCCCGCTCAGCTCCTCACGCAACTCGCCGCCGCGTGGGTGAAGTGGGCGGTGGCGAGGTCGGTCTCGCACGCGTGCGGGAGGTTGCTGAGGATCTGGAGGTTCTGGCCCGAGATCATTCCGGCCGCTCCGCTGTCCCGGCCCGGGGCGCCGTCGCCGGCGCGCGCGGTGCCGGCGCCGGTGAGCAGTACCGCGGCGGTCAGGACACCGGCGGTGACGGGCTTACGGATGTGAGCGCGCATGAAACGCCTCCTCCTCGTGATGGGTGAGCCGGGCGGCTCGGCCCATCTTCGGGGGGTCACGGTGCTCCGGGCCGGGCAACGCCCCGTAAGGGTCCCCCTCCTAGCCGCATCACTCGCGTCCCAGGAAGACGGGGTTCGTCATCGCCGCCATGTCGCCCGACGCGTGCCGGACCTCCGCCCGTACGTACGCCGCGTACGCCGGTGTCGTCCGCCATTCGACGCGGCCGTCCGCCGGGACGGGCGCCGTGAAGAGCTGGCCCTGGTCCGTCACGAAGCGCGCGGTGCAGCCCGGCACGCCCGCCACCTCCAGCCGCACCGTGACCTGCGAGGCGGCGTCCACCCGCAGCCGTTCGCCGATGCCCGCGTGCGCGCCCCGGTCGCCCGTCGCCGTGAACGACAGCTTCACCGCCGAGGATTCCGCGATCCAGCTGCGGCCGGAACGGATGGCCTCCAGGAGCGCGGGGCGGGAGAGGTCGTCGGCGAGGACGACCGTCTGGGGCAGGCCCACGACCTGCGGCTCGCGGTGGGCGTCGCTGTTGCCCATGGCGGGCAGCCACGGTCTTCCCTCGCGTACGGAGGCGACGAGCGTGTTGTCCCACTCGGCGATCGCGATCTCGTCGTCCGAGGTGAACGGGCCGTTCCAGACCTCCACCGCGTCGGCGTCGGCGAAGCCGAACTTCCAGCCGCAGCCGACGCAGGTCGCGTGCGGATGCGCGGGGACGACCAGGCCGCCCGCGCGGTGGATGACGCGCGCGAAGCGGGCGAAGGCGTGGTCGCGGGCGCGGTAGCGCCAGTCGACGAAGACGCCGGGGTCGGTGGCGAGGGCGACCACGTGACCGTTGCGGGTGGTGACCTCCTCGCCGGTGAGGATCAGCAGGTCGTCACCCCACAGCCCCTCCCACGCGCCGTGCGCGGACGTCGTGTTGTGCTCGGTCGTCGTGATCCAGTCGAGCCCGGCGGCGCGTGCGGCGGCGGCGATCTCGGCCGGGGTGCGCAGGCCGTCGGAGTGGACGCTGTGCAGGTGGTTGTCACCGCGGTACCACGCCCGCCCCCGCCCCTTCGCCCGCTGCGGCGGGTGGACGGGGGCCGGCGTACGGCCCGCCGGACCGTAGCGGAGGGTCACCGTCACCTCGTACGCCAGGCCCTGCGGCGCGACGGTGTAGGGGCCCAGGACCACATGCCAGGTGCCCGCCCGCACCGGACCCGCCAGATAGCCGGGCGTCGCCCGCTCGGCGCTGATCGCGAACTCCGTGCGCGCCCCGCCCGACCAGCCCCGGAAGCCGCGCCCGCCCAGCTCCGTGCCGCGCTCGTCGAAGACGCCGATGTCACAGGCGTTGCCTTGCGTGCCGGGCGGGACGGCCGGCCGGTCGTAGGTGTACGACACGGCCAGTTCCCGCACACCGCGCGGCACCTCCACGGGGAGATAGACGAAGTCCGGCGCACCGGCCGGCAGCCGCCCGGTGACCTTGCGGGACTCCTCACCGCCGCTCCGCGCGTCGGCATGGGCGAACGTCACGCCTTCGAGCGTAAGCGCGCCCGCGGCGCCCGCGGTGATCCTCAGCAGTTCACGTCGGTGCATCTGTGCCTCCGGCTGGAAGGGAGGGCCGCCAGGGACACCGTTGTACGCCCGGGTGGCGCGCGGGGGAACGGGTGCGGGCGGGTGGATTGCGGCCCGCGTACGGTCCCGGGAGGGCCGTACGGGGAAGGCGGGATTACGACAGTCGCATGGCACGGCCGCCCGGTCGGCTCCGCCGGCGCCCGGTTGGGCATACGGTGACCACAGCCGGAACCCGGGGGTGACCCACGTCACCCCGCGCCAGCCACAGCCACGACGGAGGTGCCCCGGATGCGGATTGCCACCACGGTCTTTCTCACCGACGAGACGATCAGCCCCGTCCGGCTCGCGCGCGAGCTGGAGCAGCGCGGCTTCGACGGGCTCTACCTCCCCGAGCACACGCACATCCCGGTCAGCCGTGACACCCCGGCGCCGATGGGCGGACCGCTGCCGCGCGAGTACGGCCGCGCGCTCGACCCGATCGTGGCGCTCGGCCAGGCGGCGGCGGTCACCGAACGGATCACGCTCGGCACGGGCGTGGCGCTCGTCGCCCAGCACGACCCGGTCCACCTCGCGAAGCAGGCCGCCACGCTCGACCACGTCAGCGGCGGCCGGTTCACCCTCGGCATCGGCTTCGGCTGGAACAAGGAGGAGGCCGCCGACCACGGCGTGCCCTGGGCGCGGCGGCGCGAGCTCGTCCGCGACCGGATGGCGCTGATGCGCGCGCTGTGGACGGACGAACCCACTTCCTACGACGGCGAGTTCGGCTCCGTGCGCGCGAGCTGGGCGCACCCCAAGCCGGTGCGGCCGCCGCGCGCCCGGAAGAACGGCGAGCCGCTGGTCGGGCCGCGGATCCTGCTCGGCGGCGCGGCCGGCCCGAAGCTCTTCGCCCACATCGCGGAGTACGCGGACGGCTGGCTGCCTGTGGGTGGGAGCGGGCTGCGGGACGCGATCCCGCAGCTCCGGGAGGCGTGGGCTTCGGCGGGGCGTCCTGGTGAGCCGGAGGTTGTGCCGTATGCGGTGCGGCCTTCTGCGGGGAAGCTCGCTCATTTCGCGGAGTTGGGGTTGCGGGAGGTTGTGGTGGGGTTGCCGTCGGCGGGGGAGGGGGAGGTGCTTCGGGCGCTGGATGCGCATGCGGATTTCTTGTGACCTGTGGGGGCGTTTTCCGCTGGGTGCGGGGGCGGTTTTTGGGTGCGGGTCCGATGTCTTGTGCGGGTTGTGTGCGCCTGCGGCGGGTGGCCTCAATCGCTGGCCGGGCTGGGTTGTGGTGGGTGCCGGGGGTGGGGCCTCCGGGCTGAGGACCTGGAACGCGGTGCGGGCACCCTTGGACGTATTGATTGCTGTGACGACGCACCGCGTTCCAGAACCCCACCCTCCGACCCCACCCCCTCCCGCCGGAGAGCGAGATCAGGTTGTGGGGGCGCCATGCTTTTGCTTTCAGCCGTCCGGCGTTTGAGGACGCGCCCGAAGGGCGCTCCCGCCGCTGGGGGCACCTCTGGGGGCACCCCCGGACGGAGTCTGGGGGAGGTAGCTGGGGGAGGCAACGGACCCGCACGTCGGGGTCTGGGGCAGCGCCCCAGTTTCGGGAAGGGGCGGGGTGGGGAACAAGCCCGCCGCAGGCGGCCACCGACCCGGAGGCGGGGTTCCGGGGCGCGTAGCCCCCACGCGGCGGAGCCGCATATCAGACGCAGCTGGGAAGGGGCGGGGTGGGGAACAAGCCCGCCGCAGGCGGCCACCGACCCGCAGGCAAAGGCGCCGCCGCGTGGGTTACTGACGGTGCCCCAGAACCGCCCGCGACCCCGTCGCATAGGCTCGGACAATGACTTCCCGTGCGCACGAAGACTCGCAGGCAGGACCGACCGCGAACGCGATGCGCCGCGCGCTCAGGCGCGCACGTGACGGCGTGGCGCTGGACGTCGGCGAGGCGGCCGTGCTGCTGCAAGCGAGAGGCGCGGACCTCGACGACCTGTGCGCGTCGGCGGCGAGGGTGCGCGACGCCGGGCTGGAAGCCGCCGGGCGCCCGGGCGTCATCACGTACTCCAAGAGCGTGTTCATCCCGCTCACCCGCCTGTGTCGGGACAAATGCCACTACTGCACCTTCGCCACCGTGCCGGGCAAGCTGCGCCGCGCGGGGCACGGGATGTTCATGTCGCCCGACGAGGTGCTGGCCATCGCCCGCCGGGGCGCCGAGCTCGGCTGCAAGGAAGCGCTGATCACCCTGGGCGACAAGCCCGAGGACCGCTGGCCGGAAGCCCGTGAGTGGCTGGAGGCCGAGGGGTACGACGACACCATCGCGTACGTCCGCGCCATGGCGATCCGCATCCTGGAGGAGACCGGGCTGCTGCCCCACCTCAACCCGGGCGTCATGACCTGGACGGACTTCCAGCGGCTCAAGCCGGTGTCCCCCTCGATGGGGATGATGCTGGAGACCACGGCCGAGCGGCTGTGGAGCGAGCCCGGCGGTCCGCACTACGGCTCGCCCGACAAGGAGCCGGCCGTGCGCCTGCGCGCCCTGGAGGACGCGGGCCGCAGCTCCGTGCCGTTCACCAGCGGGCTGCTGCTGGGGATCGGGGAGACGCCCGAGGAGCGTGCGGAGTCGCTGTTCGCGCTGCGCCGCGTCTCCCGCGCCTACCACGGCATCCAGGAACTCATCATGCAGAACTTCCGCGCCAAGCCGGACACGGCGATGCGCGGCATGCCGGACGCGGAGCTCGACGACCTGGTGGCCACCGTCGCCGTCGCCCGGCACATCATGGGCCCGTCCGCCTGCCTCCAGGCGCCGCCCAACCTCGTGGACGACGAGTACGCGCGGCTCATCGGCGCGGGCATCGACGACTGGGGCGGCGTCTCGCCGATCACCCCCGACCACGTCAACCCCGAGCGCCCCTGGCCGCAGATCGAGGAGCTGGCCGAGCGCTCGGCCGCCGCGGGCTTCCGGCTGAAGGAACGTCTCGCCGTCTACCCCGAGTTCGTCCAGCGCGGCGAGCCCTGGCTGGACCCCCGGCTGCTGCCGCACGTCCGCGCCCTCGCCGACCCGGCGACGGGCCTGGCCCGCGAGGACGCCGTGGTGGAGGGCCACCCCTGGCAGGAGCCGGAGGACGTCTTCGTCGCCGCGGGCCGTACGGACCTGCACCGCGCCGTCGACACCGAGGGCCGCACCGGCGACCGGCGCGAGGACTTCGACGAGGTGTACGGCGACTGGGAGGCGCTGCGCGAGGCCGCCGCCCCCGGCATGGTGCCGTCCCGCATCGACGGCGACGTGCGTGCCGCCCTGTCGCAGGCCGCCGACGACCCCACGAAGCTCACGGACTCCGAGGCGCTCGCCCTGCTGCACGCCGACGGCCCCGCGCTCGACGCGCTGTGCCGCATCGCGGATGACCTGCGCCGGGCGACGGTGGGTGACGACGTCACGTACATCGTCACGCGCAACATCAACTTCACCAACGTCTGCTACACCGGCTGCCGTTTCTGCGCGTTCGCCCAGCGCCGTACGGACGCCGACGCCTACACCCTGTCCCTGTCGCAGGTCGCCGACCGGGCCCAGCAGGCGTGGGACGTGGGCGCGGTCGAGGTGTGCATGCAGGGCGGCATCCACCCGGACCTGCCGGGCACGGCCTACTTCGACATCGCGCGCGCGGTGAAGGAGCGCGTCCCCGGCATGCACGTGCACGCCTTCTCGCCGATGGAGGTCGTCAACGGCGCGACACGCACCGGCATGTCCGTCCGCGAGTGGCTGACCGCCGCCAAGGAGGCCGGGCTCGACACCATCCCCGGCACGGCCGCCGAGATCCTCGACGACGAGGTCCGCTGGGTCCTCACCAAGGGCAAGCTGCCCACCGCGACGTGGATCGACGTCGTGAAGACCGCGCACGAGGTGGGCATCCGGTCGTCCTCCACGATGATGTACGGACACGTGGACCAGCCCCGCCACTGGCTCGGCCACTTCCGGACGCTCGCGCGCATCCAGCAGGAGACGGGCGGCTTCACGGAGTTCGTGACCCTGCCCTTCATCCACACCAACGCCCCCGTCTACCTCGCGGGCATCGCCCGCCCCGGCCCGACCATGCGGGACAACCGGGCGGTCACGGCGATGGCCCGGGTGCTGCTGCACCCGCACATCACCAACATCCAGACGAGCTGGGTCAAACTGGGCGCGGACGGGGCGGCGGAGATGCTGCGCTCCGGGGCGAACGACCTGGGCGGCACGCTGATGGAGGAGACCATCTCCCGGATGGCGGGCTCTTCTTACGGTTCGTACCGCTCTGTCCAGGACCTCGTCGCCATAGCGGAGTCGGCGGGCCGCCCGGCACGCGCGCGTACGACGCTCTACGGCGAGGTGCCGCCGGAAAGGCTGGCGGCCGCGGAGAGGTCGGACGGACATCTGCCGGAATTGCTGCCGGTCCTGGAGGATTAGGGACACGGTTCCCCGCGAACGTTGCTGATCTGTTGATTTGCCTCGACAGATCAGCAACAGTGCGCTGCATAGAGTGGCGCGCATGTCTTGGCCTCAGAATTCACAGCAGCCTCACAATCCTCAGCAGCACCCGGAGGCCACGGCCGTCGACCAGCCCGCCGTGCCGCCGCCCGGCGGCGGGTTGCACGCCCAGCCGACCGTCTTCGCACAGCCGGCCGTGACCCCGCCGCCCCCGCCGCCGGGCATGCAGCCGCCGCCTCCGCCGCCCGGCATGCAGCAGCCCCCGTACGGCATGCAGCCGCTCCCGCAGGCGCCCGCTCCCGCGCCGCAGCGCAACGGCAACAAGACCCTGCTCGCCGTCGTCGGCGGCGTCGTGGCGCTGGCCGTCATCGGCGGTGGCGCGTTCTTCCTGCTGAAGGACGACAAGAAGAGCGACGAGGCCAAGAAGGACGACAAGGACCAGAGCGTCATCGCTCCGGACCCGGGCGCCAAGAAGGGCGACAAGCCCGCGGGTGACAACAGCCCGGCGCCCACCGGCGCGCAGCCGATGGTCGCCGGCTGGCAGACGCAGACCGCCAGGGAGTACCGCTTCCGCTACGACGTGCCGGGCAAGGACGCCAAGTGGAACCTCCTGCCGCAGGACACGATGAACTCGTACGTCGACGAGTCCGGCAAGCCGGAGATCACGATGCGCGACGTCGCCCACTTCCGTGAGGGCGGCTGCGCCTCCAGCGCCAACCCCAAGGCGCTCGGCGAGGCGGGCAAGGGCCAGCTCGCCACGGTCGGCACCATGGGAGGCGACCCCTCGCTGAGCATCCAGGAGAACGCCCGGAACTGGGCGGGCAACTGGGGCTTCTTCGCCTACGGCGGCAAGACGAACAAGCCGAAGATCGAGGTGTCCGAGGCCAAGCCCTGGAAGCACAACGGCATCGACGGCTGGACGGCGACCGCCAAGGTGACCGTGACCAACCGCCCGAGCACGTGCGTTCCGGCCACCGCGATCTCCAAGAGCATCGTGGAGAAGCTGCCGGACGGGAAGTTCCACAGCTGGGTCATCTACGCAGACCAGGGCGTGCCCGACGCGCTGCCGGAGGCCGAGATCGACAAGATCATGGCCACGGTCCGGCCGGTCAAGGGCTGAAGGCCCCCTTGAGGGGCTCGATTACAGTGCTGTAGCCGTGTCGGACGGCGACAGAGATGACGACGCGACCGAGCGACGCCAGGAGGCCAGGACGTGACCACGACCGCCGGCGCGACCCCCGCGCTGTGGAGCCGGGCAGAACAGCAGGACTTCCGCGCCCGGGTGCGCGGCTGCCTGCTCGGCGGGGCGATCGGTGACGCGCTCGGCGCGGGGATCGAGTTCGACTCCCTCGACGCGATCCGCGCCGCCCACGGACCGGAGGGCGTCACCGACTACGTGCCCGCGTACGGGCGGCGTGGCGCCGTCACCGACGACACCCAGATGACGCTCTTCACCGTGGACGGGCTGATACGGGCCCACGTGCGGCGGGACACGGGTGCCTGGCACCCGCCCACCGACGTGCACCGCGCCCACCTCCGCTGGGCCGCCACCCAGCGTGCCTGGGGTCCCGACGAGCGCGAGCCGGACGCCGGCTGGCTGGCGCGCGAGGAGTGGCTGTACGCGCGGCGGGCACCCGGCAACGCCTGTCTGTCCGGCCTCGCCGACACCACGATGGGCACCTTGGCGGCGCCGAAGAACCCCGGCTCCAAGGGGTGCGGGGCGGTGATGCGCTCCGCACCCTTCGGGCTGCTGGTGGGCTGGGAGCCGGAACTCGTCTTCCAGCTCGCCGCCGAGTGCGCCGTGCAGACGCACGGCCACCCGTCGGGATATCTGGCCTCTGGCGCCTTCGCCGTCATCGTGCACGGCGCGGCGCGCGGCGACGGCCTGGACGGCGCGGTCCAGCGGGCACTGGCCATCCTGGCGACCCACCCCGGCCACGAGGAGACCAGCGGCGCCCTCCAGCAGGCACTCGGCGCGGTACGCCAGGGCATGCCGTCACCGGAACGGGTCGCCTCCCTGGGCGAGGGCTGGGTGGCGGAGGAGGCGCTGGCCATGGGCGTCTACTGCGCGCTGGTGGCGGAAGACGTCCGCCACGGCCTGCTGCTCGCGGTCAACCACGGCGGGGATTCGGACTCGACGGGCTCTCTGTGCGGCAATCTGCTCGGTGCGTTGCATGGGGAGACGGCGTTGCCTGCGGGGTGGGTGGCGGAGCTTGAGGGGCGGGCGACGATCCTTGAGCTGGCGGATGATTTTGCGATGGAGTTGACGCAGGGGGCGAGCTTGCACGGTCCTGCGGTGTCGAAGTCGGCTTGGCTGACGCGGTATCCGAGGTAGGGGGTTGGCCTGCGGGCCGGTGGGCGCCTTCGGCGGGCTTGTTCCCCAGCCCCGCCCCTTCCCGCACTGGGGCGAGTGCCCCAGGCCCCCGGCTGCGGGTGGGTGGGCGCCTGCGGCGCTTTCTTCCCCTACCCCGCCCCTTCCCGAAACTGGGGCTTCGCCCCAGACCCCCAACCGCGCTCCGCGCGGTGTCCTCAAACTCCCCCAGCTACCTCCCCCAGACTCCGTCCGGGGGTGCCCCCAGAGGTGCCCCCAACGGGCTGGATGGTGCGGACTACGGTCCCTGCAATCCAGCCCGTGGGGGCACCTCCCAGCGGTAGCTGGGGGAGTTTGAGGACTAGCGCCGCAGGCGCTGCGCGTCAGCCGACGGACCCGCACATCGGGGTCTGGGGCAGCGCCCCAGTTCGGGAAGGGGCGGGGCTGGGGAACAAGCCCGCCGCAGGCGCCACCAACAGGAGCCCGGAAACGGCCGAGCCCTCTCAGCCGCCAGGATGAGAGGGCTCCGCACGGGACTGCCAAAAGAAGGATCGGCCGATGGATCAGACCGCGTCGGTGACGGTCGCCACGAACGCGGACCACGCGTCCGGGCTGAAGCTCAGCGCCGCGCGCTCCGGCTCCTTGGAGTCGCGAACCGCGATGGTCCGGGGGAGGGGGGAGGCGACCTCCACGCAGTCGCCGTTGGCCAGCGAGTACGAAGACTTACGCCACGTGGTGTTTCCCTGCTGGATCGCCATGATTGCTCCCATGCCTTGGGTGAGTCGCTGTCGATATCGCCTGGGTGGCAGGCCCGTTGCCGAGCCGGATTTCCCCGACGCCACCGACGGTACGCGCCAACATCAGCTGACGAATGGCCCATTCACTCGACCGGATGGCATATCCCGGAAGCCTCTTCCCTGAAACAGGATGTGCGGTGTACCGTGCGGCCCTTTCGCGTCTCAGCCGGCCGCCCACTCCTCGCCGACCCGGTCGATGAACTGCCGTGAGTGTTCGGCATTGAGTGCCTGCATACGCAAATGCTCATACATCACGCTGTAGGTCTGGACATCATTCGGCTTCTCCAGATACAGGTCGCTGGTGATGCCCTCCAGATAGACGGTGCTGGCGTCCTGCGGGTCATTGAATTCGAGGATGCAGAACTTGCCGTACATCCCCGGGTGCGCGCCCACGTCGTACGGCAGCACCTGCACGGTGATGTGCGGCTCCATGCTGAACTCGACCAGTTTGCGCATCTGTTCCTGCATGATGGCGCGGCTGCCCACGATCCGGCGCAGCGCGGACTCGTCGATGACGGCCCACAGGCGCAGCGGGTTGTCGGGGTCGGTGATGCGCTCCTGCCGTCGCATGCGGACCTGCACGCGGCGCTCGATGTCGGCCGCCGTGGCCTCCGGCCAGGAGCCTTCCGTCACCGCGCTCGCGTAGTTGGGGGTCTGCAACAGGCCCGGGACCAGCGAAGCCTCGTACACCCGCAGCGAGGCGGCGTCGGTCTCCAGGCCGATGTAGACGCTGTAGGGGATGTCGCCGAAGGCGTGCCACCAGCCTTGCTGGCGCGACTCCTTCGCCATCTGCATCAGCGAATCGACGATGCGGTGGTCCTCGACCCCGTACACCCCGCACAGGTCGCGGACGTCACGCTGGCTGATGCTCCGTCGGCCGTTCTCCAGCCTGCTGATCTTCGACTGCGAGACAAGTAGCCGCTCGGCCACTTCCTCGGCTGTCATGCCCTTGAGTTCGCGGAGCTTGCGCAGCTCCTGCCCCAAGCGGCGTCGCCTAACGGTGGGATTGACACTGGACGCCACGGGACGCACCTCCGGCTCCGTCATGCTCTGTCTCCTGACCTCGCAGCCTGCCACCACTGGCCGGGGCGGCGCTGGAAAATGGCCTACACAGGGTCCACCGGCGGTGACCCGCGGCAAGGGCCGTGACGTGCGGCGGCGCGGTGAGACGGCAGATGCGCGCGCGGGGCGGCGGACCGTGCCGCCGTCCCGGGCGACAGGCCCACCACCCCGCGCGGTTCCGCGGCTCCCGAACCGGGCCGGAGGACTGCGGTGCGGTCGGTGGAGCTGAGGGTGTGTCAGAAATGTGCCGAAGCTCGTACTGCGGGTCGTGCCGAGGGTGTTGCCGGGGCCGCCGGCGGTGCCGGCCGCGGCATCGCCGCGATGCCGGACTGCCTGGCGGCTTGTCGGTTCACCGGCTGGGGGACCGGATCAGGAAGCACCCGCGCGGGCCATCACGCCCGCCCCGTGCGCCACCTGCTGAGCGGAGGCCCCGGAGGGCTCCACCGCGGCCCGGACGGACGTCGTGCGGCGCCCGGAGCCATTGCTGCCGCCGGCCGCGGCCGGCTGTCGCCGCGGCTGGGCCGCGACGCCGTTCTGCACGTCCATGACGGCGTGGGCCACGAGCCCGCCCATCGGGTCGTGCCTGATCAGATCCCGGAGCCGGGAGCGGGACGACCGCCCTTCGTTTCCGGGATAGAGGTGCTTGCCCAGACCCACCGCGTGGGCCAGCGCGGCCAGCGCCGCGGTCCGCGGGTCCGGCGGGACGCCGGTGCGGATCGCGCTGTCCAGCCGGGCCCTGATCTCCCGGCTGATGGCCGTGTCCGTGGCCTGATAGCGGGTCGTCGGCAGTACCCCGCACATCTGGCCCGCCACGGCATGCACCATGCCGCACCGCTCCAGGTGCGTGAGATACGTCTGACGCAGCCCCAGCCGGGGCCCGCCGATCCAGTGGACGGCGCGGACCGGGCTGCCGCGACGGCGCAGCAGCTCCAGTGCGGAGTCCAGGGTCGGATCTCCTGTCGGCCGTGGCATCACCACGGCGATACGATCCCCGTCTGGGGCTATCCGTCCGGCCAGAGCCAGCTCGACGAGCTGCGCCCCGGCGAGACCGAGGTCGAGCGACTGCGGCTGCGCCGTGGTACCCGTGGCCGGGTCCAAGGCGAGCAGCAGAAGCTCCTCCGGAATTGTTCTGCGGCTCCTGCCCATCCATGCCTCCCCGCGTGGATGAGTGACAGGGTGACCCCTCTCACATTGGTCTGTCGAGAGTGCGTGGTGGCTTCGGGTGGGAACCGGTAGGTATGTCGTCTCGTCTAGCACGTCGGTGAGGCCAGTCGAAGCCCTTTGACGGTGCGGTTGCGCGGTGGCGAGGTGGCGACGAAGGACACTGGTAAGCGTTGTGAACGTCCGGGGCGGGGCAGTTGCGCCCCGTGACGGCCGTGTATGGCGTGTATGGCGTGTTATGGCGTGGGAATTCGAGGAGGCATCGGTGGCGGGCGAGTCCCCCGACAAGTCGGAGCAGCGGAAGTCGTCGGGGGAGACGACTGGCGGCGAGCGCGACCCGCGGCTGGGGGTTTTCCGGGAATCGGAAACCCCCGCCGCGTCCGAGGCGCGGCCTTCGAAGTCCGCGGAAACCCCCGAGCGCGCGGATTCCGACGAAAAGCCGCCCGTTTCGCCGGGTGAGGACGCGGGCAAGGCGGCCGTGCGCGGCGGCGACGCGCGCCTGAAGGCCGCCGTCGCGGCATGGGTGGCCGACGCGGCCGCCGACGGCGCGGACGAGGCGGACGGCGCCGCCGGTGCGGCCGACGCCGCGGACGGCGACAAGAAGCCCGAGCCCGCCGCGGACCGCGCCACCGCCGTCTTCGGCACGCTGCGCCCGAAGGCGAAGGGCGACGAGGCGAAGGACGGCGCCGAGAAGGCTGAAGGCGCCGAGAAGTCCGGCGGCGACAAGCCGGCGAATGGTTCCGGCAAGCCTGCCGCCGACCGCGCCACGGCCGTGTTCGGCGCCGTGCGCCCGAAGCCCGACGCCGAGAAGTCCGACGCAGAAAAGTCCGACGCCGAAAAGTCCGGCAAGGCGAAGTCCGACGACGGCAAGCCCGCCGCCGACCGCGCCACCGCCGTCTTCGGCACCCTGCGCCCCAAGGCCGACACGGACAAGCCCAACGGCGACAAGCCGAGCGCAGACAAGGCCGGCACCGGCAAGTCCGCCGAAGCTTCCGGCAAGGGCTCCGGCGACGGCGCCCAGAAGCCCTCCTGGGTCCGGGTGACCGACGGCGCGGCGAAGAAGTCCGAGGACGGTGCGGAGAAGCCCGCCGCCGACCAGCCCACCGCCGTCTTCGGCGCGGTCAAGGCCCCCGCCGAGCCCGCCTCCGACGATCAGCCGACCGCGCTCATCAAGGCTCCCGAAGCGCCCGCGAAGGCTGCCCCCGCGAAGACCCCCGCCAAGGCCGGCTCCGACGACCAGCCCACCGCGCTGATCAAGGCGCCGAAGGCGCCCAAGGCACCTGACGCGCCCGCCAGGCGCGAGGCCGAGTCGGACTCCGAGCGCACCAGCCAGTTCGTGCCGCTGAAGTCCCTCGACGGCGCGCCCGCGAAGTCCGGCGAGAAGCCGGCCATACCCGTCACGGTCACACCGCCCGCCGCCCCGCCGAAGGACAGGCCGAAGGCGGCGGCGAAGCCCCAGGAGCCGGTGCCGCCGAAGCCCGCGGCGGACGAGGCGCCCGCACAGCCCGCCGCGCCGCTGGACCTCCTCGCGCAGCTGACCAACACGCCGCCGCCCCCGCCGACCCCGGTCCGCAGCACGCTGCGCCGGGTGAAGATCTACACGCCGATCGTGGCGCTGCTGGCGATCATCTTCTGCGTGGTGCAGGCGTTCCGCCCGCTGCCGGACCCGACGCTGACGACGGCCTCCGCGAAGGCCACGTACACCTTCCAGGGCCCGAAGTTCGCCATGCCGTGGCCCGACCAGGGCCAGGCCGCGGCCAAGGTCGCGGGCGTCGGCAGCCTGGGCACGTACGGCGACGAGACGCCCACGCCGACCGCGAGCGTCGCCAAGGTGATGACCGCGTACGTGATCCTCAAGGGCCACCCGCTCAAGAAGGGCGACAAGGGTCCCGACATCACGGTCGACGCGCAGGCGGAGCAGGACTCGCACGCCAAGGACGAGTCGCTGGTGACCCTGAAGCAGGGCGAGAAGGTCTCGGAGTACGACCTGCTCCAGATGCTGCTCATCCCCTCCGGCAACAACGCGGCCCGTCTGCTGGCCCGCTGGGACGCCCAGTCCAAGGAGGCGTTCGTCGCGAAGATGAACGACGCCGCGAAGTCGCTGGGCATGACCCACACGACCTACACCGACCCCAGCGGCCTGGACGAGACGACCAAGAGCACGGCCGTCGACCAGCTGAAGCTGGCCGAGGAGGTCATGAAGGACGACGTCTTCCGGGAGATCGTGGGCAAGCCCAACACCAACGTCGCCGGTGGTCAGCACCTGAACAACAACAACGACGAGCTGCTGATCAAGCCGGGCGGCCTCGGCATCAAGACGGGCTCCTCCACCCCGGCGGGCGGCACGCTGATGTGGGCCGCCAAGCGGACCATCAACGGCAAGGAGAACCTGATCCTCGGCGTCACGATGGCCCAGCACTTCAAGGGCGGTCCCGACGTCAACGCCGAGATGAGCCTGAAGCTGGTCAAGAGGGTCAGCTACAAGATGATCGAGGACGTGCAGAACGCGCTGACCTCGGCGAAGCTCGTCAGCAAGGGCGACGTCGTCGGCTACGTCGACGACGGTCTGGGCGGGAAGACGCCGGTCGTCGCCACCCGGGACCTCACCGGTGTCGGCTGGCCCGGCATGACCGCGAAGCTCGTCGTCGGCAAGGGCGGCAAGCCCGTGCCGCACAGCGCGAAGGCGGGCACCGAGGTCGGCGAGCTGACCGTGGGCAGCGGCCCGGGCGCGATGAAGGTGCCGGTGGCCCTCCAGAAGGACCTGGCGGAGCCCGGCTTCGGGGCGAAGCTGACCCGCCTGGGCTGAGCCGCCCGGCAGACCGGACACAAGGCTCCTGGTCCGTACGAGTGCGTACGGACCAGGAGCCGTTTCTCGGTGAAGGGCGGATCTGCCCGGCGTGCTAGCGTCGCGAGGGTTTGAGTACGGCCGGAAGGCCGTGCCGCTACCCGTGGCAACCGGGACAGCGTGAAGATGGGGGACAGACCTCGGGGGAGACGGGGAGAGCAGCAGTGACCACCGTGGGGCCGACGCGCGCCGGGAAACCGGAGGAGCCGTCCGGCAAGAAGGACACCCCCTCCCGGATACGGGTACCCGACCACCCGCCGCAGGGCGGCGGGAGCGTGCGGGAGCGCCTGCTGCACGCCGCCCGCACCCTCGCCGGGCGTCCGGTGCTCGCCACGCTCCTCGTGGCCGCGCTGCTGCACATCCTGTGGATCCTGGTCTTCGCCAACAGCGGCGGGGACCTGGCCGCCCAGGACGCCTGGGCGGAGTTCGCGCTCCAGCACCCGTCCTCGGCGTACAACCTCTCCTGGTACGGCGGGATGCACCCCGTCTCGTACAGCGCGATCTCGCCGTATCTGATGGCCCAGCTCGGCGTCCGGCCGACCATGATGATCGCGGGCACGGTGTCCGCCGGGCTGATCGCCCTCCTGCTGGTGCGCAGCCGCGCCGTGCGGCGCCCCCTGTGGCCCGCGCTCTACGGCGCGCTCGCGCTGACCTGCAACGCGATCTCCGGGCGGGTGACGTTCGGGCTCGGCACGATGTTCGGGCTGGCGGCCGTGGCCGCCATCTTCGCGTGGCCCGTGCGCTGGCGCACCGAGGGCAGGTACAAGTGGGGGCGGGCCGCGCTCGCCGGGGCGGCCGCCGCGCTGGCCACCGCGGGCAGCCCGGTCGCCGGTCTCTTCGTGGGCATAGTGGCGGCCGCGCTGTGGCTCGGCAAGCGCCGTCCGGCCGCGTACGCGCTGGGGCTGCCGCCGGTCGCGGTGGTCGCCCTGTCCGCCTGGCTGTTCCCCTTCTCCGGCCAGCAGCCGATGTTCTTCCCCTCGGCGATCCTGCCGCTGCTCAGCGGGATCTTCGGGGTGGTCTTCGTCCCCAAGCAGTGGCGCACGGTGCGGACCGTCTCCGCGCTCTACGTCCTCGGCGTGCTGCTGGTCTGGCTGATCCCGTCGCAGATCGGCACGAACATCTCCCGGCTCGGCATGGTCTTCGGGGGGATCGTGCTCGTCGCCGTCCTCACGGAGCGCAAGATTCCGCCGCGCGCGGAGCTGCTGCGCTCGGCCCGGAACTGGACCGCGCTCGTCCTCGCCCTGCTCACCTGCACGATCTGGCAGGCCACCAGCGCGATCGGCGACATCATGCACACCACGCCCGCCGCCTCCTGGGCGCGGGAACTCGCGCCGCTGGTCGACCGGCTGCACAAGCTGGACGCCGACCGCGGGCGCGTCGAGGTCGTCCCCGCCCGCAGCCACCGCGAGGCGTCGGCCCTCGCGCCGTACGTCAACCTGGCCCGCGGCTGGAACCGGCAGGCGGACCGCGAGCGCAACCCGCTCTTCTACGAGCCCGACCTGCTCAACCCCTCCAGCTACCGCGCCTGGCTCGACCGCTGGGCCGTGCACTACGTCGTGCTGCCCACCGACGAGCCGGACGACGCGGCCAAGGCGGAGGCCAAGCTCGTCGTCAAGGGCCAGCCGTATCTGCGGCAGGTGTGGTCCGACGACAACTGGCGGGTCTACGAGGTCGACGCGCCGACCCCGCTCGCCGACCCGCCGGCCGTCGTGGACCGCGTCGAGGCCAACGAGGTCACGATCACCGTGAAGTCCGCGGGCCAGGTGCTCATCCGGATCCCCTACTCCCCGTGGCTGAGCGTCGTCGACAAGGACGGCAAGGCCGTCCAGCCGCCCAGGCCGGGCCCGCACGGGGAGCCGGCGGTCAATGTGAACGGGTGCCTGATGAAGCAGGTGCAGGAGCCGCGGGCGGGGGAGCCTGAGGACGACTGGACGATGCTTTACGCTCCGCGGGCCGGCACGTATCGGATCGCCTCGCCTTACAAGCTGCCGCGGGGGACGGGCTGCCCGGAGAATCTGGCACGTTGACCGCCTGCGGCGGGCTGCTTTTTTCCCCACCCCGCCCCTTCCCGAAACTGGGGGCTGCGCCCCCAGACCCCCGAAGCACGCTTCGCGCGCTGTCCTCAAACTCCCCCAGCTACCTCCCCCAGACTCCGTCCGGGGGTGCCCCCAGAGGTGCCCCCAACGGGCTGGTTTTCAGCCCGTCCGGCGTTTGAGGACACCCGGCGAAGCCGGGTGGGGGTCCGGGGTCTCCCCGGTTTCGGGAAGGGGCGGGGCTGGGGAAAAAGCCGCCCGCAGGGCCCCCTACGTACCCCCGCAGACATGCCCCCCACGCGGCGGGATCCCCCCGCGCACCGTCTCCAAGTCCCGCAGCACAGCCGAAAGCTTCGACTCCCCCGGCGCGCTCAGATAGTCGAGCACGCCGTGCTGGAAAGCGAACCGCATCCGCGGCGGCATGGAGTCGGACGCGTCCAGGCACAGCGCGCCCGCCCCCCGCAGCTCCCGGTCGATGTGGGCGTTCAGTTGCTCGTCGGGCGGGATGGGTGCCGAGGGGCGTCCCTTGGTGAAGGGGAAGAAGGGCCGGAAGGGGTTCCCGGGGCGGTCCTTGTCCGGTTCGGACCAGACGCGCTCTGCCTCGTCGGTGGTCAGGAAGCGCAGGAGCTCCCGCGCGGCGGGGCTGTCGTGGAAGAGCGCCGCGTAGTCCGCGGAGACCTCGCGTGCGGTGGAGTTCGGGTCCGCGCCGGGCAGCAGCCGCGGACTGGGGACGAAGTCGGGGTGCCGGTCCTTGGGGTAGCCGCTGCGGATGAAGGTGCCCTGGTGCTCCAGCGCGCACGCGCCGGGCCCGGTGGAGTGGAAGAGCCCCTGGGTGTAGTCCCCGGCGAGCGCCGTCCGCGCCGGGCCCGTGGAGAAGACGGATCCGAAGGTCCGCCAGGCCCTGGCCATCACGTCGGCGTCCCACTTCAGCTCGCCGTTCGCCAGCTGCTCGTAGACCTTCGTGCCGCTCTGCTGGAGGAGGATGTCCTCGATCCAGTCGGTGCCCGGCCAGCCGGACGTGTCGTCGCCGCCCATGCCCGCGCACCAGTGGGCGCCGTCGGCGGCGAGGGCGGTGAGGTCCCGGGGCGGGGCGGCGGCGTCGTACCACGCGATGCTCTTCAGGTCGGCCTTGACCGGTACGGCGTAGACCCGGCCGCCCGCCCGGGACGTCCACTGCGGGCCGTACGCGTCCAGCGTGTTCTTCGGCAGGACGCCGTCGAGGGGCGTGAGCGCGTTCCGCGCGGCGTAGTCGGCGGCCTCGCCGCGGCTGGGCAGGATGGCGATGTCGGGCGGGTCGCCCGTGCGCTCGCGGGAGAGCAGCAGCTCGCGCTGGGCGGTGGTGCCCTGATAGCTGACGCTGATGCCGCGGTGGGTGCGCCCGAAGGCCCGCAGGACCTTCTCGAAGCGCTGCTGCTCCAGTCCGGTCCAGGAGGCGAGCACCGTCACCCGGCCCGGGTGCTCGCCCTGCCGGTCGCCGTAAGCCATGGCGCCGATCGCCACCAGCCAGAAGGCGAGCAGGGCCGCGGTGACCGGCTGTCCGCGGTCCCGCGTGCCCAGCACCACGCTCATCGGGTGCTCGGCGGGCCGGGCCCCGACCGGGTGCCGGAAGCGGTATTCGTCGATGCGCGGCTGGAGCCCGACGATGACCAGCGCGGCGATCAGCACGGCCGCGAGCCCCACGCAGCTTGTGAACGACGCTCTCCACTGCGTGCTCCGCAAGGCGCCGTTGACCCAGTGCAGGGTCTCCGCGCGGATCCCGCCGTGCGTGCGGTCGTGCTCGATGTGCGCGGCCGCCGCGTGCAGCCTGCCCTGGATCTGGACGGCGAAGAGGGCGAGCGTCAGCGCGAGCGCGGCCAGCAGCGCCGTGGCCGCCGCCAGGGCCGGGTTCACGCGGCGGCGGAACCGGCGGCGCAGCGTGCGCTGGGTGTCGGCCAGCAGCCAGACAAGCCCCGCGCACAGGACGAGGGCCACGGCCCAGGCGAGCGTCAGCAGCCAGCCGAACGAGACCTGTTGGTCCAGCGTCCCGCGCTGGTCGAGCTGGACCTCTTCGAGGCGGTCGATGATGCCGCTGCGGGGGCGCGTCAGCGTGGAGTGGGCGGCGGCCACGTACGCGTCGCGCAGCACGGGGTCGCCGCCGCTGCGGACGGCCTGTTCGATGAGATAGCCGTAGGAGGAGACGAGGCCGGAGGCCGTGCGCAGGGTCTGCCGGCCGTCGACGCCCGCGACGGTGTTGATGGTGGCCTTCTCCAGCGCCTGGCTGGCGGCGTCGAGCTGGGCCCGGTACTCCTCGCCGGCCCCTTCGACCGGCCCGGTCGGCCCGGTCAGTGCGGCCTCCGCGGCGGCGAACGACGCCTTCAGCGAGGTCTCGGCGGCCGCGACCTCCACGACGGCCGGGGTCGTCCGGCCGTTCACCGCCGGGGAGTTGCGGCTGACGCCGTAGTACGCGGTGAGCAGGGCCGCGCAGGTGACGAGGGTGCCGACGAGAAGGGCGGCCAGGCGCCGTATGAGGTACGGGCGGGTGCCGGAGGTGCCGCTCATGCCGTCGGGCCGGCGGGCGGTGGGGCGAAGCGGTGCCCGCACTCGGTGCAGACGTTGGCCCCGGCCGCCGAACGGCGGGAACAGCGCGGGCACACCAGGTCCGGGGCCTCCCGCGGTGGCGGCGCCGGCTGGGCCTCCTCGGTCCACAGGGTGCTGTGATCGGCCGTCACCCAGGCCGCGTTGAGGTCACCGGTCGACAGGCCGGGCCGCACCCGGACCTCCCCGCGGGCCGCGTCGGTGACCGTCACCAGGCGTTGCAGTCTGCGCAGCGTCTTCTCGTCGCGCAGCTCGTGCGCCAGGCGCACCGCCCGCCCCCACGCGGCCTCCGCCGCGTCCGGCTCGCCGCGTTCGTACGCCTCGCACCCGGCGACCACGGACCGGCCCAGCTCCGCGTGCCCGTCGTAGTGGGCGACGCGCGGGTGGATACGGGTCGACAGGGCGCGGTCGTCGGTCCACACGACCTTCAGCTGACAGGGGTCCGGCAGGGCGACGGGCGCCTGTGCCGCGTCGGTGCCGGCCGCCACCAACGTGACCAGGGCGAGCTGGAGTTCCTCGCCCGGCGGGTCCCCGTCCGGGTCGGCCGTGACGCACAGGTGGAAGTCGCGGGACTCGTCGCCCCACGCCCCGGTCGGGAACTCCCACGTGCGGCTGTCCGTGCGCACGCCCTCGGCCGTCAGGTCGAGCTCGGTGGGGAAGACCTGCTTGACGAAGCGGAGTTCGCTGCCGTCGCGAAGGCTGACCCGGATCCGTACGTCCGGCAGGGCCTTGGCCATGGCGCTGGTCATCATCGTGCGGAACTCCGCCTCCAGGTCGGAGTCGTGCTCGACCGCGTCGGCCACCCCGTGCAGCCGGGCGGCGATCTCGCGGAGCTCCGTGGCCGCCCACGCCTCGCCGATGCCCCGCGCGTCGCACCGGAACCGGCCCGCGCACGCGGACAGGACGCGCTCCAGCTCGCCCGGCCGGTCGTGTTCGTTGCGGCCGTCGGTCAGCAGCAGGGCGTGCCGGATCGGGGCGTCCTCGGCGGCGAGCAGGCCGTGCGCGCAGTCCAGCCAGCTGGCGATCGCGGTGCCGCCCGCAGCCACCAGACCGGCCGCCACATGCGCGGCGTCGGCCCGCGAGTCGGGTCCGGCGACCGCCATCCGCCCGGGCCCCGGATAGACGACGCGGGCCTGCGCGGTGCCCTCGACGAGCGCGAACCGGGTGCCGTCGCGCAGCACGTCGACCGCCGCGGCCGCCGCCCGCCGGGCCGCCGCGATCTTCGTGCTCGGCGAGTTCATCGACCCCGAGCAGTCGATGACGATGACCTCGGCGGACTCGGCCCGCCGGGCCAGCGGACGCATGCCCCCGGCCTCGACGGTGAGGATCGCGTGCGCCGGCACGGTGCCGGAGCCGGCCGGCAGATACCAGTTCTGGCCCATCAGCGCGCTCAGCGCGGGCCTGCCCGCACCGGCGGCGCCGTTCGCTCGGTTCATCGCTCTCCCCCTGGTCAGACGCGGGTCGTCGGGCGGACGCGGTTGGCCAGGTCGACCAGGGCGCCGAGGCCGTCCGGGGTGCGGGCCTGCTGGGCGAGGCCGCGCAGCCGCTGTTCGAGCCGGGTGCGGATGGTGAACTCCTCGTCGTCCGTGCCGAAGAGCGTGCCGCCGCGCCGCTCGGCATCGGCCCTGGAGTCCGCCCGGACCCGGTCCAGGGCCACGTCGAGCAGCTCGGCCTCCAGCCGGTCGCGGGCCGGGCCCGCGGCATGGCCCTCGTCGAGATAGAGCTCCGGCAGCCGCGCCAGCGCCTCCGTGAGGTCGGCCGCCTCCGGCAGGCGCGGCCCGCCCTCCGAGCGCAGCCGCCCGGCGAGGATCCGCACGCACGCCGTACGGGCGGCGTCGTGGTGCCGGGAGACCGCCGGCACGCCGCCCAGCACCTCGACGGCGGCCCCGCGGTCCCCGGTGGCGAGCCGCAGCCGCGCGAGGCCGAAGGCGGCGCTGCCCTGCGACCGGTTCCGCTGCCACACGG
This sequence comes from Streptomyces sp. NPDC001407, assembly GCF_042895325.1. NCBI lineage: Bacteria > Bacillati > Actinomycetota > Actinomycetes > Kitasatosporales > Streptomycetaceae > Streptomyces > Streptomyces sp. NPDC001407. The sequence goes on from NZ_JBIAWF010000022.1 coordinate 105,683, forward strand.
CCTGGTAGTAGCGCTCGGCGGCGGGCGCGTCCCCGCGGTGCTCCGCGCAGTAGCCCAGCGCCAGCTTCGGCGCGTACTCACCCGGCAGGTCGGCGTAGACCCGGTCGAACTCGGCCTCCGCCTCGGCCGGTTCGCGCCGGGCCAGGTGCAACAGGCCCCGGTGCCAGCTCAGTCGCCAGTCGTACGGGGCCGGGGCGCCGACCACCGAGCGGGCCGCCGCCAGCCGCTCCGCCGCCTCCTCCAGCTCGCCGAGCTCCAGATGGGCCCGGCACTGCCGCAGCGGGATCTCCACCGAGCTGCGGTCCGACGCGTACAGCTGCTGGATCAGCCGGCGCGGCCCGCTGGCCGTCGGCTGGCCGAGCAGCGCCGCGCCCGGGTCCGCCGGGTCCGGATAGGGCACCGGCAGGACCAGCGGCACCCGGTCGGGCTCGGGCAGCCCGTGGTCGAGTACCGGCCGTCGCGGCCCGCTCAGCCAGCGCTCCAGCGGCGGCACGCGCCCGAGCGAGGCGTCCATCAGGGCGGCCGTCGGCGCGAACAGCGTGGACGGCTCGGGGTGTTCGCGCCCGGTGCGCAGCGCGCGGATCTCCCGCAGCACGCCGCGCAGTTGCTCGGCCATGTCGCGGGCGGAGGCGTAGCGGCCGCGCGGGTCCTCGGCGGTGGCGCGGGCGATGGCGCGTTCGTAGGACTCGCCGCCCAGGCCCGGCGGGCGGTCGGCGGGGGACGCCTCGTCGGACAGCGCCCGCAGCGTCATCCCCACGCTGAAGAGGTCCGAGCGCGGCGACAGCCCGGCGGCCCGGTGGTGCGCGACCTCGGGCGCGACGAAGCCGCGGGCGCCCAGGATCGTGCCGTCCCGGTCCCCGATCCGGCGGACCGCGCCCAGGTCGATGAGCTTGACCCGGTCCTCGTGGTGCATGACGTTGTTGGGTTTGAGGTCGCAGTAGAGCAGGCCCTCGCGGTGCAGGTGGCCGAGCGCGTCGAGGACGCGGCAGCCGTACGCGAGGACGTACTCGAAGACGCGCGGCCCGCCGAACGGGCCGTCCCCGCGCCCGATCCGGTCCTTGACCTGGGACAGCTGCATGCCGCCGACGAACTCCATGACGATGTAGCCGGTGCGCCCGTCGTCCTCGGCGGTGCCCCGGGCCGGGTGCGTCACGTAGTTGATGATGCGGACGATGCCGGGGTGGTCGAGGCGGGTGAGCGAGCGCCGTTCCTCGCCGGCTAGGTGGAGGGCGACGGGATCCCCGGTGTGGATGAGGCCCTTGAGGGCGACGGGGTGGTTCTCCAGCCGGGTGTCGTGGGCGAGATAGACCCAGCCCAGGCCGCCGTTGGCGAGGCAGCCGACGACGCGGTACTGCTCGCCCACCAGGTCGCCCGCGGCGAGGCGCGGGGTGAAGTCGAAGGGGTGCCCGCAGTGGGAGCAGTAGCCGGTGGCGAGGGCGGGCTGGCCGGCGTGCGGGCGGCCGACGACCGCGGTGCAGCCTTCGTAGCCGCACGTCTTGCCGCCGAGCGGCACCTGGGGGTCGGGCACGACGAGCGCCTCGGGGGAGGGGGTGCGCACGAAGGGCAGGTCGAGCAGGCCGTCGCCCGCGGGCTCCACGCTGAAGAGCCGGTCGGCGGCGATCCGCCGCCGGGTGCCCGCGGTGGGCGGGCTCTCCACGGGGGAGCGCTGCGCCGGAGGCCCTATCCGCCGCCCGGTGACCCGGCAGAAGCCCGTGCCGTCGGCGGAGCAGCCCTCGCAGCCGGGGCGGTCGCAGTCGGGTGGCCGGGCTCCTCCTGGCACGGTCATGGCCGGTCGCCTCCTCGCGGGCGGTGGGTGTGCCGCCGTACGGCCTCCGCGAAGCCCTCCACCGCCTCCTCGGCCTCGGTGAGCTCGCAGGGCGCCTGGTAGAGGAGGTTGTGGGCCGTGCGGTAGAGCGGGGCCGCCGCCTGCTCCTCCTCCAGGCTGCGGGCGGCGAGCAGTGCGAAGAACGCCTCCAGCCGGCCGCGCAGTTCGTCGCGGCGCGCGATCGCCGCCTCCGCCCGGCCGATCGCCTCCTCGACCCGCAGCAGCCCCGACTCCACCGCGCTCTCGAACGCCGCGAGCTTCGGCAGGAACCGTCTGCTGCCCAGCTCCGGGTCGTGCCGCAGCCCCGTCAGATCCAGGCGCAGCCCGGCCGCCTCCCGCGGCGCCGGGCGCACGGGCGCGATCAGGGAGGCCCTGTCGTACGCGGTGCGTTCGCGGCGGGCGATGTGCTCGATCCGTTCGCGCACCCGGTCGAGCCGTGCGGCGATCTCGTCCTTGCTCGGGTCGGCCATCCTCAGCGCCAGCTCCAGGCTCTGCGAGTCGGGGTTGCGGAAGACGAGCAACAGGCGGGCGCCCCGGGCGGCGAGCAGGTCGGTGAACTCGACGAGCGCGACGGGGTCGGCCGCGTAGTCCACCCCTTCCGCGACGATCGTCAGCGGCACGGCACGGATGTCACCGAACCGGCCCACCACGGAGTCGCCGTTCCCGGTCCGCAGTCCGAGCCGGTCGGCGACCCGCTCGGCGAACTGCGCGACCGTCTCCCCGGACACCTCGAGCGCGAGGTCGACGCTGCCGACGGGCGGCACGGTGTCGTCCAGCGCCCGGGTGACGACGTGCCCGTTGGTGCCCCCGCCCGGCCGGGCGGGGGAGCGGGGCGCGGGGACGCGCGGATCCCTTCCGGCGCGCGCGGGAAGCGGCGGGGGCGGGTCGGCCACCACCTCGCGGTCGGCCAGCGCGACCGCCCGGCTCAGCGTCGCGGCGCGGGCCGCCTCGCCCTTCTTGATGACGATCGCCTCGACGTCGCGCATGCCCTCCGCGGCGCGGAACCAGCGGGCCAGCCAGCGCCCGAACTCCCGGTCGCGGGGCGCCCCGGAGGGCACCGGCGGCAGCGAGTTGCCGGGCCGTCCGGTCACGTGGTCGCCGATGAGCGGGAGGTACCGCACGACGGTCTCGATGGGGATCATGTACGACAGGTGCAGCTTGCCGTCCGGCGCCGCGGAGCTCCGGTCGTCGTAGCGGCTGACGACCATGCCCAGCACCCGGTGCGTCTCCGCGTCGGTGACGGCCGCCCCGCTGAAACCGGGCCGCACCGTCTCCTCCGGCGTGGCCGGGAAGAGCTGCACCCACTCGCCGCGCGGCCCGCTCGGGCCCGCGATCGTGGCCCGGAACCACACCCCGTCCGCCAGCCCCTTCGTCCGCGGGAAGCCGCACATCCGCACGGCCCGGCCGGGCGACGGCGCCACGCGGTGCAGCGGCGCCGCGTGCCGGGCGTCCTGCGGCTCGGCGAGCCTGAGCAGCGCCACGTCGCCCCGCGAGTCCGCCAGCTCCGGCACCCAGCACCGCTCGGCGACCCGCGCCCGCACGGCCGGCGCCCCGGCCACGCCGACGAGCTCCGCGACCACCTCGGCGGTGGGCTCGGGGCCGCCGTCCCAGGGAATGACATGGGCACAGGTCAGGACGGTGTCCGCGCTGACCAGGATGCCCGCGCCCAGCATCTCGCCGCCGGGCGTGGAAATACGAACCCGCCAAGTCTCCTCGAACGTATGGCCGTTGACGGGGACCTCGGTCTCCTCCCCCATGGGCGCAGAGCATACGCGCGACCCGGCGCGAAGTGACCCCTTGTGACCCAGGGGTCACCGTTCTGTGTGGTCGCGGTCCGGACCTGCGTCCGCGTGCCCCGGGGCGTGACCGGCAGCGTGCGCGGCGGGCGGGCGCCGCGGGATTCACCCGTTCGCCACGCCCGCCGGAGGTTGCTCCGGTCGTCGTACGGTCACCCCCGGTGACCTGCCGTTACGCCTTCCGGGCGGCTCGCCGGGGGCGGCGGATCTGATGTGACGTCAAGGTGCGGCGGGGCCGGAACGCGGTTTTTCTCGGCTTCATAGGAGCGCGGAATTCCTCACGCCTTCGGTGGCACATCGGTGTGCCGCGTCCGCGTTCTCGGAGGACAAGCATGCGTACTGCACGAGTGCTCACCGGGGCCGCTCTGACCATGACGGCCCTCGGGCTGGCGGGCGGCCCCGCGCTCGCCGGGGACTTCGGGAAACTCGAGGTCAGCCCCAGCCCCGCCCAGCCCGGCAGCATGGTCACGGTGAACACCACCGCCTGCGGCCCCGACGGCTCGGGCACGGGCGACGCCAGCGCGGTCGGCGGCCCGGCCTCCTTCGCCCTGAAGCCGGACAACCGCAAGGAGTCCGTCATCGGCCAGTTCAACGTCCCGGCCAAGGCGAAGTCCGGCACGTACGGCATCGGCGTCAAGTGCCGCAACGGCAAGGAGGCGACGGGGGACTTGATGGTGGGCGGAGGCGGCAGCGGCAACGGCAGTGGCAGCGGCAGTGGCAATGCCATGAGCAGCAGCCCCAGCATGGGCGCGAGCGCGGGCACGATGACCACGAAGCCGCCGAAGGGCGGCGTGAAGACGGGCGTCGGCTCCACGAGCGAGAACTCGGGCCTGACGGAGATCATGGCCGGAGCGGCTCTTCTGGCGACGGCGACGGTGGGGGGAACGTTGTTCTTGCGGCGGCGTGGGGGTGGGCGGATCTGAGGTTCGCGCCTGCGGCGGGGCTTTGTTCCCCACCCCGCCCCTTCCCGAAACCGGGGAGACCCCGGCCCCCCCTGACCGCACTTCGCGCGGTGTCCTCAAACTCCCCCAGCTACCTCCCCCAGACTCCGTCCGGGGGTGCCCCCAGAGGTGCCCCCAACGGGCTGGATGTGTTGGCTACGGTCCGCACCAATCAGCCCGTCCGGCGTTTGAGGACGCGCCCGAAGGGCGCTCACGCCGCAGGCGGCAACGGACCCGCAGTCGGGGGTCTGGGGCACGAGCCCCAGTTTCGGGAAGGGGCGGGGTAGGGGAACAAAGCCCGCCGCAGGCGCAAGCAACCCGCACCCGGAAAAGCGACGCGGAGGCCACGATGGGCGAGACGCGGAAGACCCGCCACGCCCGAGCCCGCACCGCCCGCGCCGAACGATCCCGGCAAGCCCGCGCAGCGACCGCACCCCCGCCCCGTACACCCGCCGCGGAAGCCCGCCGCAAGGCGATCGTCGCCACCGCACTCGCCATCGCCCTGTGCATCGGCAGCTGGCTGATCCGGCACGGCGCGGGAACCCAGGGCCCGCCCCCGCAGCCGTCCGCCGCCCAGGCGTTCGCCCCGTACCGCCCCGGCGCCCCCGTACCCCGCATGGGCCCCAGCGTGCCGCCGCTGCCGCCCTCGCCGCCGACGCGGATCCGCATCCCGGATATCCAGGTCGACGCCCCGACGTGGCCCCTTTCGCTGCTGCCGGACGGCGGCCTCGCCAGTCCGCCGGACGACGACCGCGACCTCGCCGGCTGGTACGCGGGCGGCACCACGCCCGGAGCGCCCGGGACCGCGATCGTCGCCGGGCATGTCGACACGGCCGCCGGCCCCGCCGTCTTCTACAGCCTGGGCGCCCTGAAGAAGGGGCAGGCCGTGGAGGTCGCCCGCGCCGACGGCCGGACGGCGGTCTTCACGATCGACGCGATCGAGGTGTACAGCAACGACGACTTCCCGTCCGAGAAGGTCTACGGACCCTCCGCCCGGGCCGAGTTGAGGCTGATCACCTGTGGTGGCGGCTTCGACACGGACGCGCACGCGTATCTGGGCAACGTCGTCGTCTACGCGCACCTCACTTCGGTGCGGGAGCCTTTCCCTCGCGCCCGGCCGGCCGGTCCCGCACCTCTCGCGCCCATGCGGTCAGTCCTGCGATGAAGCCCGCGCGGTCGCGCGGCGACAGGCTGTCGAGCGCGCGCAGCAGCGGCCGGGAGCGCGTGGCGATGAACGCCTCGACCACCGGCAGCCGGTGCTCCGCGACGGCGACCAGCGTGCGGCGCCGGTTCGCGGGGTCCTCGCGGCGCTCGACCAGCCCGGCCCGGTCGAGCGCGCCGACCAGCTCGCTCGTGGTCGACAGCGACAGCCTCAGCCGCTGGGCCAGCTCGCTCACGGCCAGCGGCTGTTCGGCGATCAGCTGCGGCAGCACGGCGCCGTGCCGCGCGGTGAGGTTGTGGGTCTCGAAGACCGTGCGCAGCTCGTCGGGCATCTCGGCGGTCGCCTGGCGGATGTAGGGCGCCAGCAGGGGGACCAGGCCGATGGCCTCGGTCTCCTCGGGTGTGGGGAGCCGGTGTTTCCCGGATTCGGCGGCGTGCGGCATACTGCGATTGTAGATGCTTCGTAAATCCAAACCATTCGGAAATCCGAACTTCTGGACAGGGGGCTCCACCATGCCGTCCATCGGTTACCAGGACGCGGTCAACGACGCGCTGGAGCGCATGCACGACCTCGGTTACGAACGCGGGGCCCAGGGCGACCTCGCCAACCACGGCCCCATGGGCGCCGAGGCACTCGCCGTGCTCGGCCACGGCGACGAGGTCGCCGCGTGGGTCGAGGGCTACCGCACCGTCATGCCCCACCACGAGGTGCCCGCGCCGCGCTTCGCGCTCGACCCGGCCGAGGCCACCTCCTGGCGCCCGGCCCTCGGGGACTTCTCCCGCGCGGGCGACTGGGAGGTCCTCTTCGCCCGCGAACTCGCCGACGCCCCCTGGCGCGAGGTGCTCGCCCGCTGGTGGCCCCGGCTGCTGCCCGGACTGCTCGCGGGCCTCACCCACGGTGTGATCCGCACCGCCCACGCCGTACGCTCCCTCGCCGCCGCGCCGCAGCCCACTCCCGGCCAGCTCACCGAGCTGGCCCGGGGCCTGGCCTACTGGGCGGCCCGGTTCGCCCACCTGCCCGGCGAGGTGCGGATGCGCGGTACGCAGGACCTCGCGGGGGCCGTCGCCGCCCTGCCCCGCACCCCGCACACCGGCGAATTCGTGCCCGGGGTCGCCGCGCGGCGACTGGCCGTCGTGGACACGCTCCCCGGCTACGCCGACGCCCTCGACGCCCTCGCTCCCGCGCGTACGCAGTGGCTGCTCAGCGAGATGACCACCGAGTTCGCCGGGGTCTACCTCGCCCATCCGGAGCTCCCGGCGGTCCCCCTCGTGCACGGCGTCACCGCGCCCGCCGCCGTACGCCTCGTACTGCCCCACCTGCCCGACGAGCTCCACGAGCCCTCGCTCGCCGCGCTCTGGCACGTGCACACCGCCCTGCTGCTCGCCTTCACCGGCGACCGCGGCGGCGAGGCGTCAGTGGCCCGGGACGCGGCGGAGGCGGACGTCCCGCCCTTCGAGGAACTCATCGCCCGTGCGGTGAGCCACGGCGACGAACACGTCCTCAAATTCACGGAGGCGTGCGCGAGGGAGTACGCGCTGCGGCCGGATGCGCGGTTCGGGGCGGCGGTGGTTGCCGCGCAGCGGCGGATTTCGGCGCGGCCGGTGGTGGGGTAGGGGCTCTGCCCTAGACCCCGATGTGTGGGTCCGTCGGCTGACGCGCAGCGCCTGCGGCGCTAGTCCTCAAACCCCGGACGGGCTGATTTCAGCCCGTTGGGGGCACCTCTGGGGGCACCCCCGGACGGAGTCTGGGGGAGGTAGCTGGGGGAGTTTGAGGACACCGCGCGAAGCGCGGTCAGGGGTCAGGGGCGGAACCCCCCACGCGGCGGAGCCGCATATCAGACGCAGCCGGGAAGGGGCGGGGCTGGGGAACCAAAAACAGCCCCAGCTACTCGGCCGACGCCGCCAGCAGGTCAAGGATCGGCTGCCCGTACTTCGCCAGCTTGCCCTCGCCCACCCCGCTGATTCCCGAAAGCTCCTCCAGCGACGTGGGCGCGGCCGTCGCGATCTGCCGCAGCGTTGCGTCGTGGAAGATCACGTACGCCGGGACGCCCAGTTCGCGGGCGGTGGCCGCGCGCCAGGCGCGGAGTTTCTCGAAGACGGGGACGAGCTCCGCCGGGAGGTCGACAGGCGCGCTCTTTTTGGCCGAACCGGACGACGAGCGGGACGCGCTCTTCGCGGCGCGGGCCGGCTCGCGCCGCAGCCGCACCTCGCGCTGCCTGCCGAGCACCTCCGCGCTCGCGTCGGTGAGGACCAGCGTGCCGAAGTCGCCCTCGACGGCCAGCAGGCCCTGCGCCAGCAGCTGGCGGACCACGCTCCGCCACTCCGCGACGCTCAGCTCGGTGCCGATGCCGAAGACCGTCAGGCCGTCGTGGTCGTGCTGGATGACCTTCGCGGTCTTCTTGCCCAGCAGGATGTCGATGATCTGCCCCGCGCCGAACTTCTGCCGCCGCTCCCGGGCCAGCCGCAGCACCGCGGAGAGGAACTTCTGGGCGGCGATGGTGCCGTCCCACGTCTCGGCGGGCGTCAGGCACGTGTCGCAGTTGCCGCAGGGGGTGCTCTGCTGGCCGAAATACGCCAGCAGCTGCACCCGGCGGCACTCGACCGTCTCGCACAGGGCCAGCATCGCGTCGAGGTGCGCGCCGAGCCGGCGGCGGTGGGCGTCGTCACCCTCGGAGCCGTCGATCATCTTGCGCTGCTGGACGACGTCCTGGAGCCCGTACGCCAGCCAGGCCGTGGACGGCAGGCCGTCGCGCCCGGCGCGGCCGGTCTCCTGGTAATACCCCTCGACGGACTTCGGCAGGTCGAGGTGGGCGACAAAGCGTACGTCCGGCTTGTCGATGCCCATGCCGAAGGCGATCGTGGCCACCACGACCACGCCGTCCTCGCGGAGGAAGCGCGCCTGGTTCGCGGCGCGGGTCCGCGCGTCGAGGCCCGCGTGGTACGGCAGGGCGTCGATGCCGTTCTGCACGAGGAAGGCCGCCGTGTCCTCGACGCCCCTGCGGGACAGGCAGTAGACGACGCCCGCGTCGCCCGGGTGCTCGGTGCGCAGCAGCTCCAGCAGCTGACGCTTGGGGTCGTCCTTCGCCACGATGCGGTACTGGATGTTCGGCCGGTCGAAGCTCGCCACGAAGTGCCGGGCGTCCTGGAGCTTCAGCCGCCCCGCGATCTCCGCGTGCGTGGCCTCCGTGGCGGTCGCGGTCAGCGCGATGCGCGGGACGTCCGGCCAGCGCTCGTGGAGCTGGGACAGCGCCAGATAGTCCGGCCGGAAGTCGTGGCCCCACTGCGCCACGCAGTGCGCCTCGTCGATGGCGAAGAGGGAGATCTTGCCGCGGTCCAGCAGCCGCAGCGTGGCCTCGACCCGGAGCCGCTCCGGTGCCAGATAGAGCAGGTCGATCTCGCCCGCCAGGAACTCCGCCTCGACCGTCCGCCGCTCGTCGAGATCCTGCGTCGAATTCAGGAACCCCGCCCGGACCCCGAGCGCGCGCAGCGCGTCCACCTGGTCCTGCATGAGCGCGATCAGTGGCGAGATCACCACACCCACACCGGGCCGCACGAGCGCCGGGATCTGATAGCAGAGCGACTTGCCGCCACCGGTGGGCATGAGCACGAGGCTGTCCCCACCTGCGACGACGTGCTCGATGATCTCTTCCTGGTCGCCTCGGAACGCGTCATAGCCGAAGACGCGCTGGAGGCAGCGCAGGGCGTCGCTGGGGTTGGCGGGGTCGGTGGGGTCGGCGGGACGAGCGGTCTCAGTGGGAGCGGCCATTTTTGAAGTCTACGAGGGTTGGCTTACCCGGATGGGTGACTGTGGATAAGTGGGGTTCGGCCGTGGTCTTGTGCGGGTTGTGTGCGCCTGCGCTTTCCGCTGGGTGCGGGGGCGGTTTTTGGGTGCGGGTCCGTTGCCGCCTGCGGCGGGTGGCCTCAATCGCCGGCCGGGCTGGGTTTGTGGTGGGTGCGTTTTCCGCTGGGTGCGGGGGCGGTTCTGGGTGCAGGTCCGATGTCTTGTGCGGGTCGGTTCGCGCCTGCGGCGGGCGGCCTCAAGCGCCGGCCGGGCTTGGGTGGTGGTGGGTGCCGGGGGTGGGGCCTCCGGGCTGGGGACCTGGAACGCGGTGCGGTTGCTGTGAGGCGTGTTGGGTGCTGTGAAGTCGCACCGCGTTCCAGAACCCCACCCTCCGACCCCACCCCCTCCCACCGGAGAGCGACATCGGGTCGTGGGGCGCGCCGTTCTCTTCTTTCAGCCCGCTGGGGGCACCCCCGGACGGAGTCTGGGGGAGGCAACGGGCGTGCAGGTTCGGGGTCTGGGGCGGAGCCCCAGTTCCGGGGCGCGCCATTCTTTTCAGCCCGTTGGGGGCACCTCTGGGGGCACCCCCGGACGGAGTCTGGGGGAGGTAGCTGGGGGAGTTTGAGGACAACGCGCGAAGCGTGCTTCGGGGGTCTGGGGGCTTGCCCCCAGTTTCGGGAAGGGGCGGGGTAGGGGAAAAAGCCCGCCGCAGGCGCCCACCCGCCCGCAGCCAGGGGGCTGGGGCAGCGCCCCCCACGCGGCGGAGCCGCACATGAGATGCAGCCGGGAAGGGGCGGGGTGGGGAACAAGCCCGCCGTAGGCGCTCACCCGCCCGCACCCGGGGGTCTGGGGCCCGTGCCCCAGTCGGGAAGGAGCGGGGTTGGGGAACAACGCGCCGCAGGCGCAAGTGACCCGCACCCGACCACCCCCCTCAAGCCACCTCTATCCCGAACCCCTGAACAAGCTCCTCCAGCCCACCCCGATACCCCTGGCCCCCGAGCACGAAATCCCAGTCCCCGTTCGCCCGGCGGCGGAAAGAGCCGAGGACCAGCGCCGTCTCACCGGGCCGCCCGTCCGAGACCTCCAGCTGCCCCAGCTCCGTACCCACCGCATCGGACAGCCGGATCCGCGCGTCCGTGAATTCCGAGAGGTCCGCCTCGGGGTTGGCCTGCGGGTCCACCGCGGCGACCAGCACCAGGCGGTCCGCCTCCCGGGGCAGTGCCTCGAAGGCGACCCGGACCGCCGCCTTGTCCCCGGCGGAGGGGGACACCGCGCGCACGGAGCCGTCGGGGGTGGCCGGGTTGTTGAAGAAGACGAAGTGATCGTCGCTGAGCACCCGCGTGCCCTGGCAGACGAGCGCGCACACGTCCAGGGCGACCCGGCCGGACCACGACATGCCCAGGACGTTGTGATCACCGGCCGCCGGTTCCGGCTCGGGGGCGGGCTCGGGGTCCACGGACCGGCGCGCGGCCGCCGCCGACGTGCCCGGACCGCCGCCCAGCCGCCCGCGCAGCCCGTGCCGGCCGAGCAGGCCGACGAGCTCCTCGCCGGACACCAGGGTCAGCGGCTTCCCGTTGGCGAAGGTGTACGAACCGGGGCCGAAGCCCGACGTCGTCACCAGCACCCCCTTGTTCGCGCCCGCGCCCTGCACCGTCCCGTACAGATCGCGCACCGCCGTCGGCGGCACTGTCTTGCGGTACCGCTTCACCTGCACGATGATCCGGCCGCCGCTGATCGGGTCCGGGTCCAGGGCCTCGACGTCCACGCCGCCGTCGTTGGAGCGCGTCGTCATCACGGCCCGCATGCCCCGGGCCCGGAACAGCTGGGCGACCAGCTCCTCGAACTCGATCGGGTCCATCTCGAAGAGGTCCGGGTCGTCACCGCCGCCGTGCGACACCACGCTCCGGCCGACCTCGTCGGGCATCCGCCCCGGACGCACCGCCGCCAGCTGGTCCGGGCGGGCGGACAGCTGGCCGCCCAGCCCGTCCACGAGGCAGTCGACCGCGCTGACCTGCGCCAGGTGCAGCCCCTCGAAGACCTGCCGCGACACGGCGACCGTGGCCAGCACGATCTGCGCCCGCCGCCCGGTGACCGGGTCGTGGTCGTCGACGAAGCCGTTGAGCGCCACGGATTCGAGCGCCCCGAACCCGTCGGCGGCGAACAGCTCACGCACCGTCAGCAGCAGGCACTGCGCAAGGACATCCCGGTAGAGGGCGCGGCGTTGGGCGGCCGGGCGGGCCGTCTCCTTGTCCTGGTCGGCGGTCGGCATGTACCGCACGGCCTTCGCCTCCGGCACGATGTCGTAGCCCGGCAGCTCCGTCGTCAGCACCAACTGCCGCGCGCCCGGGTCGTACGCGGCGGCGATCTGGTGCGGGAACTCCTGCGGCCAGGCGGAGGAGGCGTAGAGCGCGGCGGAGAAGTAGTCGACGACCGCGTCCGGGTCGCGCTCGCGCAGTGCCTCGGTCATCTCCGCGACGCCCGCGTTGTAGCGGCGTATCTCAGCCAGCTGTCCGGCGGCCCACTGGTCGTACTGCTGCCGGTACGCGGCCAGCTGCTGCTGCCGCTGCGCCTCGGCCGCCTGGGCAGCTTGCCAGTCGCGCTCGAACTGCTGGCGCGCGAAGCGGTACTGACCGGGGTCGGGCATGGCCACCGGGTGCGCCAGGTGCCCCGGCTGGAAGGGGTCGACCTCCTCGGGTCTGCGCAGCGCCGCCGGGGTGAACGCCGGGGCGGCGCACCCGGCCGCCAGCAGCCCGGTCAGCTCCGCGACCCGGCCCTCCAGCTCCTCCGTACGGCGCAGGGCCTCGGCCTCGCGCCGCTGGCGGTACGCCGCGCGCTGCTCCCGGTCGAGCCGCGCGGTCTCGCGCTCGTACGCCCGCTGCTGCCGCTCCTGCTCGCGCTGGGCCTGTATCCGTTCCCGGTGCGCGGCCTCACGTTCGCGCTGCTGCTGACGCTGTGCCTCGGCCCAGATGCCCATCAGTCCATTGGAGCGACGACTCATGCGGAAACATGCCCTCCCCTCGGGACGCCCCGGCGCCCCGGACCCCGTACTGGCCCCACAACCAGCGGTAAGGAATCCGACTTTAGTCGACTTCAGATGATCCGATCGGAGGAGGTGATCTTCGCGCACCCGCTGCCCCTCACCCAGCCGCTCACCCAAGTGAGTGATGTGTGGATTTATGGGTACGTGCTTACGTCATGAATATGCCGAACCGTACGAGGCTTTGCGCCGCCGCCGCCGCGGCCGTCGCCGCCGCCACGTTGCTGACCGTCGGCCCGCTCTCCCCGCCCGCCTCCGCGGCTGCCACGGCGGCGCAGCAGTCGAGGGCCCAGGCCCGCGTCAACGACTTCTTCCGCGACTACCGCCAGGCCGTGCTCCACAAGAGCCACTCGACCCCCGCCCAGGTGCGCGCCCGCTACCTCGCCCCCGACCTGGACAAACGCCTCGACGCCTGGGCCCTCAAGCACGACGCAGACCCCGTCTTCCAGGACCGGAACGCCCCCGCCTCCTGGAAGACCCGCTACGAGGGCAGCGGCGCCGGCCACTCCACGGTCGTCCTCACCGAACGCTGGTCCGGCGGCAGGTCCCAGGAGGTCTGGTACTCGGTCCGCCTCTCGGACCTGACCATCAACGACCTCGAAGCGCCGCCGAAATAGGGGAGTTGTGCGGCGCTGCCCGAGCGCGGGGTCAGAGCTGACCGAGGTCGATCTCCACCGGGAAGGGGGCCGAGACCTTGATGACGCCGGTGAACACGTCTCCGTCCCTGTAGGCCCTGGTCGCCGGGTCGAGAACATGGGTGTAGACCAACGGGACGCCGGTCGCGGCCTGTTCGATCCGCCAGTAGAAGGTGATGCCGGACTTGGCGTACTGGTCCACCTTCACGATGCGGTCGGTGGTTTCCGACCCCGGTGAGACGACCTCGGCGACCAGCAGCACGTGCTCCGGACGGGTGGGTGTGACATCGATCGTGTCCGCGCGGTAGAGCACGGCATCCGGACGACGATTGGTGAGCGGGACGTCCTGAAGCCGGACGTCGAAGTCCGTGTCGGCGTTCCAGTCCGGTCCGGCGGCGGCGTCCAGGGCATTCGCCAGGATCCGGGCCCGACGGTTGTGCCGCTTGGACGCGCGGGGACGCGCGACGACCATCCCGTCCACGATCTCGATCCCGGCGCACTGTTCCTCGGGCCAGGAGCCGTACTGCTCCGCTGTGACCTGCTCGTGCATCCACGCAGGGGCCACCGTTCCGGCGGTCATGACGCACCTCCCGACCGCTGTGCGAGCGGGCCCGTTCCCGCCGGGTTCAGCGTACTGGCGCCTCGGCCGGATGCAGGCGCCATGGCCGCATCCGGAGCCGGCGCGCTCCCGGCCCCGGGAGCCCGGGCGGTGGCCGAGGTGTCGACGTATTTCGGGTCGAATGCGGACGACCGCCGATTCTGAATATCTCCTGCTGCAACTACAGAAATGGCCACCGGCGCGGTAAGGGTTTTTTGCCCTCTCGAAAGTGCCGGGATCATGTGCCGCGCACGGCCGCCGGTACCGTGCTACCTTCGATCTCAGTCGCAGTTGTGGTTCCCAAGACTTAAAGCGTGCTCGCTTTCGTATATGGCGGAGCGCTTTCGTATTCCCGGTTTTTATTTCCGGACGGGCAATCAACGCAGCGATACGGAGCTCACACGGTGTGGGCTCCGGGCACTGCCCCGAAGGAGATATGACATGGCTACTGGCACCGTGAAGTGGTTCAACGCGGAAAAGGGTTTCGGCTTCATCGAGCAGGACGGTGGCGGCGCTGACGTCTTCGCCCACTACTCGAACATCGCCACCCAGGGCTTCCGCGAGCTGCAGGAGGGCCAGAAGGTGAACTTCGACGTCACGCAGGGCCAGAAGGGCCCGCAGGCCGAGAACATCGTTCCCGCCTGACGCTGACGCGTAAGACCGAGCTGGGGCCCGCACCTTGGGTGCGGGCCCCAGCTCGTTGTATTCCGGGGTTTCCCGCGCGCCCGACCACGGCCGCACATGCGCCCGGCCGGCAGCCGGCCGCTCCTCTCTCATTTCATCGGTTCGTTCTTGCGATTCTCTGTGCGCGGCTCGATGCCGCCGGGAATTCCTCGGCGTACCGCATCGAGGAAGGTTCTCCATGAACCGCACAGCTCGCACGAATGACCGTTACTCCCGCTCCGCCGGCTCGTCCGGCTCGGGTCGCGGCGGCTACCGCTCCGGTGGGCCGAACCGCTCGGGCGCAGGTCGCTCCGGGGGCTCCGGGCGGCGTCCCTCGGCGCTCCAGGGAGAGTTCGCCCTGCCCGTCACCCGCACTCCCGCCCTGCCCCCGGCCGGGACGTTCGCCGAGCTGGACATGGCGCCGGCGCTGCTGGCGGCCCTCGCCGCGGAAGGCATGGCCGCCCCGTTCCCCATCCAGGCCGCCACGCTGCCGAACTCGCTGGCCGGGCGCGACGTCCTCGGCCGCGGGCGCACCGGATCGGGCAAGACGCTGGCCTTCGGCCTGGCCCTGCTGGCCCGTACCGCCGGGCAGCGCGCCGAGCCCCGTCAGCCGCTGGCACTGGTCCTGGTGCCCACCCGGGAACTGGCCCAGCAGGTCACCGACGCCCTCACCCCCTACGCCCGGTCGCTCAAGCTGCGGCTGGCCACCGTCGTCGGCGGGATGTCGATCGGCCGCCAGGCCGGCGCGCTGCGCGGCGGGGCCGAGGTGGTCGTCGCCACGCCGGGACGGCTCAAGGACCTCATCGAGCGCGGTGACTGCCGGTTGAACCAGGTCGGCATCACTGTGCTGGACGAGGCCGACCAGATGACCGACATGGGCTTCATGCCCCAGGTCACCGCGCTGCTCGACCAGGTCCGGCCCGAGGGTCAGCGGATGCTCTTCTCGGCCACCCTGGACCGCAACGTGGACCTCCTGGTCCGGCGCTACCTGACGGACCCGGTGGTCCACTCCGTCGATCCCTCGGCGGGCGCGGTCACGACGATGGAGCACCACGTGCTGCACGTCCACGGTGCCGACAAGTACGCCACCGCCACCGAGATCGCCGCCCGCGAAGGCCGGTCGATCATGTTCCTGGACACCAAGCACGCCGTGGACAACCTCACCAAGCACCTGCTGAACAGCGGTGTCCGGGCCGCGGCCCTCCACGGTGGCAAGTCCCAGCCCCAGCGCACCCGCACCCTGGCCCAGTTCAAGACCGGCCATGTCACCGTCCTGGTGGCCACCAACGTCGCCGCCCGCGGCATCCACGTCGACAACCTCGATCTCGTCGTCAACGTCGACCCGCCCAGTGACCACAAGGACTACCTGCACCGCGGTGGCCGCACAGCGCGCGCCGGCGAGTCCGGCAGCGTCGTCACCCTCGTCCTGCCCAACCAGCGCCGCACCATGGACCGCCTGATGGCGGACGCGGGCATCACCCCGCAGACGACCCAGGTCCGCTCCGGGGAGGCCGAGCTGAGCCGCATCACCGGCGCCCGGACGCCCTCCGGCATCCCGGTCACCATCGCCGCACCGGTCGTGGAACGTGCCAAGCGCGGCGGCTCCTCCAGCCGCGGCCGCCGCAGCCGTCCCGCCCAGGCCCGCCGTGCCACCGGATCGGCCCGGACCGCGGCACCGGCCGCGCGGCAGACCTCCTCGGCCCGAGCCGCCTGACCGGCCCCGGCCGCCAGGACTGACCGGACCTCACGGCGGTCGTCCGCCCTCGGCCCCCCCACCACGTACCCGTCGGCACCGTCGACGGGTACTTTGGCATGCCCTGCCACAGGGCCGGGTTCACCGCGACGTGGGTGATGCGCCCCTGTCCCCACAGGGATCCGGCTGGTCATGTCTTCAACCCGGGTGTCACTCTTCCGGGTGTCAATGAGACAGAAGTCCACTCGCTGGATGTTGAGAAAATCTATCGCGACGAGAGTAGACATGGGTGCGTGCGAGGGCTAGTGTTTCCCTCGTACCCAAGAAGTCGAAGAGGGCACGGCAGAGATGAACTGCCGTGCGAGCAGGTCAGGCAGGAAGCGGAACGGCAGTGGAGTGACGGGGCCGGAGATGGTGGGTCCCTTCACTGACTGCCGGGCCGAGCGGCCCCAGGGGCCGCATGCAGTACCCGCGATATCCAGCAGTACAACCGAGTAACCGAAGTGAGAAAAGGAGCAGACGCCATCAGGATCGCCCGGGCGAGGAAGCACACCGCTCGGGTACCGCAGGCCCCGGATTGGAAGGTGGTCCCCGGTCACGCATCCGCGATCCCCGCGCCTCCGCCCTGCCAGGCGGACCAGCGGAACAAGAAAGCCGGCGCAGTCAGCCGGTAGATGGTGTTGAAAGCTCGGGGCCCGGGTGCCGGTACGGCACTCGGGCCCCTCGACGCGTCCCCGAAAGAAGAGGTCTATGACCCCTCGCAGTTCCCGCCCCGTCGACAAGTTCGACGACGACGACTACCCCGCCTACACCATGGGCCGGGCCGCCGAGATGATCGGCAGCGCTCCCGCCTTCCTCCGCGCCCTCGGCGAACACCGCCTGATCACGCCCCTGCGCTCCGAAGGCGGCCACCGCCGCTACTCCCGCTACCAACTGCGCATCGCGGCCCGCGCGCGCGAACTCGTCGACGCCGGCACCCCCATCGAAGCCGCCTGCCGCATCATCATCCTCGAGGACCAACTCGAAGAAGCGCAGCGCATCAACGAAGAACTGCGCGCCCGCGGCGCCGCGTCGTAACGACGTCCCGGGGCCGGCTGCCTGCCCGAGCTGATCACCGCTGCGGCCGCGACCTGACCCGCAGGTGTGGGAACTGCATACCGAAGGCCGCCTACCGAGATCGGCAGGCGGCCTTCGCGCTGGTGCCCCCGGGCAGATTCGAACTGCCGACACCCGCTTTAGGAGTGGGATCGGATCTGTGACGGTGGGTGCCCGGTCGTGCCGCGTGGTGCTGTTCTGCCTGATCAGCACCACGCGGCATGTTGCACTGCCCTGTCCAGGACGGCTCGTGTCACGCCGTCCGCTCACGCATCGCTCACGCAGTGAGGTCAGCTGGCCTTCGCCCCCGCTCGTCCACTACCTCCTGACGGACCCGGGTGAGGCCCTGCCGTTGACCCCGGCACCCCCACCGGGCTCCAGAGGGCAGGGCCATGTATGCGGCCCCTGGCCGACCATCGACGAATACCTCCTCACGGTTGGCACAGGTACCTGCCCAGAGCGCTCGCTCGACGCCGTCCTCCGCATCGATGACGTGGCGCGTACGCGTCCCGGTCTCGAAGGGATCTTGTCGCTTGCTGGCTGGATCTTCGAAGTTCAAGCCTCTGGGGCCATAAGCGTCAACTATCCTCCACGCATGTTGTCGGGATCGTTGCAGGTTGACTCGCGAAGCTGACAACGATCACGAACCAACGGGGAAGGTCTTGGAAGCCGTCTATCCGATCCTCGCTGCTGTCGGCGTGGGCTCATTGGTCACGATTGCCGGTGTCGCCGGCGGAGCGTTCCTCGTCATTGCGGCCCAGCGAAGTGCTCGTCCCGTACAGCGGGAAGGGGATGCTGACGCCCTGTCCGGGGGTGCAGCGGCGGATGCATCGGCAGGCCGCAGGCAGGTCCCTATGCCTCATCTGCCCCCAGTGGGCCAACCCTTACGGAGAGAAAGGTCAGGGACGATGGAGGACGCTTCGCAGGGCACGACAGACAGAGTGAATGCCCTTATTAGGCACAAGAAGGGCATAGCCGAAATCCGGGTCGCCTTACGGATTAGGACCATCCAGACAGTCACCCGCTGGTTAGCCGGAGCCCTTGCCGTCGTCCTGCTCTTCGCTTTCGTCATCGCGAACGTAGCCGTTGGATGGTCCGCTATCGCCCTCGCAAACAAGATCGCCATCCCCGTCTTCGCGCTCAGTACCGGGACCTTCTGGCTGATCCGATACATGGAGACGAACGCGGAGGGTCACTACGAGAAGACGGCACGCGAGCTAAAGATCGAACTTGAGGCGGCGGAAGAATTGCGCCTCTTGGATGCCGCTCGTCTCGGACTCCCGGTCCCGGACCGCCAATACTCATACAAGGACTCGATCCCGGCAGAGCTTGAAAGCCTACGCAAAGACGGAAAGAAGTATAGAAGGAAGCATAACGTCGCTCAATCCATCATCATCGTCGGGTCGCTGGCTGGAACCGCCGTATCCGCCCTTGCCGACACACCGGCTCCCCTCAAGTACTGGGCGATGGGTATCACGTTCTCCGTAGGCGCTGCGGCAGGCTTCACTGGTTACTACAAGTGGCGCGAGCGGGCGTTTTACCTCCAGCAGACAGCAGACGACATAGAACGCCACGCTACGGCTTTCGACTTGGGCATTTACCCGTACGACGACCCTGACGAGAACACCCGGCTGGCCAAGCTCGCTAAGGAGATCGAACTCCTGAGAGTCGAGCAACGCAAGCGCGAACAGCAGCTTGACCAGCCACACGAAGGGAGCGCAGAGGTCGTCTAGTCTCAATGCTGGCGTTTAGGCGGTATTCGGTGTAGTTAGAGGCAGTGGAGGTGAACAGCTAGTTGGGCTGGTAGCGCACGAAGTGCCTGGTGTGCGATGGAAATTCAGGACCCCCCGGATATAGCAACGGTGGCAGATCCGACGGTGGCTGGGGCTTCCGCTCCGGGGGAGGGCGCGACTACCGCAGCCCGGGCGGTAGCCACTTCGACTCCGCCGGGGCCGCACTGGCTCGTTCTGGCGCGGGCACTATTGCTTTGACAGCCGACACCCTCTTCTAGGCGACTACACGATCCCCCCTGAGCATGCTGTTGGTTCGGTACAACGGGTTTGGCGAAATCCGAGAGGCCGCTGCCTCCTAATTTCCCGAGTGTCAGCCACCTTCGTCAGTGCCGTGCCCTACCTTGAACACTGCACTGAATGCGCGCCGAGCATGACGATGAGGGGGGAGACGGGAACTCATGCGGAGATGTGCTGTATGCGGCGTAAACATCAGCCACCGGCATGGACTAGCGAAGTACTGTTCGGATACATGTGCCCTAGAAGCACGCCGACCGACCATGCTCATCTGCGAAGAGTGCGGCACCCGCTTCGTTCGGCCGAACCACCCCGGTGCGCCACCCCGTTACTGCTCCGAGGGCCACAGGGCCGCCGCGAGGGCCCGTAGGTCCAAGAGTCATCACACGGCACGCATGGAGGAGCTGCGCCTCCTTCGGGGAGACAGAAGATGTCAGGTATGCGGTGCCGACATTATCCACCTCAAGGCCTTCGCCAAGTACTGCAACCAGCAGTGCTGGTACAAGGCTCAGGGCCATATTCCGCATCAGCCCGCTATGTCCCGTGAGGAGCGGCTGCTCCAGCGGCGCGAGAGGCGGGCAGAGTCAAGAGCGGACTCGATAACCCTCTGGTGCAAAGGCTGCGGGTGCCCTTTCGAAGTACCAGGCGGCAAAGCGGGGCGCAAACCACAGCATTGTCAGCCATGCCGGGATCTCAGCAAACCGAAGGTGCGCGCGGAGCCTCGTGCATGCAAAGGCTGCGGCCTCACGATCCCACCTGGAAGGCGTTCCCTCGCTCTCTACTGCTCGCTTGCGTGCCAGGTCACCATGAACAACCTTGCGCAGGCGGAGCGTCGCAAGGTGCAACGTGCAGAGGCGAAACAAGGCCGGCGCTGCGAGATTTGCTGGCAACCGATCGAGGCGCAGGAACACGGTCTCCGCAAGTACTGCGGTTACGGCTGCTGGTACCGCGCCAACCACAAACCCAAGTCCAAGGTCCGCTCCTGCGTCTGGTGCGGTGGCACGATGTCTCATCGTCCAGCCATCGCCAAATTCTGCGGACAGTCCTGCTACTTGAAAGCCCAGTACAAGCGCAAGGTGGGAACAACCCTCCGTTCACGCCCGTGCGCCCACTGTGGCGAGAGCATGCCTCTCAGTACGGCGAACCGCGTCTACTGTTCGAGCCGCTGCTCCCGGCGCGCCTACTTCGAGGCAAATCCGGAGAAGGTCCGCGCTGCGAAGCGTCGCGGAAACCACCAACGCCGGGCGATGTTGGCCAATGCCAAGCGGTACAGCATAACTGGGCGTGATCTCGCTCGACTGTGGGGCCGGTACAGGGGTGCATGTGCCTACTGTGGCGAGAAGTCTCGATCCCTGCATCAAGAGCACATCATTCCGATTTCCCGAGGTGGAGATGACAGCATCGGGAACTTGATGCCAGCGTGCCCCGACTGCAACTTCGCCAAGGGGGACCGGACGGTCATGGAGTGGCGGCTCGGGAAGAAGTCACCACGCTATAGAACCGGGCGGCCCTCCCCAGAACTTCCCGCACACGGAGCTCACCGACTGGCAGATCGCCTACTACGGTGACCACCGCCCGCGGCTGTCCCTCACCCACGATGCGGCTCGCCACAGGGCCCGCGGATCTCCGCAGGACGTACAGTGCATTCCCGAAGTCTCCGCTCCACTCCGACGCTTCCGGGACCCCGGGCACGGGCTTCGGAGCGTGCGAGGAGTGTCTCGTAGCCGCGGGCCAGGCGATCGCGAAGGTTGACGGTGATCTCGTCGAGCCGACGTTTCTGGGCCGGGCCGGGTTGCAGGAGCGGGCATCGCAAGCATGCGTGCTCGTGGGCGCAAGGAGTCAGATCAAATCCCTGGCGGACGGTGCTCAACCGTGCTGCCTGGCGCTGTTCTGCCTGATCAGCGCCACGCGGCATGTCACTCTGTCCTGTTCAGAACGGTACGTGTTGCGCGGGCCGCTCACGCAGCGAGGGAGCGGACGACGGGGCAGTCGCAGTAGGCTGCCCCGCTCGCAGGGCGTCCCGGACAAGAACGCGGTCACACGCGCAAGATCTGATTCGGCACTGGACATCGCGCTGCTCCCAACCTGACGTCCCAGCACATCCCGCTGCCGAACAGCCAGCTCTCGAGCATTCGTGGCTGATTGTCAGACCCGGCCGATACGCTGCGGAGCTATGACGGGAGTCTCTGATGCGTCTCGTGGCCAGCGGCGTGCGTTCAACAGCGCCGAACGCGTGGCCTTGTATCTCGCGGCCGACGGGCGCTGTTCTGGATGCGGCCAACTGCTGGCTCCGGGCTGGCACGGAGATCACATGCAGGCGTGGTCCAAGGGCGGGGCGACGGACATCGTCAATGGGCAGGCCCTCTGCCCGAACTGCAACCTGAAGAAGGGAACGGCTTCTATGGCAGATGCGTTCGGGCTGCGCGAGTGGCAGCAGGAGGCTCGTGAGCGCTACCACGGCCGTAATGGCGGCGAGGCCGGCAACTTCCTGGTCGTGGCCACTCCAGGGGCAGGTAAGACCACATTTGCGCTGACCATCGCTCAGGACCTGATCGATCAGGGAACGATCAGCCGCCTTGTGGTGGTGGTCCCCACCGCGCATCTGCGCCGCCAGTGGGCCGAGGCGGCCCACCGAAAGGGAGTGCAGCTCGACGATACGTTCGTGAACAAGAGCGGTACCGTGGGTAGCGACTACGACGGCGTCGTGGTCACGTACCAAGCCGTAGCGTCCTCACCCCTTCTGTGGCGCAAGCTGACTTCCGGTCGAGCCCTCGTGGTCTTCGACGAGATCCATCACGCAGGCGATGGGGAGAACCTCACCTGGGGGCAGGCGCTGAAGGACGCCTTCGAACTCGCTACTCGCAGACTGCTGCTCTCCGGAACTCCATTCCGCAGTGACGCAAAGCCGATCCCGTTCGTGTACTACGAGAACGGTCGTGCCGTTCCCGGCTACAACTACGACTACGGTATGGCACTTGCAGACGGCGGCGTGGTGCGTCCGGCGGTCTTTCCAGCTATGGACGGTGAGTCGAAGTGGCGCCGCTCTGGCGAGTTGGCCACTACATCCATCACACTCGCCGAGACCGACGAGAAGACTGTCCCTCCTGCCTTGCGCGCTGCGCTCGATTGGAATGGGGAGTGGATTCCGTCGGTGCTTACGGAAGCGCACGCCGCCTTGACTCAGGCTCGAATAGATACCCCGGATGCTGGTGGCCTCGTGGTTGCCAGTGACCAGAGCGCTGCTCGTGCCTACGCTGCGATTCTCGAACGGATTACGGGTGAGCGGCCAGCCATCGCCGTGTCAGATGATCCAGAGGCGTCCAAAATTATCAAGGCGTTCGCTGAGTCCACTCAGCAATGGATCATCGCGGTACAGATGGTGGCTGAGGGCGTGGATATTCCGCGACTTGCGGTCGGCGTATACGCCTCGCGCGTGCGTACGCAAATGTTCTTCATTCAGGTCGTCGGTCGATTTGTTCGGATGCGAGGGGACGAGGATGAAACCACCGCCCGGGTTTTCATCCCTTCAATTGAGCCACTTCTGTCCTACGCGAGAGATATCGAGAAGACCGTTGATGCGGTGCTGGCCGATGAGGAAAAGCGGGTTCGCGAGACGCAGGAGAGCGAAGGCGACCCCGATGAACCCCCATCGCTCATTCCGACCATCGAGGTGATTGGCTCCTCGGTCGCACGTCACCATGCCACTATCGCGAATGGTGAGGCGATTACGACGGAGGAGAAGATACGGGCCGAAGCTGTATTGAGCGCTGCCGGGTCCGCTCTTCCTCGGAGCACGACTCCTGAAGCCGTTGCGCTCATTCTTCGACTTGGTGGCCAAGCGGCTCCTGCGCCTGAGCAGCGGGACCCGACGCCCACGCACACGACGCTGTCCGACCGGAAGAAAGATGTCCGGCGTTTGATCAAGAGGAAGGTTGGCAAGTTGTCCGTTGCCAGGGGCGTTCCTCATTCTCATATTCACAGTGAAATGAACCAGCGTCTGGGTAACAAGATCACCGATGCCCCGTTGGATTCTCTCTATAAGCGCGTTGACCTGTTGGACGGCTGGCTGAAGGAGGAAGAATGAGTCGATCAGACGGTAATGCAGTGCTGGTCAACGTCCTAAGTTCGTCTGTCCGTTCCACTCTCAACGGGATGGAGACCGCGCCGGGACTGATCCGGCGTGTCTTGGAGGAGGAGTCGTGGCGGCAGTTCACGACTCCCCGTGGGGAGGAGGTCACGCACGACACCTTCGAATCGTTCGTGACCTCGGCGCCTACTGGGGGGCTGGGACAAACCCTGGATGACGTTGTACGTCTCATCGGGGACGATGAGGACACCCTCGACCTGCTTGCACGGGCGCTCGGCGTCCCGGCAGCAGACCTGCGGGAGTCCGGGCGGCTGGCCACAGGCGTCGACCCTGTTGAGCGTGACGCGCGCGACTTTGGGGCGTACGCTCGCTCAGGGGGATGGATCTTTGGCCTTTTGGTGGCTCGTAATGTCCAGCCGGCATCAGGGCAAGGCAAGAAGTCCGAGCCATCTCCCAATGGCATGCGCCGCGACGGTATGAAGGTGTCGGCTAAAAAATTTGCCGAAATGGCAGGCACGTCCACTACTCGCGTGATGCGGTTCTATCGGGCGTGGGAGTGTGCTTCTGAGGCAGGTGTAGTTCCTGGCTTTGGAGATCTCGTGCCTGACGTCGACGTCGAACTGCCCGATGCTGACCTTTGGGGTGGATACTTCGCGAGCGCCGAACGTAGTACGGAAAGGCGCCAGAACATTTCGGCACAAGCTGAAGCGGCGGGCACTAGCTTCGCGGGCGCTCTTCACGTTGCCCACCATCCGAGCGACCTGAAGACCGCGATCCTCGCCGACGCGAAGACGGCGGAGGTTGCGCGCGAAGCGTTGATGCAACGGATGGAGGAAGATTCAGACCTTCAGGCTGCTATGGCGCGAACCGTGACTGAAGTCCCGCAGCTCAAGAAGGCGGTGGCTGCCGCGGTCAAACGAACAGACCAGCTCGAATATGTCCGCAAGATTGCAGAAGAGGGGACGTTCAGGACCCCCGCCGGCCAGGTTGTTGATGTCCCCGGAGAGGTCAAAGCCGAGGCTGGGCGCCGACTAGCAGAAATCGGGCATCGAGACGCCGACCCTGCTGAGTCCGTCGCTGAAGTATACGAGGCGGTCAATCAGCTT
The DNA here is from genome assembly GCF_042895325.1 of Streptomyces sp. NPDC001407. Lineage (NCBI taxonomy): Bacteria > Bacillati > Actinomycetota > Actinomycetes > Kitasatosporales > Streptomycetaceae > Streptomyces > Streptomyces sp. NPDC001407. Next base: position 130,128 of record NZ_JBIAWF010000022.1, read on the forward strand.
ATGGCTGAGTCGATTGAGGCTGACCCAGAAATTAAAGTCCGGGAGCGTCGGGCCAGGTTCTACAGCAGTGTTCGGAAGGTATCGAAAGTGTTCGAGCAGCTCGACCTGGGCGATCTCTCCGATGCGTACGAGGTGGATATGCTCGAGGAGTTGGAGAGCCTTCAGAAGACCGTCGCAGCGTGCATCGAGAGCCTCAGGGAGGCAGCTCCCCATCCTGCTCTCCGTGCGGTGGATGGCTTTTGATGCCGTCTCTGGCGGCGATGGTTGTCGACGAACGAGTGCCTCGCTGCCACGCTCTGACCGTTTCAGAATGTGATCCGGGACCTGTAGGGGTGAAGGCCGCAGCGGGTCAAGTTGAGAAGTCCCACGTGATTCGGGGGTGGTCTCTCCAAGACCGCCCCCGGCAATTCGGGCTCACTGATGGTCATCAACTGGGTCGGACTCAGTTGTCATTGGTCAGCGAGGAGCGCCGCATGGGTGGTGTGGTAGTCACGCGGGGCAGACGTGTGACCGGCGGCCCCGGTCCGAGCGACCGCGTTTCGTTCGGACCGGCTTCGTCTTCACTGGCAACGTGGCCCCGGGTCAGCTGCCGGTGTCTGCTTCCTCGGCCGCGCCGCTGACGAAATAGGCCCACTGGACTGGGCTGAACCGCAGGACGGGTCCGCTGGGACCCTTGGAGTCGCGGACAGCGATGATGCCGCCGGCCTCGGCGACTTCGACGCACGCTCCGTTGCCGGAGCTGTGGCTGCTCTTGCGCCAGCAGGCGCCGCTGAGGTCGGCCTCGTGAGCCGGTCGCCTGTCGTTGGTGCTCATGTCTTGTGTATCTCCCTTGCGATGTTCTCCAGGATGGCGGGGGTCTCCTGCGGGTCCGGCCCTGCGGCTCGTACGAGGTCGAAGGTCTGGATGAACTTGCGGACATCGCGTTCCTTCTCCAGGTACACGTTTCCGGCGATCGAATCGACGTAGACCACGGTCGGCGCCTTGGTGCCGAACTCCAGCAGCGCGAAAGTCCCGGCCATGGCCGCGTGGGCGCCTTTGGCGATCGGCATCACCTGGATCGTCACGTTCGGCAGGGTGGCGGCATGGATCAGGTGCTTGATCTGGGCCGCCATCACCTCCTTCCCGCCGACCGGCCGTCGCAGGGCGGCCTCCTCGACGACCACCCACAACTCCAGGGGATCCGGACGACGCGAGAGGAGGTCCTGGCGCTGCATGCGGAAGCGGACCAGCCGCTCGACCTCCTCAGGCTCGCCAGGCCGGACCGCGGCGATGACGGCTCTGGCGTAGTCCTCGGTCTGTAGCAGTCCGTGGACGAATATCGGCTCGTAGGCGCGAAGGGCGACCGCGTCGGACTCCAGTCCGGCGTAGGTGGCCATGCCGGACGGCAGGACCTCTTCGTAGTGGGCCCACCAGCCTTGTTGCTGGGCGTCCTTGTGGATCTGCATCACGGCCTCCACCTGAGCGGGGTCCTCGACGCCGAACCAGGCGAGGAGGTCGCGCACGTCCCGGGCCTTGATCGGGGCCTGTCCGGTCTCCACTCTGCTGATCTTCGACATCGAGCACTCCAGATGTGCCGCGACGTCCTCGATCCTCTTGCCCGCGCTCTCGCGCAGCCTCCGCAGCTCGGCTCCGAGCTGGCGCTTGCGTACGGTCGGTCCACTGGCCGTGGCCATCACCCCTCCTTGATGCCCCCGCGTGCGGCAGGTTGCCGTACGCAAGTGTGCCCCAACGCCGCCAACTCCTACCGCTTCACCGGAGTTTGAGTCCACAGCCACGGCAGTGGGGCAGGCATATGCCCACTTGTCTCACGCACTTGCGTGGGAGAAGTGCACGGGGCCATTCTGAGGGCGCTTCACGATCCGTAGCACTTGCTGTCGCTGATCGTCGGTGGCTGGCGTGCGCGGATTCCGCCTCGGACGGAGGGAGCCCCCGCGATGCACGCGTTACCACGCCAGAAGTCTCAGCAGCAGGCGGAAACGGCCGACGACGATGCGGTGGTGATCGAACGATCGCTGCACTTCTCCATCCCGGCCGTCCCGGCTGCGGTGCCCGCTGCCCGCTGTGAGGTGACCGGCCAACTCGGTCTGTGGGGTCTGGGCAGCGCGACGGTGCTGGAGACCGCTGTGCTCGCGGTCAGCGAGCTGGTCACCAACACCGTGCGGCATACCGCCGTGGCCCGGGCCGATATCCGGCTCGGCCTGGACGAGCGGCACCTGACGGTCGCGGTCCACGACCGCGACCCGCGCCTGCCCCGCCGCGCGGCCGTTGCGCACCTGGATGGCAGCGGCGGCTGGGGTCTGCGCCTGGTTCAAGCCCTGGCCGTCGAAGCCGGCGGCAGAACCAGCACCCCGCTCGACGCCGACGGGGGCGGCAAGACCGTCACGGTCCTGCTGCCGCTGTAGATCACTTCGGCAGGCGGCGGCATGTTCCCGCAGAGGCGTCGCCGCCCGCCGAGCCGCACCGCTTCCTCCCCACCCGGCGGTGCGGCAGGCGCCATCGCACCCCGTGGCGCCCGGGGGCGGGCCCGGCCTCCCAGACCGGTCCCGCTCCTCTCGACTTCCCGGCATCTTCCTCGACTTGGAGGCCTTGGTGTCATCCCTGCCCGTACCCGCCCCTGCGGCGGCTGCCCCGCACGCACTCACCGTCCGGCCCGGCAGCCCACTCGGAGGCGTCGTGACGGTAGACGGCTCGAAGAACGCCTGCCTGCCCCTGCTGGCCGCCGTTGCCGCCACCGGGCGGCACGTGAGGCTGGGCAACGTGCCCGCCAGCGCGGACGTCCAGCTGATGCTGGACCTGATCCGGCAGTGCGGCATCCGTATCTCCTACCCCGTCGGCGAGAGCGGGAGCCTGATCCTGTGGCCCGGCACGCTGGGCCCGGCCACCCCCGACTTGCCGGACGCCGCCTGCATCCGGGCCTCCTACTACCTGGTCCCGGCCCTGCTGGCCCTGTACGGATCGGCTGTGCTGCCGTGGCCCGGCGGCTGCCACATCGGCGAGCGGGGCATGGGCGAACACTTCAAGATCTACGAAACGTTCGGCGACACCGTGCGAAGCGACGAGGGGCGGTACTGCGTCACCGCGTCCGGCCGCAAGCTCGGGCAGGTCAGGCTCGACCTGCCGTTCCGCTCGCGTGGCGCGACGATCGCCGCCGTGCTGCGGGCCGTCGTGGCCGACTGCCGCCTGGTCCTGGGTAACCCGAACCTCTCGCCCGAGACCACCACGCTCCTGGCCGTCCTCCAGGAGGGCGGCTGGGACGTCCATGCGAGCGACGAGACGATCACCCTGGCCCCGCCGCAGGCTGCGGGCGGCGGCCTTCACTGGTGGGTGCCCGGCGACAAGATCGAAGCGGGGACGTTGGCCTGCGCCCTCGCCGCCACGGGCGGGGCCGGACGGATCGAGGGCCTGCGAGGCGGCGATGTCCGACTTCTCGCCGGCTTACTGAACCAGGCCGGGATCCCGGTCAGCGTTGCCGCCGACGCGGTCACCGTGCACCCCGACGCCCAGCCGACGGGCCGCCCGCTGCGGGCGATCGCCTCCCTCGCCCCGGACGGCCTGGACGCCGACTTCGAACCCTCGTTGATGGCCCTCGCGCTCGGCCTGCCCGGCACCCACCTGTTCGGCGACTCCATCAACCCCGGCCGCCACCACAACCTCCTGCCCCAACTGGCCCGGCTCGGCGCCCGCATCGACGCCCTCTCGCCCACCCAGTGCCGCCTGACCGGTCCCCAGCGGCTGACCGGCGCGCTGGTCGAGGCCACCGACATCCGCACCGGCTCCGCCCTCCTGATCGCCGCCCTCACCGCCCGCGGCACGACCACGCTCACCGGCCTGGACCAGCTCCGGCGCGGACACGCCGACCTTCCGGGCAAGCTCCGCGCGCTGGGCGCCGACCTCACCGAGCTGGTCCGATGACCGCCCGGGTGCTGGAGCGGATCGTGGCGACGACCGACTTCCACTCCGCCATCGACCAGGCCACCGGCATGCTCGACCACCTCAGCCAGATACGGGCCACCTCCCTGGTCGCGGACTGCGGCGACTTCTTCGAGGGCAGCGGCTACTACCGGCTCGGCCAGGGCTCCATCGAACGGGCCCTGCTCACGGGGCTGTACGACGTGCTCGCTCCCGGCAACCACGGCTGGCCCCACCACTTCGAGCCCGAGCTTCACCCCCTGACCGTGTGCGCGAACGCTGTCGACGACGCCACCGGGCGACACCTGTTCGACCGCCTGCGGATCTTCCGCATCGGCGGCCGGAGGGTCGCGGTCACCGCCGTCATCGGCACCGACGCCTTCGGCGACATCCCGGCCCGCCAGCGGCAAGGGCACCGGGCGACCGACCCGGTGCGGGCTCTGCGCGAGGTGCTGCTGGCCCACCACCACGAGGCGGACGCCTGGATGCTGCTGTCGCACTCCGGGTTCGAGCACGACCTGGCCCTGGCGGCCGAGTGCCCGTTCCTGGACGTCATCTTCGCCGGGCACTGCCACAGCGACCACTACGCGCCCGAGCCGGTCGGCGACACCCTCGTGGTCAAAGGCGGCGAACTCGGGGCCGGATACGCGCTGGCCGAACCGGTCGGCGTCGGCTGGGTCGCCCACACCTGCACCTTCCCCACCCGCCATGCGACGTGGCCGAAGGAACTGGCGCCCGCCGCCCGGCAGATCGCGGCGGTGCGGAAGAGGCTGAACACCCCGTTGGGGCTCACCGCCGAGTCCTACCGCGGCACCGTGCCCGACCGCCACCGCGTCCTGGCCGACGTCGCCCCCCGGCTCCGCTCCGGCCTGGGGGCCGAAGCCGTCATCCTCAACGACACCGTGCTGCGGCCCCAGAAGCTGGGCATGGTCCTGACCTTCGGCGACCTGATGGCCATGGAGCCGTTCGCCAACCAGCTGGCGCACGCTCGCGTTCCCGACGCCCACCGGGGCGATCCCGCGGGCCTGGTCGCCTACCTGGCCGAGCGGGTCGGCCCGCTGGTCACTGCCCCCGATCCGCTGCCTGCCGGGCTGGTCAGCGTGCTGACCACCGACTTCCTCGCCGAGAACTTCCTCGGCGACCGGCGGCGCCAGGCTGGCATCTCCCTCGGCCAGGCCGTCCGCCACGTCCTGACCCACCACGACTCCTTGAGCGAAGGAAGGCTCCCGCGATGATCCTCACCGGACCCGAGATCACCGCCGCCGCCCTGGACGGACGACTGCGGATCGACCCCTTCGACCCCGAGCAGGTCAACCCCAACAGCTACAACGTCCGCCTCGGCACCCACCTCGCCGTCTACACCTCCCCGGTCATCGACGCCTACCGCCCCAACCCCGCGACCCCCCTCACCCTCGGCGGCGACGGCTACGACCTCCAGCCCGGCGAGCTCTACCTCGGCCACACCTTCGAGCAGGTCGGCTCCAACCACTTCGTGCCGCTGCTGTTCGGCCGCTCGTCCGTCGGCAGGCTCGGCCTGTTCGTCGAGATCACCGCGCCCATCGGCGACATCGGCTTCCACGGCCAGTGGACCTTGATGCTCACCCCCGTCAGGCCACTGCGGGTGTATCCGGGCATGGAGATCGGGCAGATCATGTTCTTCGTCGCCACAGGGCCCGTGGACCTGTACGCAGGCAAGTACCAGGGCTCGTGCGGACCCCAGCCCTCCCGGGCCTGGCAGGATCTCACGGAACAGGCGGCCTCCTCGTGATCCTCACCAAGGCGGCCATCACCGAGGCCATCGCCACCGGCGAGATCAGCATCGAGCCCTTCGACGCGGCCCGGCTCTCCCCGAACGCCTACGACTGGCGCCTGGGCGAGACCTTACGGATCTGCGACGGCTACCTCGACGCTGCCCGACCCACCACCTTCACCGAGACCGCCATCCCCGCCACCGGCACCCTCCTGGAACCCGGAGTCCTCTACCTCGGCGTCACCTACGAGAAGACCGGCTCGGAGACGTACGCGCAGATGCTCAACGGCGACCGCACCACCGGCTCCCTGGGCATCTGGGTGCACGTCTCCGCACCCCTGGGACACGTCGGACACGCCATCCGCTGGACGCTGGAGATCCGCGCCACCAAACCCGTGCGCATCTACCCGCGGATGACCTTCGGCAAGCTCATCTTCCTCGCCACCGCCGGCGACCGCGCCAGCTACCAGCACACCGGCGGGAAGTACGCGGCCACCGAGGGCATCGACATCTCCCGCCTCTACACCGAACTCGCCGGAGGCCCCCGATGACCCCCGGTACGTCCGGGCCGCTGGTCGCCACCGCCCTCGACCTCCCCGCCGGCAGTCCGGGCGGAAGCGTCGAACTCTTCCTCGACCTCTACACCGGCCCCCAGCCCCTCATCCCGGCCCGGCCCTTCATGCTCGCCCCCACCGGCCGACGCCCCCGCAAACCGGCCGGACTCGAACTCCTGCCGGTCGTCGGCAAGTGCCTGGACGGCCCGGCCTTCCACCGCTACGTCGCCGTCCTCCAGCGGGCCATCACCGACGCGATCGCCCCCGCCACGATCGGCGTCCTGCACGTGCAGCACCTCACCTTCGGCGCCGCCCCCGCGCTCCTGCGCGCCCTGCCCGGCCACCCGAGCATCGCGCTCGTGCACGGCACCGACCTGATCTTCGCTGCCGCCAACCGCCACCAGCACCAGGTCCTGACCGACACCACCCGGCATGCCGACGCCATCGTCGTACCAACGACGGCCATGGCCGACCGGCTCCTGCAGATCGCCCCGAACACCGACCGCACCAAGATCCACCACATCCCATGGGGCGTCCCCGACCAGCTCCTCGCCCGCCCGCCTCGCCGATCACCCCGCACGCCGGGCGGCCCCTTCCGGCTCCTGTACGCCGGGCGGCTCACCCCGGAGAAGGGCGTCGAGAACCTGCTGCGGGCCCTGGCCGCGGTCACCGGTGTCGAGCTGAGCATCGCCGCCCCGCACGATCAGTTCCACACCCTCGCCCCCGCCCTGCGGGCCTCCGGGGTGAAGATCCGCTACCTGGGCTGGCTCCGCCGCCCCCAGCTGTGGAGATCCTTCGCCGACCACGACCTGCTCGTCATGCCCTCCACCACCCTGGAAGCCATGGGCCTGGTCGCCCTGGAGGCCCAGGCGCGCGGCCTTCCCGTGCTCTACCAGCCTGTCCCCGGCCTGGCCGACACCCTTGCCGCCTCCGGCACCGCCACCGACTTCACCCGCCCCGCCGCCCTCGCCCGCGACATCGACCGTCTCCGCACCACCCCCGGCCTGCTGCCCGCCCTCCGGCAGGCCGGACGCAGCAACGCGGCCCGCTACCGGCTCAGCGCCACCGCCAAGGCCCTGACCGAACTCGGCCACCGGATCAGCTGACGCACCCCCGCCTTCCCCAGCCGGGCCCGCCCACGTCACTACGCTGACGGGCGGGCCCGCACCACGATCCCCGGAGATGCTCATGGCAGACAGCACCGAGACGATCAAGCAACTCGTGGCGGACGGCGTCCGCGCCAAGGTCTACCCCGGCGCTGTATGGGCCACGGGCAATGCCGCAGGCATCCAGGCCGGCGGCACAGCCGGCGCCCTCGACCCCGCCCAGCCGGACCTCCCCATGCGGCCGGACACCGTCTTCGACATCGCCAGCCTCACCAAGATCCTCGCCGTGTGGTCCGTCATCGGCGCCCTGTGGGAGGACGGCGCCCTCCCGCTCGACGAACCGCTCGACGGCCTGTGGACCGAGGTCACCGGCCACCCGCTCGGCCAGGTCACCGCCCGCCAGCTGTTGACCCACACCGCCGGTGTCCCGCTGCGAGCCCAGCTGAAGAACCTCTACGGCACCGACCCCGCCGCCATCCGGGCCGGGGTCCTGCACGAGGCCCTGCACCGGCCGCCCGGCGAAGCCGTCGAATACACCGACCGGGCCGCCCTCATCCTCGGCTACCTCGCCGAACATCTCTCCGGCCAGAGCCTCGACCAGCTCGCCCGCACCCGCATCTGGCAGCCGCTCGGCATGACCCACACGCGCTTCGGCCCCCTGCCGTCCGAGCTGGCCGCCCGCTGTGCCCCCACCGAACTCGACGAGGACACCGGCCGCCACCTCAAGGGCACCGCCCACGACTTCTCCGCCCGCCTCCTCGGCGGCATCTGCGGCATCGCCGGCACCTTCTCCGTCCTTGATGACCTGGCTCGTTTCTTGCGCTACATGCTTGACCCCGCCACGGCCCCCACGGCACCTGGGTTCGGGCCGAACTGGGTCGAGGAGTCACTGACCGTCCAGACCGGCGCCCTGGAACCCGTCCGCGGCCTCTTCTGGCACCCTGCCCCCGGTACCAACCCCGCTGACCGGATCTACGTCCACTACGGCTTCACTGGAACCGGCATGTGGATCTCCCCGAAACAGGGAACCTGGGCCGTCTTGCTGACCAACAAGCTCTACTACACCCGCGACCGCCAGCCCCTCACCGACATCCGCAACAGTTACCGCGAAATGATCTTCGGGTATCGGACGTGTTCAGTGGCCTCAGTGTGAGGAAGCTGTCGGCAGGGCACTCAGCCCAGTTCTGCTGATCGGTCTGTGAATCAGTTGGGGAGGTTTTCCGCCCGCAGGCGTTCATTCTCCTTCTCCAGGGCGGCGACACGAAGTTCGAGTTCAGCACGCGATGGTTTCTTCCGCGCTGGAGGAGTCGGTGGCGTGGGTGGGGGCGAAGGCTCGCAAACCAGCCCGATGTGTTCGAAGGCGACGATGACCGCTGGAGAGAGCCCGCATTCGCTGCATGTCTCTTTGTCCCAGAGGCGTTCGTCGGGTCGGTCCTGATCTGCGGGGCGTTCCACTTCCGCGATGTGTCCGCAGAAGAGACGTACCCGCCACCGTGCGTACTCCCTTGGGGAAGAATCCGCGCTGCTGAGCAGTGCCTCGATTGTCTTGAGCTGCTCCGGGCCCAAGGGCGGTGCCTTGGCAAGCTGTTCCGCGACCCATCGAGCGATGCTCTCCGCCTCTTCCTGCCGACGTCTGTCTGCACGAGACAACTCGTAGCGTGCCAGCGGTAATCCCTGACTTTGATAGCGGACTGTCACCCCGGCCAAGGTACGGACCCTCTCGGCGCCAGGCAGCAGATGTTCCTCCTCCCGCATCTCGTATGGATGAACTGGTCGGCTTCTATACACGGTGACGTTGCTGTCGTGATTCCGATGCTGGCCCCAGGTAGCCGCCGAGGCTGCTCGTGTTGAGGTGAGCGGCCCCAGCGGGTGTGGGGCGGTCTATCGGCGATGTTGGTGTTGCGACTTGGCTGGCGCCGTAGTCACTGCGGACATGGGGTTGCGTGCCTGCTGGGTAGCAACGTGAGCCGTGGTGGTCGAACGTCGGCGGGCTGCTTCGGCGCGGCGATTGGGTACGGGATTGCGGGCGGTGTGCCGGATGCGGGTGATCAGGACGCGGGCCGGCTGGCGGGCAGTGGTCAATTCGCGTTGAGCGGCGGCTTCCTTGAGGAGCTGGTGGGGATTGTGGCCGCCGGCTTCAGCATCGGCCAGGACGGTGGCGAGGGCCAGCCAGCTGGGGTCGGCGAGGATCCGTTCGGCATGGTCGGGGACAGCTGCGCGTACGTCGCTGACGAGGGCGAGGCGGGCCTCTTTCCTGGGCGGGCGGGCTTCGAGTTCGGCAAGCAGCGGAGTCAGTGTGCGGTCGGCAGCAACCTGGAGATGCCAGACGGTCTGGCGAGCCGCGTCGGCCTGGTGAGCGTGACTCTTCGCCTCGTGCCAGCGTTCGGCGACGATCGCGGCCCAGACGAGGGCTGCGAGCAGGGTGGCAAGGACGCTGCCGTCGGGTCCGGTTGCGGTGTTGACGATGTCGCGCGCCGCGCTGCGGAGAGCCCAGGCTGCTCGGTCTTCGGCCCGGATCTGGGAGCGCTGGGCTCGGGCGAACGCCTGCGAGGCGGCATGGAGCTCGGTGTGCAGGTTGGCGGGGGCCTTCTGGGCGGTGGCCTCCAGAAGTTCGCCGAGGGCGGTGATGTGGGCCTGAGCACGTATGTCGTCGGCGAGGTCGACGCAGAGGACGTCCAGCGCGTCGGTGGCTTGATGCCAGGGGGTGTTCGGGTGGTTGCGGCGTGCGGTGGGGTGCTCTTCGGGTTGGCTGGATTCGAGTCGGGCTTTGAGCTTGGGCAGGGAGAGGTCAGGGGCGATCTTCCCGCCGGGGTGGTAGATCTGCTCGCCGTTCTTGTTGAGGTCGCCGCGGCGGCCGACGGCGTAGCCGAGGAGATCTCCTGACGGGCTGCGTCGGGCCTTGACCTCGATGCCGTCGGCTTCGAGGTAGGCGAGGAGTTCCTCGGCGCTGGTGGCGTGGGGGATGGCGGCGCGGATGCGGTCCTGGAGCCATTCGCGGCTGGTCTGTCCCCAGCCGAGGCGTTCGGCTTTGTGCATCTCGGCCTGGGTGGGGCGCCGGGTGCCGGTGCGGTCGCCCTTCTTCAGGCGGCGCAGGCCGTAGTCCTTCTCGATCTCGCGGCATTCGTCGCCGACGCGGATGCCGCTGTTGTGGAGTTTGGGGCGGCGGCCGTCTTCGCGGACGGTGGTGGCGAGGATGTGGATGTGGTCGTCGGCGTGGCGTACGGCGATCCAGCGGCAGGCGAGGTCGTCGCCTGCAGGGGCGATGCCAGCGGCTTGGACGATGCGCTGGGCGATCTCGCCCCACTCTGTGTCGGAGAGGTAGCGGTCTTCGGGTGCGGCTCGGATGGGGCAGTGCCAGACGTGGTCGGTGATCTTCTGGCCGAACTCGCTGTTGCGCAGTCGGACGGGCTCGTCGAGGTGGCGGGCGAGTTCGGTGAGGGTGGCGTTCTCGTCGCGGCCGGGGTCGGGCATGCCGAGCATCGCGAATCCGGCCACGATGTGCGGGTCGAGGTGTTCGTCGTGGCGTCCGGGGCCGTAGAGGTAGGCGAGCAGGCCGCGGGTGTTGGAGCCGGGCGGTTTTATGGCGGCGATCACGCGACCAGGTCCTCTGTCGGGGCGGCGGGCTGGCGCAGGGCCTCCGCAATCAGGGTGAGCAGGTGGTGGAGTTCGTCGAGGCGCTGGCGGATGTCGGGTGGGGTGTGGTCGTTGTTGAGGGCGCGGGCGATCTGGTTGACGTTGACGCCGATTCGGTTGAGCTGGCGCAGGACCTGGGCGCGGAACACGTGGGTGCGGCGGCGGTCCTCGGACAGGGGGAGGTTGGCGGTGAACCGGCCGGTGAGGAAGGCGAGGACGACGTCGGCAGCGAAGCCGGACTCGCCCTTGTAGCCGTGTTCGGTGGCGGTCTCCTGGAGCAGGGTCAGCTCGTCGTCGAGGAACCGCAGGGGGCCGACGCGCTGGTCGCGTTTGGTGCCGGTGAAGCGGCGGATCGTGGGCTGGGCGCTCTTCACGGTGGGCTCGCCGGCCGTGGGCTCGCCGGAGCGTACGGGGCGGAGGATCTCGCGCTGGACGGCGTGGAGGGTGTCCGGGTCGGGGCCGCCCTCCGCCCCGGCTTCCTGGTCCGGCGCCCCCTGGCGCTGGGCCGTCTCCGCCACCCCTGGGGCGGAGATTCCCCGAGTCCGGCCTTGAGTCGGACTCGGGGTACTACTGGCTCCGCCAGGGGCCGTCTTCCCGAACGCGCGCCGCAAACGGTCCATCAGCTTAGGGGACTTCGTCAGGAGCGAGGGCTCGTCGGCGGGGTAGTCGGGGTGATGCGGGTCGTGCGTCACGGGTGGCCTCCGGGAAGGGCGGGGCGGTGTGGCGGATGCCGTATGAGTGGTCCGGCAATGAGTGCGGGCGAGGCTCGGCGGTGCGCGGGGCCCTGCTGCGGTCCACAGGGGTGGGGACAAGCTGTGCGGGCGGGGCGGTGGGGTGGTCGGAAGGGGTTCCGACCACCCCGGCTGGTCCGGCGGGACGAACGGTCAGCCGGTGTTCGAGTCGGTCTCGAATTCGGTCCGCAGGGCGTTCATGACCTCGGTCAGCCGTTCTCCGCCGACCTTGAGGCCCTTGTCCCGTATGGCGTTCAAGACCACCGCGCGAGAGAGGCGGCCATGTTCGGCTGCGGCGATACGCCCGATCTCTATGAGCTCTTCGACGGTGGCGTCCGCCGGGCGGCCGCCTCGCCGTTTGGGTTCCGAATCCCCGGTGGGCAGTTCCGGAGCCTCGGTGGGTGCCGGCATGGCTGCCGTGTCGGCAGTGGTCTCCCGGGTGATGAGGATGTGGAGGTGGACGGCTCCCGCGAGGGCAAGTGGGGCGAGGGTGGACAGGATGCCGACCGTGGCGTCTCCCAGATGGAGGTCCCCGGCGGGGCCTTGCTGGTTGAGGCGTACGGCGTGGAGGGCGTTGGCCCAGATGCTCGCGGTGGTCGCGGTGCCGAAGAGGGTCCACACGTACAGGCGGGCGCGGAAGGGCGCGGTGCGCAGGACCAGGAGAGCGCGGACGCTATAGGCGATGAACCCGTCGATCACGAGCGGGAAGAGATAGGTGAGGAATCCGCGGACGTGGATGGCGACGGCCATCTGCTGGAGGGCGTCGTAGGACAGGGCGCATCCGGCGGCGCCGAGAGTGAGGATCGCGGCACGGTCCCAGCCGGTGGCGCGCTGGCTGGTGCGCGGTGGGGCGGATATCGCGAGGGTGGTCATCGGGGTGCGGTGCTCCTGCGGTGGTGGTGGAGAGGGCCCGCTGGCGTGGTCCGTCTTCGCCGTCTTGGCCGTTGCAAGCGCAGGTCAGGGCGGTTACGGCAGAGGGGAAGACGCTCTGTCCTGAGGTGAGGCCGTGGCGTCTTGGCCTTTGCCCGGGGTGAGCTTGCTCCGCTTTGACGGACACGTTGGTTGTGTCGGTCAGGCCGCGAGTGCGGCCTCGTACTCGGCAGGGCTGAGGTAGCCGAGGCTGCTG
>NZ_JBIAWF010000023.1:0-40670 GCF_042895325.1 Streptomyces sp. NPDC001407
ACGAGGACCCGGCGAACGACCCGGTCGACGACCGTGTGGTCTCGCATCTGTCCTCGACGGCGATCGCGGGGGGCACCGCACACCCCGAGCTGAAGATCGTCGCGACGAGCTGACCCCCGGTCGTGCTGACCATCCACACGGCCGAGCTGCTGCTGGCCGGCCCCGGAGCGGCCCCCTTGCCCGAGGGGGCCGTCGCCGTGGAGGGCGACCGGATCGTGGCCGTCGGGGCGTACGCCGCCGTGGCCGACGCGCATCCGCGGGCCAGGGTCCGCCGCTGGCCCGGCGTGCTCACCCCCGGCCTCGTGCACCCCGGCGCCACCGCGCTGCTGGAGGCCGCCTACCACCCGGATCCGCGCGAGGCGGACGAGCTGGGCGAGGAGCCGCTGACCGGCGACCGGCTGGTGGCGCTCGGCATGGACGACGCCCGCTGGGGCGCGTCCGCGCGACGCGGCGCGCAGCGGCTGCTGCGGCACGGCACGACCGCGGTGGCGGGCCCCTTCGTCCGCCCGGCCGTCCGCGTGGCCGTGGCGCGGGCGGGGCTCGTCCAGGTCGTACGGCAGGCGCCGCCCGGCCTCCCGCCGGTCCTGGACCCGCTGAGCGCCCTGCCCGAAGGCGCCCCGCCGGACGCGGCGTTCGCGGGCACGCTCGCGCCGGGCGCGCGGGCGGACTTCGCCGTCTTCGACGTGCCGGACGCCGCCGCGCTCGCGGTGCGGGGCGCGGGGTCCTGCGTCGCCACGGTCCTCGCCGGGCGGCTGGTCTACCGCGCGCGCTGACGCGCGTCAGCGATCCGTAAAAGCGGTTGCGCGCGACGTCAGGGGCCCGTTAACGGATGTGGATCTTCCTCTTTCGCTCATAAGAATGAGACGTGCGGGGGCGGTGGGACCGGGGGGTACCCAGTCGGTTCCGGGGGGCGGGGGTCCCCGGTACGACGTCGCCGGCGCCGAGCGCCGGCGACCCGCCGCCGTCCAGACTTCCCCCCACGTGCCCCGCCCGTGGCGGGCGGTGAACAATGGGGTCGTGACCCGAGCATCCCTGGACAAGCAGCCGCACGAAGTCGCCGCGATGTTCGACGACGTGGCGGCGAAATACGACCTCACCAACGACGTGCTCTCGCTCGGCCAGGCCCGCCTGTGGCGCAAGGCCGTCGCCCAGGCCGTGAACGCGCGCCCGGGGGAGAGGGTGCTGGACCTCGCGGCCGGCACGGGCACGTCCTCCATGCCGTTCGCCGCGGCGGGCGCGTACGTCGTGCCGTGCGACTTCTCCGTCGGCATGCTGCGCGAGGGCAAGAAGCGCAACCCCTGGCTCCCGCTCACCGCCGGTGACGCGACCCGACTGCCCTTCGCCGACGGCGTGTTCGACGCCGTCACCATCTCCTTCGGCCTGCGCAACGTGCAGGAGACGGACCAGGCGCTGCGCGAGATGCTGCGGGTGACCAAGCCGGGCGGGCGCGTGGTGATCTGTGAGTTCAGCCAGCCGACGTGGGGGCCGTTCCGGACGGTCTACACGGAGTACCTGATGCGCGCGCTCCCGCCGATCGCCCGGGTGGTCAGCAGCAGTCCGGACGCGTACGTCTATCTCGCCGAGTCGATCCGCGCTTGGCCGGATCAGGCGGCGCTGGCCTCTCGCCTCCAGGAGGCGGGCTGGTCGGATGTGGCTTGGCGGAATCTGACGGGTGGGGTTGTGGCTTTGCATCGGGGTACGAAGCGGTAGGGGTGACCGGGGGTGGTTGCTCGCCGTTGCCGCCTGCGGCGGGCTTCTTCCCCAGCCCCGCCCCTTCCCGAAACTGGGGCTCGTGCCCCAGATCCCCGCAACACGGCTTCGCCGCGTTGTCCTCAAACGCCGGACGGGCTGAATTTGGCTGATGTGGGTGCCGATTCAGCCCGTTGGGGGCACCTCCCAGCGGTAGCTGGGGGAGTTTGAGGACGCGCCCGCAGGGCGCCCCCGCCGCTGGGGGCACCTCCCAGCGGTAGCTGGGGGAGGCAACGGACCCGCACTCGGGGGTCTGGGGCACGAGCCCCAGTTTCGGGAAGGGGCGGGGCTGGGGAACAGAGCGCCGCAGGCGCACTGAAGCCGTACCCGGGCACGGGTCCGCGGTGGAGCCGCGCATCAGATGCTGTGGGAAGGGGCGAGGCTGGGGAACAAAGCCCGCCGCAGGCGTCAACCGACCCGCACCCAGGGCCGCCCCACCCCACCCCGCCCCACCCCCCGGCTCATAGACTCGACGCACCAACCCTCCGCCGAACGGGAGAGCCGACCGTGACCGAGTCCCCCACCGCACACACCGCCGACGTGATCGTCGTCGGTGCAGGCCCGGCCGGCTCCGCCACCGCCTATCACCTGGCCAAGGCCGGGCTGGACGTGCTGCTGCTGGAGAAGACGTCGTTCCCGCGCGAGAAGGTCTGCGGTGACGGGCTGACGCCGCGCGCGACCAAGCAGCTCGTGTCGATGGGCATCGACATCTCCGAGGAGGCGGGCTGGCTGCGCAACAAGGGCCTGCGCATCATCGGCGGTGGCGTGCGGCTCCAGCTGGACTGGCCGGAGCTCGCCTCGTTCCCCGACTACGGACTCGTCCGCAAGCGCGACGACTTCGACGAGCAGCTCGCGCGGAACGCGGAGAAGGCGGGCGCCCGGCTGCACGAGCGGTGCAACGTCGGCGCGCCGGTCATCGACGACCGCACGGGCCGGATCACCGGCGTGCACGCCAAGCTCGGCGAGGAGAAGACTCCGGTCACCTTCCACGCCCCGCTGGTCGTCGCCGCGGACGGCAACTCCACGCGCCTGTCGCTCGGGATGGGCCTGCACCGGCGCGAGGACCGCCCGATGGGCGTGGCGGTCCGCACGTACTTCACCTCGCCCCGGCACGACGACGACTATCTGGAGTCGTGGCTGGAGCTGTGGGACCGGCGCGGCCCGCAGGACCGGCTGCTGCCCGGCTACGGCTGGATCTTCGGCATGGGCGACGGCACGAGCAACGTCGGCCTCGGCGTCCTCAACACCTCCGACTCCTTCAAGGAGCTGGACTGGCGCGAGGTCCTCAAGGCGTGGTGCGCCTCGATGCCGGAGGACTGGGGCTACACCCCGGAGAACATGACGGGCCCGATCCGCGGCGCCGCCCTCCCGATGGCCTTCAACCGCCAGCCGCACTACACGCGCGGCCTGCTGCTGGTGGGCGACGCGGGCGGGCTGGTCAACCCGTTCAACGGCGAGGGCATCGCCTATGCGATGGAGTCCGGCCAGATCGCGGCCGAGGTCATCGTGCAGGCCCACGCCCGCGCCTCGTACGCGCAGCGCGAGCTGGCCCTCCAGCGCTACCCGAAGGTCCTCAAGGACACCTACGGCGGCTACTACACGCTCGGCCGCGCCTTCGTGAAGCTGATCGGCAACCCCAAGGTCATGCAGATGGCCACGCAGCGCGGCCTGACGCACCCGCTGCTGATGAAGTTCACGCTGAAGATGCTGGCGAACCTCACGGACCCCACGGGCGGCGACGCCATGGACCGGATCATCAACGGCCTGAGCAAGGTGGCGCCGCGCTCCTGACAAAGCGCTCCTGACAGAGCGCCCGTGACGAACCAGTAAGTTTCACCCTTTCGGGTAGCTTTCATGCCGTTTCGGCGTGTCCGCTTCGCGGAAGAAACAGACAAGCAACCGCTCGCCGTGCGCCACAGCCCCCGTACGGCGGGCGGTCCTTGCATGTCCTGCCCCCGCGTACGCGAAAGGGCCGCCGTCCCCGAGCGGTGGGGAGTGGCGGCCCTTCACACAGAGCGTCGCGTCACATGACGCGCACGGCACCCGTGGGCATGTCGTAGCTGAGGTCGCGCTCGACCACACCGGAGCTCGGGTTCTGCGCGCCGATGAACTTGCCGCCGCCCACGTAGACGGCGACGTGGTAGGCGCTGCCCGCGGGGCCCCAGTAGAGGATGTCGCCGGGCTGGAGGTTGCTCAGCGACACCTGCGTACCGGCGGTCGACTGGTCCTGCGAGACGCGCGGCAGGCTGATGCCGATCTGGTTGTACGCGGACATGACCAGGCCGGAGCAGTCGTACGAGGACGACCCGGTGGCACCCATCACGTACGCCTTGCCGAGCTGCGCCTGGAGGAAGGAGATCAGCGTGGCGGAGCTGCCGCTGCCGACGGACGCCGAGGACGACGCGGCGGAGGACGCCTCGTCGGAGGAGTCCGCGGCGGACTTGGCGCTGAGGCTCTTGCGCTCGGTGGCACGCGAGGCGCGGGCCTCCTCCTGCTCGCGCTTCTCCTTCTCCGCGGCGGCCTTCTTCTCCGCGGCGTCGGCGATGCGCTGGGCCTCGTCCTTGGCCTGCTTGGACGCGTCCTTGGCCGTGTCAGCGGCCTTGTCCTGCTGCGCGCTCTCCTGGTAGCCGAAGGCGGTCTGCTGGGTGGCAGCAGCGCTCTGCGCGATGGAGGAGGAGATCGTCGCGTTGATCGCCGGCATCTCCATCGTGGCCTCGGTGGGCTTCTCGACGGCGGTGGCGGAACCGGCGCCGGCCACGGCCAGGGTGCTGAGGACGCCACCGGCAACACTCGTGCGCACGACCCACGACTGGGTGGCCGTGCGACGGGGCTTCCGGTGGCTGGTTATATGCGCGTTCGGGGACATGGGACAACGGACTATCAGGCCGCGCAGGTTGAGTTCAATAAAGGTGGCGTGCGTCACAATTGGCATGCCCGCGCCCAGAATTCGGACATTTGATCACGGCGAAGTCACGGCGGCCCGCGTCGCGCCGGGCGTGAACAGCCGCCTCAGCACGGGGTTTGGCCGCCGGGGATGATCGACAGCGGGCATATCACCTTTACGACTCGCGTGTCGAGGCTACCCACGGAAACGGCGTTCCGAACCTCTCGCCGCGTGGCGCAGCTCACGCCCCGCCCGCCTCCGGCCGCGCGCTCGTGAAGCGGAGCGCGGAGCCGGGGTCGATGCGCCACCGACTGTCGTCGTCTCAGTCGGCGGCGCCCCTGTATCAGTTGGCGATCTCGGATGCCAATTTGCGTGCAGCGGCCACGCCTTGATAAAGCCACACCCCTCCGACCAGCGCCGCAGCCGTCAATTGTCACCTCTCGTGATCACTCGACCGCTTCGTGTACGAAGATCGGTGCTCATCCGACTTGATGATCGTTCGTCAGGTGGTGGAGATCACAAACGCGGGCACGTACCCCGTGTCGCAGATCACAGACCGGCGGGCATAGGATGCAGTCGACCCGGGCTTGTGAACTGCCTCACATAGGGGTGATCTTCGCGGAGACCCCCGGAGGCGGTGAGTCCGCCGGGGTCCGGTCAGCCAGCAGTCAGCGTCGACTGGAAGGAGCGAGGAGCGGTGAACGCCTACGCGCCCATCCTCGTACTGGGAGCCCTCGGAGCAGGCTTCGCGATCTTCTCCGTGGTCATGGCCTCGCTCATCGGGCCCAAGAGGTACAACCGCGCCAAGCTCGAGGCCTACGAATGCGGCATCGAGCCCACCCCGCAGCCCGCCGGGGGCGGGCGCTTCCCGATCAAGTACTACCTGACGGCGATGCTCTTCATCGTCTTCGACATCGAGATCGTCTTCCTCTACCCCTGGGCCGTCACCTTCGACGCCCTGGGGCTGTTCGGGCTCGTCGAGATGCTGCTCTTCGTGCTCACCGTCTTCGTCGCCTACGCCTATGTCTGGCGCCGCGGCGGCCTGGAATGGGACTAGGGGGCACCACACCATGGGACTCGAAGAGAAGCTGCCCAGCGGTTTCGCGCTGACCACCGTCGAACAGGCCGCCGGGTGGGTGCGCAAGGCGTCCGTCTTCCCGGCCACCTTCGGACTCGCCTGCTGCGCCATCGAGATGATGACCACCGGCGCCGGGCGCTACGACCTCGCCCGCTTCGGCATGGAGGTCTTCCGCGGCTCACCGCGCCAGGCGGACCTGATGATCGTGGCCGGCCGCGTCAGCCAGAAGATGGCGCCGGTGCTGCGCCAGGTCTACGACCAGATGCCCAACCCGAAATGGGTGATCTCCATGGGCGTCTGTGCCTCCAGCGGCGGCATGTTCAACAACTACGCGATCGTCCAGGGCGTCGACCACATCGTGCCGGTCGACATCTATCTGCCCGGCTGCCCGCCGCGCCCCGAGATGCTGATGGACGCGATCTTGAAGCTGCACAAGAAGATCCAGGGCGAGAAGCTCGGTGTGAACCGCGAGGAGGCCGCCCGCGAGGCGGAGGAGGCGGCGCTCAAGGCCCTGCCGCTGATCGAGATGAAGGGTCTGCTGCGGTGAGCGAGCCGAGGAACGAGGGCACCCCGCCCGTCAACGGCGTCAACCCCGACAAGGACGTCAACGCCCAGAACCTGCCCGGCCAGCGCGGCGGGACGGGCGAGGCGATCCGCGTCCAGCGCGGCATGTTCGGCACCCGCAACGGCGGCGACACCACCGGCTACGGCGGGCTCGTCCGGACCGTGCGGCTGCCGGGCGGCACGTCCCGGCCGTACGGGGGCTGGTTCGACGAGGTCGCCGACGAGCTCGAAGGGGCGCTGGAGGAGCAGGGGCTGCTGCCGCAGAACGCGATCGAGAAGACCGTGGTCGACCGCGGCGAGCTCACCTTCCACATCGCCCGCGAGCACCTGCCGCGCGTCGCCCGCACCCTCCGCGACGACCCGGCGCTGCGCTTCGAGCTGTGCACCGGAGTCAGCGGCGTCCACTTCCCCGAGGACAAGGGGCGGGAGCTGCACGCCGTCTACCACCTGCGCTCGATCACCCACAACCGGCTGGTCCGGCTGGAGGTCAGCGCCCCCGACGCCGATCCGCACGTGCCCTCGATCGTGGACGTCTATCCCACCAACGACTGGCACGAGCGCGAGACGTACGACTTCTTCGGCCTCGTCTTCGACGGCCACCCGGCGCTCACGCGGATCATGATGCCGGACGACTGGCAGGGCTTCCCGCAGCGCAAGGACTACCCCCTCGGCGGCATCCCCGTCGAATACAAGGGCGCCCAGATCCCGGCTCCGGACCAGCGGAGGTCGTACAACTGATGAGCACTCCCCCCGCAAGCCCGCGCGACACCACCGAGGGCACCGTCTACACGGTCACCGGCGGCGACTGGGACGAGATCGCCTCGGCCGCGAAACGGACCGACGACGAGCGCATCGTCGTCAACATGGGTCCCCAGCACCCCTCCACCCACGGCGTGCTCCGGCTGATCCTGGAGATCGACGGCGAGACCGTCACCGAGGCCCGCTGCGGCATCGGCTATCTCCACACCGGCATCGAGAAGAACCTCGAATACCGGAACTGGACCCAGGGCACCACCTTCGTCACGCGCATGGACTACCTCACGTCGTTCTACAACGAGACGGCGTACTGCCTGGGCGTGGAGCGGCTGCTGGGCATCGAGGAGCAGATCCCGGACCGGGCCACGGTCGTCCGCGTGCTGCTGATGGAGCTGAACCGTCTCTCCTCCCACCTGGTGGCCATCGCCACCGGCGGCATGGAGCTCGGCGCCACCACGATCATGATCTACGGCTTCCGGGACCGCGAGATGGTCCTGGACCTCTACGAGCTGATCACCGGCCTGCGGATGAACCACGCGTACATCCGCCCCGGCGGGCTCGCGCAGGACCTGCCGCCGGGCGCGGTGGACGCGGTGCGCGAGTTCGTGAAGAAGATGCGCAGGAACCTGCCGGAGTACGACAAGCTCGCCACCGGCAACCCGATCTTCAAGGCCCGGTTGCAGGACGTCGGTTATCTGGACCTCGCCGGCTGCCTCGCGCTCGGCGCGACCGGCCCCATCCTGCGCGCCGCCGGCCTCCCGCACGACCTCCGCAAGGCGCAGCCCTACTGCGGTTACGACACCTACGACTTCGAGGTGCCGACCGCCGACACCTGCGACGCGTACGGGCGCTTCCTCATCCGGCTGGAGGAGATGCGGCAGTCCCTGCGGATCGTCGAGCAGTGCCTGGACCGGCTGGTGCCCGGCCCGGTCATGGTCGCCGACAAGAAGATCGCCTGGCCCGCCCAGCTGGCCCTCGGCCCGGACGGCCTCGGCAACTCCCTCGACCACATCAAGAAGATCATGGGCACCTCGATGGAGGCCCTGATCCACCACTTCAAGCTGGTGACGGAGGGCTTCCGGGTGCCGCCGGGCCAGGCGTACGCGGCGGTGGAGTCCCCCAAGGGCGAGCTCGGCGTGCACGTGGTGAGCGACGGCGGCACCCGCCCCTACCGGGTCCACTTCCGCGACCCGTCCTTCACCAACCTCCAGGCCATGGCGGCGATGTGCGAGGGCGGCCAGGTGGCCGACGTCATCGTCGCGGTGGCGTCGATCGACCCTGTGATGGGAGGCGTCGACCGGTGAGTGACGTCCAGTTGGGGATGCCCCAGCTTCCCGCTCCCGATTACCCCGCCGACGTACGGGCCCGGCTGGAGGCCGATGCCAAGGAGGTGATCGCCCGCTATCCCGACAGCCGCAGCGCGCTGTTGCCGCTGCTGCACCTCGTCCAGGCCGAGGAGGGGCACGTCACCCGCACCGGCCTGCGCTTCTGCGCCGAGGTGCTCGAACTGACCGTCGCCGAGGTCACGGCGGTGTCGACCTTCTACTCGATGTACCGCCGCGAGCCGAGCGGGGACTACCAGGTCGGCGTCTGCACCAACACGCTCTGCGCGGTGCTGGGCGGCGACGCCATCTTCGACGCCCTCCGCCGCCACCTGGGCGTCGACAACGGCGGCACCACGGACGACGGCAAGGTCACCCTCGAACACATCGAGTGCAACGCGGCCTGCGACTTCGCTCCCGTGGTGATGGTCAACTGGGAGTTCTTCGACAACCAGACCGTCGAGAGCGCCAAGGCCCTCGTCGACGACCTGCGCGCCGGGCGTACCGTCGAGCCGACCCGCGGCGCCCCCCTGTGCACCTACAAGGAGACGGCGCGCATCCTGGCCGGCTTCCCCGACCCCCGCCCCGGCGCCGTCGAGGCGTCCGGCGCCGCCGGGCCCGCCACCCTCGCGGGCCTGCGGCTGGCCAGGGGCGAGACCCCGGCCGCCCACGTCGGCCCGCCGCGCGGCGCGCCCCCGGCCGCCGGGCCCACCCGCGAGCCGGGTCCCGCCGAGCATCCCAGCTCCCACGACGCGCCCCAGCAGACATCGGCCTCGGACCCCGGCTTCCCCGCCGGACCCGTCACCGAGGAGGGGGAGGAATGACCATGGCACCCGCGAACGGTGGGACCCCCCGGCCCACGGCCGGGGGAGGGGCCGACCCCGAGAAGCTGCTCGCGCCCGTGCTCAGCGCCTTCTGGGACCAGCCGCGGTCCTGGACGCTGGACACCTATCTGCGGCACGAGGGCTACGCGGGCGCGCGCAAGGCCCTGGCGATGACCCCGGACGACGTGATCGCCTATGTGAAGGACTCCGGGCTGCGCGGCAGGGGCGGCGCGGGCTTCCCGACCGGGATGAAGTGGCAGTTCATTCCCCAGGGCGACGGCAAGCCGCACTATCTCGTCGTCAACGCGGACGAGTCGGAACCGGGCACCTGCAAGGACATCCCCCTCCTCTTCGCCAACCCGCACGCCCTCATCGAGGGCATGCTGATCGCCTGTTACGCGATCCGCTCCCAGCACGCCTTCATCTATCTGCGGGGCGAGACCGTCCCCGTGCTGCGGCGGCTGCACGAGGCCGTGCGCGAGGCGTACGACGCGGGCTACCTCGGCCGGGACATCCTCGGCAGCGGGCTCGACCTCGACATCACCGTGCACGCGGGGGCGGGCGCCTACATCTGCGGCGAGGAGACGGCCCTCCTCGACTCCCTCGAAGGGCGGCGCGGCCAGCCCCGGCTGCGGCCCCCCTTCCCCGCCGTGGCGGGGCTCTACGCCTGCCCCACTGTGGTGAACAACGTCGAGTCCATCGCGTCGGTTCCCGCGATCCTCAACCGGGGCAAGGAATGGTTCCGTTCGATGGGCAGCGAGAAGTCCCCGGGCTTCACGCTCTACTCCCTCAGCGGCCACGTCGCGGGCCCCGGGCAGTACGAGGCGCCGCTCGGCATCACCCTGCGCCAGCTCCTCGACATCAGCGGTGGCATGCGCCCCGGCCACCGGCTCAAGTTCTGGACGCCGGGCGGCTCCTCGACCCCGCTGCTCACCGAGGAACACCTCGACGTCCCCCTGGACTACGAGGCGGTGGGCGCCGCCGGGTCCATGCTCGGCACCAAGGCGCTCCAGTGCTTCGACGAGACGACCTGCGTGGTGCGGGCCGTCACCCGCTGGACGGAGTTCTACGCCCACGAGTCCTGCGGCAAGTGCACGCCCTGCCGCGAAGGCACGTACTGGCTCGTGCAGTTGCTCCGCGACATCGAGGCCGGGCGGGGCCGCATGACGGACCTCGACAAGCTCGCCGACATCGCCGACAACATCAACGGCAAGTCCTTCTGCGCGCTCGGTGACGGCGCCGCGAGCCCGATCTTCTCCTCGCTGAAGCACTTCCGCGCGGAGTACGAACAGCACATCAAGGGGAAGGGCTGCCCCTTCGACCCCGCGAAGTCCACGGCGTGGGCGGACGGGAACCACCAGGAGGTATCCGCATGACCGTCACCACGCCGGCTTCCTCCGGGGGAGGGAACGCGGCGGTGCCCCCGGAAGACCTGGTCTCCGTCTCCATCGACGGCATCACGCTCTCCGTGCCCAAGGGGACGCTGGTCATCCGCGCCGCCGAGCTCGTCGGCATCGAGATCCCGCGGTTCTGCGACCACCCGCTGCTCGACCCCGCCGGAGCCTGCCGGCAGTGCATCGTCGAGGTCGAGGGCCAGCGCAAGCCGATGGCGTCCTGCACGATCACCTGCACCGACGGCATGGTCGTACGGACCCAGCTCACCTCGCCCGTCGCCGAGAAGGCGCAGCGCGGCGTGATGGAGCTGCTGCTCATCAACCACCCGCTCGACTGCCCCGTCTGCGACAAGGGCGGCGAGTGCCCGTTGCAGAACCAGGCGATGTCCGCCGGGCAGGCCGACTCCCGCTTCGAGGGCCGCAAGCGGACCTTCGAGAAGCCGGTGCCGATCTCCACGCAGGTCCTCCTCGACCGCGAGCGCTGCGTGCTGTGCGCGCGCTGCACCCGCTTCTCCCAGCAGATCGCGGGCGACCCGATGATCGAGCTGCTGGAGCGGGGCGCGCTCCAGCAGGTGGGCACCGGCGAGGACGTGCCGTTCCAGTCGTACTTCTCCGGCAACACCATCCAGATCTGCCCGGTGGGCGCGCTCACCTCGGCGGCGTACCGCTTCCGCTCCCGGCCCTTCGACCTGGTCTCCTCGCCGTCGGTGTGCGAGCACTGCGCGGGCGGCTGCGCGACGCGCACGGACCACCGGCGCGGCAAGGTGATGCGCCGCCTCGCCGCCGACGATCCGGAGGTCAACGAGGAGTGGGTGTGCGACAAGGGCCGCTTCGCGTTCCGCTACGCGCGGCGCCCGGACCGGCTCACCACCCCGCTGGTGCGCGGCGCCGACGGCACCCTGGAGCCCGCGAGCTGGCCCGAGGCGCTGGAGGCCGCGGCCCGCGGGCTGGCCGCCGCGCGCGGCCGGGCGGGCGTGCTGACGGGCGGGCGGCTGACGGTCGAGGATGCCTACGCCTACGCCAAGTTCGCGCGCGTCGCCCTCGACACGCACGACGTGGACTTCCGGGCGCGCGTGCACAGCGCCGAGGAGGCCGACTTCCTCGCGGCGCGGGTCGCCGGGCGGGGCCGCGATCTGGACGGCGCGGGGGTGACCTACCGGACGCTGGAGCAGGCGCCCGCCGTGCTGCTCGCCGGGTTCGAGGCGGAGGAGGAGGCGCCCGGCGTCTTCCTGCGGCTGCGCAAGGCGCACCGCAAGCACGGGCAGCGCGTCTTCTCCCTCGCCACCCACACGACCCCCGGCCTGCTGAAGGCGGGCGGCACGCTGCTGCCCGCGGCGCCGGGCACCGAGACGCAGTGGCTGCGGGCGCTGGCCGATGCCACCGGGCTGGACGAGGCAGGTGAGGCGGCGGCCGAGGCGCTGCGCGCGGACGGCTCGGTGATCGTCGTCGGCGAGCGGCTGGCGGCCGTGCCGGGCGCGCTGACCGCGGCCCTCGCGGCCGCGGGTGCCACCGGGGCGAGTCTGGTGTGGATCCCGCGCCGGGCCGGCGAGCGGGGCGCGATCGAGGCGGGCGCGCTGCCGGGCCTGCTGCCCGGCGGCCGTCCGGCCACCGACCCCCGGGCGCGGGAGGAGACGGCGGCCGCCTGGGGGGTGGCCGGCCTGCCGCGCGGCACCGGCCGGGACACCGGCCAGATCGTCGAGGCCGCGGCCACCGGCGAGCTGGGCGCCCTGCTGGTGGGCGGTGTGGAGGTCGCGGACCTGCCCGATCCGGCACGCGTGCGTGCCGCGCTGGACGCCATCGGCTTCCTGGTGAGCCTGGAGCAGCGGCCGAGCGAGGTGACGGAACGGGCGGATGTGGTGCTGCCGGTCGCGGCGGTCGAGGAGAAGGCGGGCACGTTCCTCAACTGGGAGGGCCGTGCCCGTCCCTTCGAGGTGGCCATCAAACTCGATCAGCTGACACACCGTCATGTGCCGCCGGACGTCCGGGTGCTGCACATGCTGGCCGACGCGATGGGCGTGGCCCTCGCCCTGCCGGACGTCGACGCCGCGCGGACGGAGCTGGACCGCCTGGGCCCCTGGGACGGCGCGCACGCGGCCGACCCCGCCGAGCCCGGCCGGCCGCTGCCGCCGCCCGGCGCCGGTGAGGCGGTGCTCGCGGGCCACCGGCTGCTCCTCGACCAGGGGCGCCTCCAGGAGGGCGACGAGGCGCTGGCCGGCACCCGGCACGCCGCGGTCGCCCGGCTCTCCGCCGCGACCGCCGCCGAGGCGGGTGCGCGCGACGGCGACCTGCTGGCCGTCACCGGCCCGGCCGGGAGCGTGCGGCTGCCGCTGCGGATCACCCCCATGCCGGACCGGGTGGTGTGGCTCCCGCTCAACTCCGTGGGGGCCGGGGTCGCCACTGACACCGGCGCCCGCCCCGGCGAGCTCGTGACGATCGCCGCGGCCGCCGGCACCGGAACCGAGACACCGGAGGCACGACAGTGAAGGCATACGCACTGGCCGCCGAGGACCTGTCGATGTTCGGCCGGGACCCGTGGTGGCTGATCGTCGTCAAGGCCGTCTTCTGCTTCGCGTTCGTCATGCTGACGGTGCTGTTCTCGATCGTCTGGGAACGCAAGGTCGTCGCGTGGATGCAGCTGCGCATCGGCCCCAACCGGCACGGCCCCTGGGGCATGCTCCAGTCCCTCGCGGACGGCATCAAACTGATGCTCAAGGAGGACGTGGTCGTCAAGCGGGCCGACAAGGTCGTCTACGTCCTCGCGCCCGTCGTCGCGGCGATCCCGGCCTTCATGGCGATCGCCGTGATCCCCTTCGGTCCGGCCGGGAACGAGATCTCGATCTTCGGCCACCGCACCACGATGCAGCTCACCGACCTGCCGATCGGTGTGCTCTACATCCTCGCCACCGCGTCGGTGGGCATCTACGGCATCGTCCTGGCGGGCTGGTCCTCCGGCTCGACCTATCCGCTGCTCGGCGGCCTGCGGTCGTGCGCGCAGATGATCTCGTACGAGATCGCGATGGGCGTCTCCTTCGCCGCGGTCTTCCTCTACTCCGGGTCGATGTCGACCTCGACGATCGTGGACGCGCAGCACGACCGGTGGTACGTCCTGCTGCTGCCGGTCTCCTTCCTCATCTACATCGTGGCGATGGTCGGGGAGACCAACCGGGCGCCGTTCGACCTGCCGGAGTCCGAGGGCGACCTGGTCGGCGGCTTCAACACCGAATACTCCTCCATCAAGTTCGCGATGTTCATGCTCGCCGAGTACGTCAACATGGTCACGGTCTCGGCCGTCGCGGTGACGCTGTTCCTCGGCGGCTGGCGGGCCCCGTACCCCGTCTCGGCGTTCTGGGAGGGGGCGAACCACGGCTGGTGGCCGATGCTGTGGTTCGTCATCAAGCTTCAGCTGCTGCTCTTCTTCTTCATCTGGCTGCGCGGCACCCTGCCGCGGCTGCGCTACGACCAGTTCATGAAGCTGGGGTGGAAGGTCCTCATCCCGGTCTCGATGGTGTGGCTGATGCTCGTGGCCACCGTGCGGGCCATGCGCAACGAGCACTACGACTTCCAGCGCATCGTGCTCTACGTGGGCGGCGCGGTCGTCGCGATCCTGCTGCTGTCCTTCGTGGCCGACGTCTTCCGCGACCGCGGCGCGAAGGCGGAGCAGGAGGCGGAAGAGGCCGCTCCACAAGGGGAGTTCGACCCGATGGCGGGCGGTTTCCCCGTGCCCCCGCTGCCCGGCCAGACCCTGCCGCCCGTGCCGCGCAGGCCGTCGCGCCAGGATCGCGAGCTCATTGTCAGTGGCGGGGTCAATACTGTGAGTGACGGTCCCCGAGACGGAAAGGAGGGCGAGGGTGCCTGACTTCCAGAACCCCGTGGCCGGCTTCGGCGTGACCTTCAAGGCCATGTTCAAGAAGCGGCTGACCGAGCAGTATCCGGAGGAGAAGAAGCACACCGCGCCACGCTTCCACGGCCGCCACCAGCTCAACCGGCACCCGGACGGGCTGGAGAAGTGCATCGGCTGCGAGCTGTGCGCCTGGGCCTGCCCGGCGGACGCGATCTACGTCGAGGGCGCGGACAACACCGACGAGGAGCGCTATTCCCCCGGCGAGCGCTACGGCCGCGTCTATCAGATCAACTACCTCCGCTGCATCCTCTGCGGCCTGTGCGTCGAGGCGTGCCCCACCCGGGCGCTGACCATGACCAATCAGTACGAACTGGCCGACTCCAGCCGCGAATCGCTCATCTACACCAAGGAGGAGCTGCTCGCGGGCCTGGAGGACCGCATGGTCGACACCCCGCACGCGATCTTCCCCGGCATGACCGAGAAGGACTACTACCGCGGCCTGGTGACGGAAGCCGCGCCGGGCACGGTGCGCCAAGTGGCCGTCTCCAAGGGCGAGAAGGCGGCGGAGACCGCCGGGCAGACGGGGGAGGGCCAGGCATGAGCGTCCCTCTCGCCGCCGCGGGCATGGCCTCCACCGGCGAGGCCGTGCAGTTCTGGCTGCTGGGCACCGTCGCCGTCATCGGCGCGCTGTCCACGGTGCTGATGAAGAGGGCCGTGCACAGCGCCCTGTCGCTCGCCGGCACCATGATCGTGCTCGCGGTGTTCTACCTCGCCAACGGCGCCTATTTCCTGGGCGTCGTCCAGATCGTGGTCTACACCGGCGCCATCATGATGCTCTTCCTCTTCGTGGTCATGCTGGTCGGCGTCACCGCCGCCGACTCCCTGAAGGAGACCATCAAGGGCCAGCGCTGGCTCGCCGGGCTCTGCGTGCTCGGCTTCGGCATCCTCCTGGTCGCGGGCATCGCCAACGCCTCCCTGAAGGACTTCACCGGGCTCGGCCAGGCCAACTCCGGCGGCAATGTGCAGGGGCTCGCGGCGCTCATCTTCACCAAGTACGTCTTCGCCTTCGAGATCACCGGCGCGCTGCTGATCACCGCCGCCGTCGGGGCGATGGTCCTCACCCACCGGGAGCGCACCGAGCGGGCCCCCGGCCAGCGCGAGCGCTCCCAGGAGCGGGTCCGCGCGGGCAAGCAGCTGCCGCCCCTGCCCGCCCCCGGCGTCTACGCCCGGCACAACGCCGTGGACGTCCCCGGCCTGCTGCCCGACGGCACCCCCGCCGAGCTCACCGTCAACCCGACGCTGCGCTCCCGCGGCCAGATCCGCGACGTCTCGGGCGAGGCGCTGGAGGAGCTGGCGGCCCTGGAGCAGCGGTCCGCGGAGTGGGTCGGCCGCGGCCGCGGCGAGGACGCGAAGGAGGCCAGGAAATGAACCCGGTCAACTACATCTATCTGGCGGCCGTGTTGTTCACCATCGGTGCCGCCGGTGTGCTCATCCGGCGGAACGCGATCGTCGTCTTCATGTGTGTCGAGCTGATGCTGAACGCCTGCAACCTGGCGTTCGTCACCTTCGCCCGGCTGCACGGCAATCTGGACGGCCAGATCATCGCCTTCTTCACGATGGTGGTGGCCGCCGCCGAGGTCGTGATCGGCCTCGCGATCATCGTGTCGGTCTTCCGCTCCCGCCATTCGGCCTCGGTCGACGACGCCGCCCTGCTGAAGCTGTAAGGGGACGCTGACGTGGAGAACCTCATCGGACTGCTCGTCGCGGCACCCCTGCTGGGCGCCGGCCTGCTGCTGTGCGGCGGCCGACGGCTGGACCGCGCCGGGCACTGGATCGGCACGCTGCTCGCGGCGGTGTCCTTCGCTCTCGGCGTGGTGCTCTTCGCCGATCTGCTCGGCAAGGGCCGCGAGGACCGCACGCTCACCTCGCACCTGTTCAGCTGGGTGCCGGTCGACGGCTTCCGCGCGGACGTGGGCTTCCAGCTGGACCAGCTGTCCATGACCTTCGTCCTGCTGATCACCGGGGTGGGCACGCTGATCCACCTCTATTCGGTCGGCTATATGGAGCACGACGAGCGGCGCCGCCGCTTCTTCGGCTATCTGAACCTCTTCCTCGCGGCGATGCTGCTGCTCGTCCTCGCCGACAACTACCTCCTGCTGTACGTCGGCTGGGAGGGCGTCGGCCTCGCGTCGTATCTGCTGATCGGCTTCTGGCAGCACAAGCCCAGCGCGGCCACCGCCGCCAAGAAGGCGTTCCTCGTCAACCGCGTCGGCGACATGGGCCTGTCCATCGCGATCATGCTGATGTTCACCACGTTCGGCTCCTTCGCCTTCGGCCCGGTCCTCGCCCACGCGACGAGCGCGGGGGAGGGCAAGCTGACGGCGATCGGGCTGCTCCTGCTGCTCGCCGCGTGCGGCAAGTCCGCCCAGGTGCCGCTCCAGTCCTGGCTCGGTGACGCGATGGAGGGCCCGACGCCGGTCTCGGCCCTCATCCACGCGGCGACGATGGTGACCGCGGGCGTCTATCTGATCACCCGCTCCGGCGCGATCTTCAACGCCGCTCCGGACGCGCAGACCGCGGTCGTCACGGTGGGCGCGGTGACGCTCCTCTTCGGTGCGATCGTCGGTTGCGCGAAGGACGACATCAAGAAGGCCCTGGCGGGCTCGACCATGTCCCAGATCGGCTACATGATCCTCGCCGCCGGCCTCGGCCCCGTCGGCTACGTCTTCGCGATCATGCACCTGGTGACCCACGGCTTCTTCAAGGCGGGGCTCTTCCTCGGGGCCGGTTCGGTGATGCACGCAATGAACGACGAGGTCGACATGCGGCGTTACGGCGGCCTGCGGAAGTACATGCCGGTCACCTTCGTCACCTTCGGCCTCGGCTATCTGGCCATCATCGGCTTCCCCGGCCTGTCCGGCTTCTTCTCCAAGGACAAGATCATCGAGGCCGCCTTCGCCAAGGGCGGCACCGAGGGCTGGATCCTCGGCGGCGCGGCCCTGCTGGGCGCGGCCATCACGGCGTACTACATGACGCGCGTGATGATCCTGACCTTCTTCGGCGAGAAGCGCTGGCAGCCCACGGCATCCGACAGCGGCTCCGCCGCGGGTGACGGCAACGCCCCGCACCCGCACGAGGCGCCGGCCACCATGACGATCCCCATGATTCTCCTGGCCGTCGGATCGGTCTTCGCCGGTGGGCTGTTCAGTGTCAACGACACCTTCCTGAAGTGGCTGGAGCCGGTCACCGGGCACGCGGAGGGCCATTCCCCCGTCAGCGCGCTCACCGTCACGATCGGCACCATGGCCGTCCTCCTCCTCGGCGTGGCGCTCGCCTGGGCGCAGTACGGCCGCGGGCCCGTCCCCGTCACGGCACCCCGGGGGAACGTGCTCACCCGGGCCGCCCGGCGCGACCTGCTCCAGGACGACTTCAACCACGTCGTGCTGGTCCGCGGCGGTGAGCACCTCACCCGCAGCCTGGTCTACGCCGACCACACGCTGGTCGACGGCGTCGTCAACGGCACGGCCGCCTCCGTCGGCGGGCTCTCGGGCCGGATGCGCAGGCTCCAGAACGGTTACGCGCGGTCGTACGCGGTCTCGATGTTCGGCGGTGCGGCCCTGCTCATCGCCGCGACCCTGCTGATGAGGGCGGTCTGATCATGTCTTTTCCCCTGCTGACGGCCACGGCCGTGGTGCCCGCGGCCGGCGCGGTCGTCACCGCCGCCGTCCCGGCCGCGCGCCGCACGGCCGCCAAGTGGCTCGCGCTGGCCTTCGCGCTGGCCACGCTCGCGCTGGCGGGTGTGCAACTGGCCCGGTTCGACCCGGACTCCGGGAAGCCGTTCCAGCTGACCGAGTCGCACGCCTGGATCAAGGACTTCGGCGTCCGGTACGACCTGGGGGTCGACGGCATCGCCGTGGTGCTGATCGCCCTGGCCGCGCTGCTGATCCCCTTCGTGATGCTGGCCGGCTGGCACGACGCGGACCCGCTCGAAGGGCCCTCGCCCAACCGGCGCTGGCGGCCCACCCAGGGCTTCTTCGCGCTGATCCTCATGGTCGAGGCGATGGTGGTGATCTCCTTCGAGGCCACCGACGTCTTCCTCTTCTACATCTTCTTCGAAGCCATGCTGATCCCGATGTACTTCCTCATCGGCGGCTTCGGCGACCGGGCGGGCGGCCGGACCGAGGAGGAGACGGCGGCCCAGCGCTCGTACGCGGCCGTGAAGTTCCTGCTCTACAACCTCGTCGGCGGGCTCGTCATGCTGGCCGCCGTCATCGGGCTCTACGCCGTCACCGCGCACCAGCTCGGCACCGGCACCTTCTCCCTGACGGAGATCGTCCAGGCGCGGGCGGCCGGCAAGCTGCACTTCGCGACCGTCACCGAACGGGCCCTGTTCCTGGGCTTCTTCTTCGCCTTCGCCGTGAAGGCCCCGCTGTGGCCGCTGCACACCTGGCTGCCCAACGCCATGGGCGAGGCCACCGCGCCCGTCGCCGTGCTGATCACCGCGGTGGTCGACAAGGTCGGCACGTTCGCGATGCTCCGCTTCTGCCTCCAGCTGTTCCCCGAGGCGTCGAAGTGGGCCACGCCGGTGATCATCGTGCTGTCCGTGACCGGCATCCTCTACGGCGCGCTGCTCGCGGTCGGGCAGCGGGACATCAAGCGGCTGATCGCCTACGCGTCGATCTCGCACTTCGGCTTCATCATCCTCGGCATCTTCGCGATGACCACCCAGGGCCAGGGCGGCGCCACGCTCTACATGGTCAACCACGGCATCTCCACAGCCGCGTTGATGCTGGTCGCCGGCTTCCTGATCTCCCGCCGCGGATCCCGGCTGATCGCCGACTACGGCGGGGTGCAGAAGGTCGCGCCCCTCCTCGCGGGGACGTTCCTGGTCGGCGGCCTGGCCACGCTGTCGCTGCCGGGCCTGGCACCCTTCGTCTCCGAATTCCTCGTCCTGGTCGGCACCTTCAGCCGCTATCCGGCGGCCGGGATCGTCGCGACGCTGGGTATCGTCCTCGCCGCGCTCTACGTCCTGGTGCTCTACCAGCGCACGATGACCGGCCCGGTCCGGGAGCCCGTGCGCGGCATGCCGGACCTGAAGGTGCGCGAACTGGTCGTCGTCGGCCCGCTGATCGCCCTGCTGCTCTTCCTCGGCGTCTATCCCAAGCCGCTGACGCAGATCATCGATCCCGCGGTCGGCCGGACGATGTCGCAGGTCCACGAGGTCGACCCCAAGCCCCAAGTGCCGACTTCCCCGACGAACGATGTGGAGGCCGCGAAGTGAGTCACGCAGCATTCGTCCACAGCCTGTGGACGATGTCGGCGGACCCGGCGAAGAAGATCCCGGCTCCCCATATCGAATACGCCCAGCTGTCACCGACGCTGATCGTCCTCGGCGCCGCCGTCCTCGGCGTCCTCGTGGAGGCGTTCCTGCCGCGCCGCCTGCGCTATCCGGCGCAGACCCTGCTGAGCGCCGTCGGCCTCGTCGCCGCGTTCGCCGCCGTCGTCGCCCTGGCCGCCCGGGGCTACGGCACCGGCAAGGCGCACGTCGCCGCCATGGGCGCCGTCGCCGTCGACGGCCCGGCGCTGTTCCTCCAGGGGACCATTCTCCTGGTCTCGCTGATCGCGGTGTTCACCTTCGCCGAGCGGCGGCTGGACCCGAAGGCGCACGGCAACCGTGTCGACTCCTTCGTCGCCGAGGCCGCCGCCGTGCCGGGCGGCGAGGCCGAACAGGCCGCCGTCAAGGCGGGTTTCACCACCACCGAGATCTTCCCGGTCGTGCTCTTCGCGGTCGCGGGCATGCTCGTCTTCCCCGCCGCGAACGACCTGCTGACCCTCTTCATCGCGCTGGAGGTCTTCTCCCTCCCGCTGTACGTGCTGTGCGCGCTCGCCCGCCGCCACCGGCTGCTTTCCCAGGAGGCGGCGGTCAAATACTTCCTGCTCGGCGCCTTCTCCTCGGCCTTCCTGCTGTTCGGGGTGGCGCTGCTCTACGGCTACGCGGGCACCGTCACGTACGCCGGGATCGCGGACGTCGTGAGCGGCACGGTCAGGACGGTCGACCCTGCCCTCGCCTCGACCACGGGCAACGACGCGCTGCTGCTGATCGGCGGGGCGCTGGTCCTGATGGGGCTGCTGTTCAAGGTGGGCGCGGTCCCCTTCCACATGTGGACCCCCGACGTCTATCAGGGCGCCCCCACCCCGGTGACGGGCTTCATGGCCGCCGCCACCAAGGTCGCCGCGTTCGGCGCGCTGCTGCGCCTGCTCTACGTGGTCCTGCCGGGGCTGCGCTGGGACTGGCGGCCGGTGATGTGGGGCGTCGCGATCATCACGATGCTGGTGGGCGCGATCGTCGCCGTCACGCAGACGGATGTGAAGCGGCTCCTCGCCTACTCCTCCATCGCGCACGCCGGGTTCATCCTCGCCGGTGTCATCGCCGTCAGCCCGGACGGGGTCTCCTCCGTCCTCTTCTATCTGGCGGCGTACTCCTTCGTGACCCTGGGTGCCTTCGCGGTGGTGACGCTGGTGCGCGACGCGGGCGGCGAGGCGACGCACCTGTCCAAGTGGGCGGGGCTCGGCCGCCGTTCGCCGCTGGTCGCGGCGGTCTTCGCGGTCTTCCTGCTGGCCTTCGCGGGCATCCCGCTGACCAGCGGCTTCACCGGGAAGTTCGCGGTCTTCAAGGCCGCGGCGCAGGGCGGCGCGGTGCCGCTGGTCATCGTCGGTGTGCTGTCCTCGGCGATCGCCGCGTTCTTCTACATCCGGGTGATCGTGCTGATGTTCTTCAGCGAGCCGAAGGCCGACGGCCCGACCGTGGCAGTGCCGAGTGCCCTCACCTCCACGGCGATCGCGGTCGGGGTGGCGGTCACGGTCGTCCTCGGTGTCGCCCCGCAGTATTTCCTCGATCTGGCGGGCCAGGCAGGGGTGTTCGTGCGGTAGCGGTGGCAGAGCGACAGGCGCGCTGCCCGGCACCCCGTGAAGGGTGCCGGGCAGCGGTGCGTCAGTGGCCGAGCTTGCCCAGGTCTGGGAGGCCGGCGGGCGCCCCGCCCTTCTCGGTCTTGAGGAAGGTGTCCTTCTTGCCCGAGCTCCAGCTGACCACGAGCGCCTTGCCGTCCGCGCTGACGATCTTGCCCTGGGTGCGCAGGGTGTCCCCGTCGGCGCACTTGAGGGTGAGCGTGGGGGGCTTGGCGTTGTGGTCGACCGTGCCGTTGCAGACGTGGCCCGCGCCCGCGAGCGCCGCCATGGTGGAGGAGACGACCAGGCCCCAGCCCGTCCCGTCGATCTTGGCCGCGTAGGTGCCGTCGACGGGGCCGGTCACGCCGGTCCCCTTCGCCGGGTCCTGGGCGGCCGGGTCCGCGGGCTTGGCCGGCGCGGAAGCCGGCGGCGTGGCGGAGATGTTCTTGTCCTTGTCGTCGCTCTGGCTGCTGCAACCGGTCATCAGCACAGCGGCGATGACCGCCGCCCCCGTGATCTGTACTGCCTTGCGCACGTGCGCTCGCTCCTCCGTAGTGGATCTGGACACGACAAATTAGCAGTCCTGATCCACCGCTCCGGAGCAGCGTCAGCCGGCGTCCGCGGACCGGTCGCGCTGCACATTGCGCCACACCGCGAGCGCCGGCCACTCCCTGCGCACCAGTTGCCGCATCGCCCTGCGCGCCGCCCGCCCGTCGGGGCCGGGCCAGACGCGGCGGCCCGCGCCGGTGGCGGAGAGGAGGGCGGCGAGGACGCGGCCGCGCGGCTCGGCGAAGCCCGTACGGACGGCCGCGGCCAGGTGCTCACGGGCCTCGGTGTGCCGCTCGGCGGGCCCGGCGGGGAAGCGCGTGGAGGGGAAGAGGCCGAGCACCTTCA
The DNA here is from genome assembly GCF_042895325.1 of Streptomyces sp. NPDC001407. NCBI lineage: Bacteria > Bacillati > Actinomycetota > Actinomycetes > Kitasatosporales > Streptomycetaceae > Streptomyces > Streptomyces sp. NPDC001407. The sequence goes on from NZ_JBIAWF010000023.1 coordinate 22,252, forward strand.
CCTGCTCGGGGCGCAGCGCGCCCCGCTCCACCAGCCGCCGCAGCCAGGGCTCCTCCAGGCGGCGCGAGGTGCGGCGCACCCAGGTGACCGCCCGCGGACCCCGGCCCGCGCGGCCCTTGCCGGGCGGCGGCAGCGTGGCGAGCGCCATGGCCAGCAGGGGGTCCTCGGGGGGCACGGGATTGGTCACCGCGGGGTGGTCGTACTCCGCCACGATCCGCCCGGCCAGCTCCAGTTCGGCGAGCACCGCCCCGGCCACGCCGTACTGGAGGAAGCGGTGCCGGCACAGCCTGCGTCCGGTGGCCGGATCGAAGGAGAGCAGCAGCAGTTCCTCGGGCAGGGTGAGGCCCGGGGCGGTGTACCCGGTCATGACGTGGGTGTGCGCGCGGGCGCGATCCTGCCGGTGACCTCGCCGAGGCCGACGCGGGTGCCGTCCGGCCCCGGGGCCCAGGCGGTGAGGGTGACCTCGTCGCCGTCCTCCAGCCAGGGGCCCTTGCCCTCGGTGAGCTCCAGCAGGCAGCCGCGCTGGTCGGGGTCGGGCCCGCTGACCGTGCCGGAGGCGAAGAGGTCGCCGGTGCGCAACGAGGCGCCGTTGACGGTCATATGGGCGAGCTGCTGGGCCGCCGTCCAGTACATGGAGGCGAACGGCGGCCGGGAGACCGTCTCGCCGTTGATGGTCACCTCGATGCGCAGGTCGATGCCGCCCGGCTCCGCCGCGGAGTCGTCGAGGTAGGGCAGCAGCGGGTGGGTGCGCTCCGGCGGGGCGGTGCGCGCCTCGTCGAAGGCGTCGAGCGGGGTGATCCAGGCGGAGACGGACGTCGCGAAGGACTTGCCGAGGAACGGGCCGAGGGGGACGTACTCCCACGCCTGGATGTCGCGCGCCGACCAGTCGTTGACCAGGCAGACGCCGAAGACGTGCTCCCGGAACCCGTCGAGGGTGACCGGGGTGTTCGGCGGTGCGGGCGTGCCGACGACGAAGCCGACCTCGGCCTCGATGTCGAGGCGGGTCGACGGCCCGAACACCGGCCCGTCCGACGTCCGCCGCTGCCCCTGGGGGCGGATCACCTCGGTGCCGGAGACCACGACCGTGCCGGCGCGGCCGTGGTAACCGATCGGCAGGTGCTTCCAGTTGGGCGTGAGCGGGTCGCCGTCGGGGCGGAAGATGCGTCCGACGTTGGTGGCGTGGTGCTCGCTGGCGTAGAAGTCGACGTAGTCGGCGACCTCGAAGGGCAGGTGCAGCGTCACCTCGTCCAGCGGGTGGAAGTGCTCGCCGTCCAGCCAGCCGCGCACCTCGGCGCGGACGGCCTGCCAGGCGGAGCGGCCCGCGGCCAGCAGCGGGTTGAGCGTCGGTCGGTCCAGCAGCCCGGCGTACGCCGAGCCGTGCGCGGCGGCGGCCGCGGCGGCGTCGAGCACGTACCCGCCGTAGCGGACGCCGATCCGGCGGTGGTCCGGGGCGTCGGGCGTCGTGAAGACGCCGTACGGGAGGGTGGCCGCGCCGAAGGGGTCGCCTTCGGGAAGCTCGCGGGGGCTGTGCTGGGGCATGGGACGCTGCCTCGCTCTCTCCTGGACGCCTGGTGACCGTCCGTGCCCACATTACGTGCTGGCGGCCGCCAGGCAAGGGGTGACCGAAAGGGGTGGTGAGGGGCGTGCGCGCCGCGCGCCCGGGCAGGGGTGGGCGCCGCTCGGACCGCCGTCCGCACCGGCTCGGAACGGCCTCCGGCGAGCGCGCCCGAACCGCTGTCCGACCGCTCACTAAAGGGCGAGCAATGTCCGGTAATTCCTTGCTGGAAGCGGTAATTCCGAAGTAGCGTCCTTAATCAGGTCACGCACAGTGGGGGGCCGCTGCGGCTGAGTGGCCAAGGGGGATGCTGGTGGCGAGCAGGCACACGCCCATCGCGGCGGACCGGTCCGTACCGGGGCTCATCATGAAGATCGGCGACTACCCCCTGCACCACGGCGGGGTCGGCGCCATCCGCAGCCTCGGCAGGCTCGGGATCCCGATGTACGCCATCACCGAGGACCGCTGGACCCCCGCCGCCGTCTCCCGTTATCTGCGCGGTGGTTTCGTCTGGCCGACCACGGGCCGCGAGCGTCCCGAGGAGCTCGTCGAGGGGCTGCTCGACATCGGCCGGTCCATCGGCCGTCCCGCGGTGCTGCTGCCCACCGACGAGGAGGCGGCCGTCCTCGTCGCCGAGCACGCCGGGCAGCTGTCGGAGAGCTTCCTCTTCCCGCCGGTGGAGCGGGAGTTGCCCCGCCGCCTCGCGAGCAAGCAGGGTCTGCACGAGCTCTGCGTGGAGCACGGGGTGCCCTCCCCGGAGGCCCTCTTCCCCTCCTCGTACGAGGAGATCGAGGAGTACGCGGCGCGCGCCCGCTTCCCGCTGGTGGCGAAGAACCGCGAGGCGTTCGAGCGGCGCCGCAGGCCCGCCGTGCACGGCACCACCCGGATCGGCGGCCCGCGCGAGCTGCTGGCCCTGGCGCGCGGCTGGGGCCCCTCGCCCGGGGTGATCCTCCAGGAGTACCTGCCCCGCGAGCAGGCGGAGGACTGGATCGTGCACGCGTATTTCGACGCGGAGAGCACCCCGCTCGCGATGTTCACCGGCGTCAAGGTGCGCTCCTGGCCGCCGCACGCGGGCATGACGGCCAACGCGTACGTCGTCGACAACCCCGAACTGGCCGATATGGCCGCACAGTTCATCAAGCAGATCGGCTTCAGCGGGATCATCGACCTGGACTGGCGCTTCGACCGGCGTGACGGCCGCTACAAGCTCCTGGACTTCAACCCGCGGATGGGCGCGCAGTTCCGCCTCTTCGAGAGCGAGGCGGGCGTCGACGTCGTCCGTGCCCAGCACCTCGACCTGACCGGGCGGAGGGTCCCCGAGGGGGAGCAGCTCGCGGGCCGCAGGTTCGTCGTCGAGAACATCGACCTGCCGGCCCTCGCCGCCTACCGCCGCAGTGGCTACACCACCCCGCACGCGCCCGCGCGCGCGAGCGGCACGGAGCTGGCCTGGGCCGCCAGGGACGACATGAAGCCGTTCTTCACCATGCTCGCCCGGTTCGTCAAGCCGGGCGTCCGGCACCTCTGGCAGCTGTGGCGCTCCAGGCGTGCCGCTGCTCTCGCCGAGTAAGTCGAGCAAGCGTCGAGCAAGCAACGCCCTGGGAGGGGACTCGTGGCACTTCCTGTCGTAGTCATCGGAGCCGGTCCGTACGGCCTGTCGACCGCCGCCCACCTGAGGGCGCACGGGATAGCGACCCGCGTCTTCGGCTCGCCGATGGTGAGCTGGCGCGAGCACATGCCCGCCGGAATGCTGCTGAAATCCACCCCGGTGGCGTCCAACATCGACGCCCCTCAGCCGGGTCACACGCTGCTCGACTTCTGCCGTGACGTGGGGGAGCGGCGCTACGAATCGGACTGGGACGCCATCCCGGTCGAGACCTTCGCCCGCTACGGCCTGTGGTTCCAGGAGCGCCTGGTGCCCGACCTGGAGCAGGTGCGGGTGGTGTCCGTGGACCGCCGGTCCAGCGGCTTCGAGCTGAAGCTGGACTCCGGCGAGCAGTTCGCGGCCCGCGCCGTGGTCGTCGCGACCGGGCTCAGCGGGTTCGCGCGGCTGCCGGCCGAGCTGGCCGCGGCCGTGCCGGACGGCCCGTCGGCGAGCGGCCCGATCTCGCACAGTTCGCAGCACGACGACCTCTCGAAGTTCGCCGGGCGCGACGTCGTGGTCGTCGGCGCGGGGCAGTCGGCGCTGGAGAGCGCCGTGCTGCTGGCGGACGGGGGGGCCGCGTCGGTGCGGGTGCTCGCGCGGCGGCGGGGCGCGGTGCGCTTCGGGGCGGCGCCGGACGGCCAGTCGCCGCTGAAGCCGGACACCCCGTTCGGCCGGGCCTGGTCGCTGTACGCGTTCTCGTATTACGCGGACGGATTCCGCAGGCTCCCGGCGCCGACCCGGAAGTACCTCGTCCAGCGGGTGCTCGGGCCGCTCGGCGCCTGGTGGCTGCGGGACCGCTTCATCGGCCGCGTGCGGGTGACGGAGGGCAAGAAGATCGTGCGGGCCAGGGTGGAGGACGGCCGTCCGGTCCTCGCGCTCGCCGGGCCCGACGGGTCCACCGAGGGTGAGCTCGCCGCGGACCACGTCATCGCCGCGACCGGCTACCACGTCGACCTGGCCGCCCTCGACTTCCTCGGCCACGGCCTGCGGACCAGGCTCGCGGTCGGCGCGGGCGGGCCACGGCTGGGCCCCGGCTACCACTCGTCGGTCCCCGGCCTGTTCTTCACGGGCCTCCCGGCGGCGGCGAGCTACGGACCGGTGATGCGGTTCGTCTGCGGCACGGAGTACGCGTCGCCGCGGCTGGCGAAGGCGGTGGGTGCCCTTTCGTGAGGTGGGGCCGCACGGGCGGAGGGGTCCGGTTCCGGGGTTGGCCGGAACCGGACCCCTCCGCCGCCGGACGACGAGCGGCGAAGTCGTGTCAGGGCCTGTGTCAAGGGGTCCTTGAGGCCCGTTCCGGGGGGATGAGCGCGCACATAACGGGGCACACGTCCGGTCGACCGGGAAGGCGCCCACGGTGATCGACAGCCGACCGGATACGCTGACTTTCGGTGGAGACAGCGACACATCGACAATCCCCGTGTTCGCAGGCAGACAGGAGTACCCCTCGTGACCGTCGTCGGGCCTTTTGGGCTGAACGTGCGGGACCAGGCTCTTGAAGCCGATGTCCAGGCCGGTTTGGCCGCCGTCGAGGAGGGCCTCCTCGAGGCCACCAAGAGCGACGTGCCCTTCATCACCGAGGCGGCCCAGCATCTCGTCCGGGCAGGGGGCAAGCGGTTCCGCCCGCTGCTGGTGATGCTCGCCGCGCAGTTCGGCGACCCGCACGCCCCCGGCATCGTGCCCTCGGCCGTCGTCGTCGAGCTCACCCACCTGGCCACGCTCTACCACGACGACGTCATGGACGAGGCGGAGGTGCGGCGCGGTGTCGACAGCGCCAACGCCCGTTGGGGCAACTCCGTGGCCGTCCTCACCGGGGACTTCCTCTTCTCCCGCGCCTCGTACATCCTCGCCGACCTGGGCCCGGAGGCCGTCCGCATCCAGGCCGAGGCGTTCGAGCGGCTGGTCACCGGCCAGATCCTGGAGACGGCCGGACCGCGCGACGGCCGCGACCCCATCGAGCACTACCTCGACGTCCTCGCCGGCAAGACCGGCTCGCTGATCGCCGTCTCCGGGCGGTACGGCGCGATGATGTCCGGCGCCGACGAGCACACCGTCGACATCCTCACCCACTACGGCGAGCGGCTCGGCATCGCCTTCCAGCTCGCCGACGACGTCCTCGACATCGCCAGCGACTCCCACGAGTCCGGCAAGACGCCCGGCACGGACCTGCGCGAGGGCATCCCCACGCTGCCGGTGCTGCACCTGCGCGCCCAGGCGGCGGCGAGCGGCTCGGCGGAGGACCTCCAGCTGTGCGAGCTCCTCGACGGCGACCTCACCGACGACGCGCTGCACGCCGAGGTACTGCGCCGCTTGCGCGCCCACCCGGCGCTGGAGCAGGCGCGACGCGACACGATCCGCTATGCGCAGGAGGCTCGGGCGATCCTGGCTCCTCTGCCGTCCGGCTTCGCCAAGGCGGCTTTGGAAGACCTCTGCGACGCGGTGGTGCACCGGGCGGGGTGACGGGGGTTGCTTGCCCGCCGTCGTTGCCTGTCGGCGGGCTTTTTCTTCCCCGGCCCCGCCTCTTCCCGCTGCATCTGATGTGCGGCTCCGCCGCGTGAGGGGCGCTGCCCCGGACCTCTGGGGGCGTGTGGGTGGGCGCCTGCGGCGGGCTTTGTTCCCCTACCCCGCCCCTTCCCGGCTGCATCTAATTTGCGGCTCCGCCGCGTGGGGGGCTCTGCCCCAGACCCCGATGTGCGGGTCCGTTGCCTCCCCCAGCTACCTCCCCCAGACTCCGTCCGGGGGTGCCCCCAACGGGCTGAAAAACAAAAGCATGGCGCGCCCCACAACCCGATGTTGCCCACCCCCGGCACCCACCACAACCCAGCCCGGCCGGCGTTTGAGGCCGCCCGCCGCAGGCGCAACGCAGCCCGTCCGGTCACCAACGCCACGTCATACCCAAGAGGTACAGCCACCTGCTCCCGTCGGCTGATGCCGGAGCGCAGCGCATTTGGTGGAATTGACACTGCTCCACCAACCAGCGGCAGGGCCACAATGAGAGCGGCCCGGGGGCGCCGACGACGGAGGTAATGGCTGATGGCACGGAATGAACTCACCGAGAGCCCGGAAGGCCACCGCACACCGGGGCGCCGCAAAGCGGTCCGCTATGCCGTTCCGGTCGCGGTGGCGGGGCTCGCGGCGGGGGCGATCGGGCTCGTCCCGGCGCTGGCCAAGAGCGGTGACCCCGATCTGCCGAAGATCAGTGCGGAGGATCTGATAGCCAAGGTCGCCAAGTCGGACGTGCAGCAGATGTCCGGCTCGGTGAAGGTGACCACCGACCTGGGCCTGCCGTCGCTGCCCGGCGGCGCCTCGTTCGGTTCCCTGGGCGGGGGCCACGGCGGGAAGGCGGGCGGCGCGGACGTCTCGCCGCAGGCCAAGCTCACGGAGCTCGCCTCGGGTTCGCACACGCTGCGGGTCGCCGTCGACGGCCCCGACAAGCAGCGTGTGTCGATCGTCGAGTCCGCCGCGGAGTACAGCGTCATCCGCAACGGCGACCAGGTCTGGGCGTACGACAGCGGCAGCAACACCGTCCACCACTCCACCGCCCCGCGCGACAAGGGCGACGCCGAGCGGCACGCGGGCCCGGAGGGGCTGAAGGGCGCCTCGCCGCAGGAGCTGGCCAAGAAGGCCCTCGCCGCCGTGGACGACTCGACGGCGGTCTCGGTCGACGGCACGGCCAAGGTGGCCGGGCGGGACGCCTATCAGCTGGTCGTCAAGCCGAAGGCGCAGGAGTCGACGGTCGGCGCGGTCCGGATCGCGGTGGACGCCAAGACCGGTGTGCCGCTGAAGTTCACGCTCTCCCCGAAGAGCGGCGGCAAGGCGGCGATCGACGCGGCCTTCACCAAGGTGGACTTCGCCAAGCCGGGCGCGAGCACCTTCGACTTCACCCCGCCCAAGGGCGCCAAGGTCACCGAGGACAAGGCCGACGCCCCGAAGCAGCGGGACCACAAGGGCGCCCCGGCCGAGCTGTCGGGCCTCGACGTGGTGGGCAAGAGCTGGACGTCCATCGCCCAGTTCAAGATGCCGGCGGACGCGGCCAAGGGCGCCAAGGACGCCAAGGGCGGCAGCCTCGGGAAGAACGCCGGCGGCGCCGGTGCCCTCCTGGACACCCTCGGCACCAAGGTCTCCGGCCCCTTCGGCTCGGGCCACGTCTTCAGCACCCGCATCGTCAACGTCCTGATGACGGACGACGGCCACGTCTACGCGGGCGCGGTGACGAAGGAAGCGCTCGTCAAGGCCGCGAAGTAGACACGGCCCGCGGCCGGTCCCGGGAGACCGGCCGCGGGTGTTCCGCACCGGTGTGACGAGGGGAGAACGGGTGCCAGGATCCACCGAGCGCGCGTCCGCGGACGCCGCCGTCCACACCCGCTCCCTGACGAAGCGCTACCGCGGCGGCCAGCTCGCCGTGGACAGGCTCGACCTCACCGTGCCGCGCGGGAGCGTCTTCGGCTTCCTCGGGCCCAACGGCTCGGGCAAGACGACCACCATCCGCATGCTCATGGGGCTCATCGAGCCGACCTCCGGCACGGCCGAGGTGCTGGGCGAGCCGATGCCGCGCGCCGCCCGCCGGGTGCTGCCCCGGGTGGGCGCGCTGATCGAGGGCCCCGCGCTCTACGGCTTCCTGACCGGGCGCGACAACCTCGTACGCTTCGACGCCGCCGACCCGGCCGCCGATCCCCGTACCCGTGCCGCCCGGGTGGACGCGGCGCTCGACCGGGTGGGCCTCGTGGCCGCGGCCGGCAAGAAGGCACGCGCGTACTCCCTGGGCATGAAGCAGCGCCTCGGGCTGGCCGCGGCGCTGCTCCAGCCGCGCGAACTGCTCGTCCTGGACGAGCCGACCAACGGCCTGGACCCGCAGGGCATGCGGGAGATCCGCACGCTCGTCAGGGAGCTCGCGGCCGAGGGCACCACCGTCTTCCTCTCCTCGCACCTCCTGGACGAGATCGAGCAGGTCTGCACCCACGCCGCCGTCATGGCCCAGGGCCGGCTGCTCACCCAGGGCACCGTCGCGGACCTCGCCTCCTCGACGCGCGGCCGGCTGACCGTCACCACCCCCGACACCGCGGACGCCGTGCGCGTCCTCAAGGAGCACGGCGTGACCGATCTCGTCGTCGTGGACGACCGTGTCACCGGCGAACTCCCCACCGGGGAGCCGCCCGAGGGCGCCCCGCCGCCCGACCTCGCGGACCTCAACGCCGCGCTCGTCCACGCCCGGGTGCGGGTGAGGGCCTTCGGCACCGAACGGGCCTCGCTGGAGGACGCGTTCGTGGCGCTCACCGGGGAGGGCTTCGATGTCGCGGGCTGAGGCCATGGCGGCGGCCGGGCCCCGGGCGGCGAGCCCGCTGTGGCAGCTGTCGCTCTTCCGCAGCGAGGTCGGCACGGTCTTCCGGCGCTGGCGGACGATCGCCCTGCTGGGCGTGCTCGCGGCCGTGCCGGTGCTCGTCGGCATCGCGGTGAAGATCGAGACCAGGGGCGGCGGCACGGTCGGTCACGAGGGCGGCGGGGGCGGCCCGGCGTTCATCAACCAGGTCACCAACAACGGCCTCTTCCTGGTCTTCACCTCGCTCGCCGCGACCCTGCCGTTCTTCCTGCCGATGGCGATAGGAGTGATCGCGGGCGACTCCATAGCCGGGGAGGCGAACTCCGGCACCCTGCGCTATCTCCTCGTCGCCCCCGCCGGACGGACCAGGCTGCTGTGCGCCAAGTACGCGTCGACCCTGGTCTTCTGCCTCGCGGCCACCCTCGTCGTGACCGTCTCGGCGCTGGCCGTGGGGGCGCTGCTGTTCCCCCTGGGCGAGGTCACGCTGATCAGTGGGACGACCGTGTCCTTCGGTGAGGGCCTGCTGCGCGCGCTGGCCGTCGCGGGGGTCGTCGCGCTGTCGCTGATCGGCGTCGCGGCGGTCGGGCTGTTCGTCTCCACGCTCACCAACAGCGGGATCGCGGCCATGGCCACGACGGTGGGCCTGCTCATCACGGTCCAGATCCTCGACCAGTTCCCGCAGCTGCATGCGGTGCAGCCGTATCTTTTCCCGCACTACTGGCTGAGCTTCGCGGATCTGCTGCGGGAGCCGGTGTACTGGGATCAGTTGCTGGACAATCTGCGGCTTCAGGCGGTGTACGCGGCGGTGTTCGGCTCGGCGGCTTGGGCGAGGTTCACGGTGCGGGACGTAACGGCGTGAAGGTCGCCTGGCGGCGGCTGTTTCTTTTTTTCCCCAGCCCCGCCCCTTCCCGCAGCATCTGTTGCGCGGCTCCGCCGCGGCCGGGGCTCCGCCCCGGACCCGTGCCCGGGTGCGGCTGGAGTGCTCCCCCAGCTACCGCTGGGAGGTGCCCCCAGCGGCGCTTTGTTCCCCTACCCCGCCCCTTCCCGAAACCGGGGAGACCCCAGACCCCCTGACCGCGCTCCGCGCGGTGTCCTCAAACTCCCCCAGCTACCTCCCCCGGACGGAGTCTGGGGGAGGTAGCTGGGGGAGGCAACGGACCCGCAGGTCGGGGTCTGGGGCAGCGCCCCAGTTCGGGAAGGGGCGGGGTGGGGAACAAAGCCCGCCGCAGGCGCAGCGGGCCGCTCCCGACCTACGACCCGCTCAAAGACCACACCGCCCCAGCAATCGCATCCGTATTCGTCCCGAGCGCCCCGTCATCAAGATTCGCAGACGTGTCGCAAGACCGGTGGTAGCACGCGTCGAACGCCTTGCCCGCCGTGCCGCCCCACTTCCGTGCCTGGTCGTCGGTCTTGATGTAGTCCGCCCCGCTGAAGAGGCCGCCGACGGGTATGCCGGCGTTCTGGAACGGCGCGTGGTCGGAGCGGCCGTCGCCCTCGTGGTCGACCTCGGTGGCGATGTTCTTCGCGGCGAACCAGTTCTCGAAGAGGCTCTGGAGGCCCGAGTCGTAGCCGTAGACGTAGTAGCCGGGGTTCGGCGAGCCGATCATGTCGAAGTTCAGATACGCGTCGATCTTCGACCGGTCGTCGGAGGACAGCTTGTCGACGTAGTTCTGCGAGCCGACCATGCCGAGTTCCTCGGCGCCCCACCAGCCGAACCGCAGGTGCTTGTCGGGCTTGTAGCCCTCGCGGGCGACGGCGAGGGCGATCTCGAGGACACCGGCCGAGCCGGAGCCGTTGTCGTTGATGCCGGGACCCGCGTTGACGGAGTCCAGGTGCGAGCCGGCGAAGACGACGTGGTTGGTGTCGCCGCCGGGCCAGTCGGCGATGAGGTTGTAGCCGGTGGCGCCGTTGGCGCTGAACTGCTGCACGGTGGTGGTGAATCCGGCGGCGTCCAGCTTGCCCTTCACATAGTCGAGGGACGCCTTGTAGCCGCTGCGGCCGTGCGCGCGGTTGCCGTGGTTGGCGTTGGCTATCGACTGGAGCTGGTTGAGGTGGGCCTTGACGTTGGCGACGGGGATGGTGGGCGCGCCGGCCTTCGTCTTGACGGTGGCTTTGGCGACGGCCGCGGTGGTGGGGGCCGCGGTGGCCGTACTGGAGGCCGTGCCGAAGAGGGTGGCGGTGAGGGCCGCGCCGGTGGCCAGGAGGGCTACGGCGCGGCGTCTGCGGGTCGGTCCGTGGAGTTCAAGCATGGGGGGCTCCCGACTCATTTGACGTGGCCATGATATTCGGGGGCCCTGTGGGGTGAGTCAAGAGTGGATTTCGGACACCGAACACCGCTTTCCGGATATCGGGCGCCGCTCTACCGCCCCTGAGCTGTGGCTTCAGGTGCTTCTGTGGTCTGTGTGGCGTCTGTGATTTCTGTGTGAACGTTGGCCCTTGCCTTCCGCCGCGCGGCCCGCAGCTCCACCCGCGCGCTACGGGCCGTACGCAGCGCGTCCCCGGTGAGCAGCGCCAGCGCCAGCCAGATCAGGGCGAAACCGGCCCACCGCTCCGCGGGCATCGACTCGTGGAAGACCAGCAGCCCCAGGGCGAACTGGAAGACGGGCGCGAGGTACTGCACCATCCCCATCACCGACAGCGGCAGCCGCACGGCGGCGATGCCGAAGCAGATGAGCGGCAGGGCGGTGATCGCGCCGGTGCCCATCAGCAGCAGGGCGTGTCCGGTGCCCTCGCTCGCGTACGTGCTGCCGCCGCTCCCGCCCAGGAACAGCAGGAAGCCGAGGGCGGGCAGGAACTGCACCGCCGTCTCGGCCGCCATCGACTCCAGGCCGCCCAGCCCGACCTTCTTCTTGACCAGGCCGTAGGTGCTGAAGGAGATGGCCAGCGTCAGCGCGATCCACGGCGGCTTCCCGTACGCCACGGCCATCACCACGACCGCGGCCGCGCCGACCCCGACCGCCACCCACTGCAACACCCGCAGCCGCTCGCGCAGCACGAGGACGCCGAAGGCGATGCTGACCAGGGGGTTGATGAAGTAGCCCATCGACGTCTCGACGACGTGCCCGGAGTTGACGCCCCAGATGTAGACGCCCCAGTTCACGGATATCAGCCCCGCGCCGAGCGCGATCATCCCCAGCCGCTTCGGCTGCCGGAGCAGCGGCCGTATCCAGTCCCAGCGCTTCGTGACGGTGAGCACGACGAGCACGGTGGCGAGCGACCACACCATGCGGTGGGCGAGGATCTCCCCGGCCCCGGCCGGCTCCAACAGGGGCCAGTAGAGGGGAAAGAGCCCCCATATCGAATAGGCGGCGATGCTGCACAGCAGGCCGGTGCGGGTCTCGTTCTCGGTGGTCTTCACGGGCGGCTCCTGGGTGCGGCGGCGACGCTTGTGAAGGTAGCGGGGTGGGTGGGGTGGTGTCATGCGTGTATCGAATGACGGTCATGACGCGTGCCGGCGGCGCGTGGCCGGACCTCCGGCTGCGGGTTCGTTTGCCGCCCGCAGGGCGCGGTCAGGGGGTCTGGGGGCTTGCCCCCAGTTCGGGAAGGGGCGGGGCTGGGGAGAAAAAACCGCCCCCACCTACCGCCGCGCCCGCACCGCCCCGCTCACGTCGAACGGAAGTACCGTCACCGCCACATTCGCCAACTGCTCCAGCGCCCGCGCCATCTCGTTCCCCCGGTCATGATGCAGCAGGGACCCGAGCGGCCCGGCGTACGTGCGGATGGGGATCAGGAGCGTCAGGGCCGTCTCCCCGTCCGCCGTCGTGCGGGCGGCGAGGGCGGCGACCGCGTGGCGGAGGCGGCGGTCGGGGCAGTCGACCAGTTCCAGGGGGATCGTCGTGCCGGGGGTCGCGTCCCACTTCTCGGTGAGGCGCCGCGCCCGCTCCGCGTCGATGACGAAGTGCAGGGCCCGGACGTCGTCGGGCCGGAGCTCGTGCGCGTACCGCAGGGCCTGCACCGTGGCCAGGTCGAGGTCCTCGACGAGGACGAAGACCAGGTGCCGCCGCCAGTGCGGCTGGTCCGTGCCCACGGCGGGGACGTTGCCGAGCGCCTCGGCCTCCTCGCGGTACTGCCGGTTGATGCGGATCAGCGCCCACACGCCCAGCGGGAAGACCACCACGACCAGCCACGCGCCCTCCGTGAACTTGGTGATCGCGAAGATGATCACGACCAGCGCCGAGACCACCGCCGCCACAAGATTCACCCCCACCTTCCAGTGCCGGTGGCTCTCCCCGGGCCGGCGCCAGTAGTGGGCGGTCATCCCGGCCGCCGCCATCGTGAAGCCGGTGAAGACGCCGATGGCGTAGAGCGCGACGAGCTTGTCCACGCTGCCGCCCGTCACGATCAGCAGCGCGAGCGAGACGACGGTCAGCGAGATGATCCCGTTGGAGAAGGCCAGCCGGTGGCCGCGGCGGGTCAGTTGGCGCGGCAGGAAGCGGTCCTCGGCGACGAAGCTGGCGAGGAAGGGGAAGCCGGTGAAGGGCGTGTTGGCGCCGGTGTAGAGGATGAGCGCGGTCGCGAGCTGGACGTAGACGAGCCCCGCCGTGCCGAGCCAGCCGTCGCCGAAGACGAGGTGCGCCTCCTGCGCGATGACGGTCGGATTGCCGTTCCGGTAGGGGACGGCGTGCGTGAAGTGGGCGAGCGTGGAGACGCCGAGCACCATGACGCCGAGGACGCAGCTCATGACGGTGAGGGTGCGCCGGGCGTTGCGGCCCTGCGGCTTGCGGAAGGCCGAGACGCTGTTGGAGATCGCCTCCAGGCCGGTCAGCGAGGAGCCGCCGTTGGCGAACGCGCGCAGCACCATGAACAGCGAGGCGCCGTAGAGCCAGCCGTGCCCGGACGTGCCGAGCGGCACCACCCCGGAGGCGTGCAGGTCGGCGTGCGGGAGCCCTTCGGTGAGGGCGCGTACGAGGCCGATGACCAGCATCAGCGCGACGGCGGCCATGAAGAGGTACGCGGGCGCCGCGAACGCCCGCCCCGCTTCCCGGAGCCCGCGCAGATTCCCGTACATCAGCAGCACCACCACGCCCACGGTGAGCGGGAGTTTGAGGTGGTCGAGGCCGGTGTAGCCGTCGCCGGTGAGGTGCGCGAGGGAGATCAGCGCGTCGGTGCCCGCGGCCGTCTGCACGGCGACGGTGACGATGTAGTCGACGAGGAGCGCGACGGCGGCGATCTGGGCGACGCGCGGCCCGAAGTTCTCGCGGGCGACGACGTACGAGCCGCCGGCGCGGGTGTAGACCGACACCACGTCGCGGTAGGCGAGCGTGAGGAGCAGCAGGACGAGCAGGATCGCGCCGGTCACCGGCATCAGCAGGGTGAACGCGGCGGCTCCCACGACGGGTACGAGGATGCGCAGTATCTCCTCGCTGCCGTACGCGGTGGAGGAGATGCAGTCGGAGGCGAGCACGCCCAGGGCGAGCGGGTTGGACAGCGTCTCATGGGCGAGCTGCTGGGTGACCAGCGGGCGGCCGAGCAGCCGGCATTTGACGCGGTAGGCGAGCCGGTCGGGGACCTCGGGTACGACTTCGGGGCGGTCGGCCATGACCGTATCTTCCGGCCCCGCCCCGGGCTCCGTACGGCCAAACGCCGGACAGGCCGAAAAGTCGGCCCGTCCGGCGTTCGGGGTGACGCGTCAGCCGACGACGGTCCAGGTGTCGTTGCCGGCCAGGAGGGAGGCGAGGTCGCCCTTGCCCTTCTGGACGATGGCGGCTTCGAGCTGGTCGGACATCTGGGTGTCGTAGACGGCCCGGTCGGTGCTGCGGAAGACACCGATGGGGGTGTGGTGCAGGGTGTCCGGGTCGGCGAGCCGGCTCAGTGCGAACGCCGTGGTGGGGGAGGCGCTGTGGGCGTCGTGGACGAGGATGTCGGCCTCGTTGTCCGCGGTGACGTCGACGACCTTGAGGTCACCGGTGGTGTGGTCGCGGACGACACCCTTCGCGCCGTCGGTGCCGAAGCGGATGGGCTGCCCGTGCTCCAGGCGGATCACCGCCTCCTGGGCCTGCTGCTTGTCCTTGAGGGCTTCGAAGGCGCCGTCGTTGAAGATGTTGCAGTTCTGGTAGATCTCCACCAGCGCGGTGCCGGGGTGCTCGGCCGCCTGCTTGAGGACCTCGGTGAGGTGCTTGCGGTCGGAGTCGACGGTGCGGGCGACGAAGGACGCCTCGGCCCCGATGGCCAGGGAGACCGGGTTGAAGGGCGCGTCGAGCGAGCCCATCGGCGTCGACTTGGTGATCTTGCCGACCTCCGACGTCGGGCTGTACTGGCCCTTGGTGAGGCCGTAGATCCGGTTGTTGAAGAGGAGGATCTTGAGGTTGACGTTGCGGCGGAGGGCGTGGATGAGGTGGTTGCCGCCGATGGAGAGGGCGTCGCCGTCGCCGGTGACGACCCACACGCTGAGGTCGGGGCGGGAGGAGGCGAGGCCGGTGGCGATGGCGGGGGCGCGGCCGTGGATGGAGTGCATCCCGTAGGTGTTCATGTAGTACGGGAAGCGGGAGGAGCAGCCGATGCCGGAGACGAAGACGATGTTCTCCTTCGCCAGGCCGAGGGAGGGCATGAAGCCCTGGACGGCGGCGAGGATGGCGTAGTCACCGCAGCCGGGGCACCAGCGGACTTCCTGGTCGGACTTGAAGTCCTTCATGCTCTGGGCGGCCTCGGCCTTGGGGACCAGTTTGAGCGCCTCAGTCATCGATGGCCTCCTTGAGCGCGGTGGCGAGCTGCTCGGCCTTGAACGGCATGCCGTTGACCTGGTTGTAGGAGTGGGCGTCGACCAGGTATTTCGCGCGGATGAGGGTGGCGAGCTGGCCGAGGTTCATCTCCGGGACGATCACCTTGGTGTAGGAGGCCAGGACGTCGCCGAGGTTGTGGGGGAAGGGGTTGAGGTGGCGCAGGTGGGCCTGGGCGATGGGGACGCCCTCGGTGCGCAGGCGACGTACGGCGGCCGTGATCGGGCCGTACGTCGAACCCCAGCCCAGGACCAGGGTCTTGGCGCCGTCGGGGTCGTCGACGTCGATGTCGGGGACCACGATGTTGTCGATCTTGGCCTGGCGGGTGCGGACCATGAGGTCGTGGTTGGCCGGATCGTAGGAGATGTTGCCCGTGCCGTCCTGCTTCTCGATCCCGCCGATGCGGTGTTCGAGCCCGGGGGTGCCGGGCACGGCCCACGGGCGGGCCAGGGTCTGCGGGTCCCGCTTGTAGGGCCAGAAGACCTCGGTGCCGTCGGCCAGGGTGTGGTTGGGGCCGGTGGCGAACTGCACGCGCAGGTCCGGCAGTTCGTTGACGTCCGGGATCCGCCAGGGCTCGGAGCCGTTGGCGAGATAGCCGTCGGAGAGCAGGAAGACGGGCGTGCGGTACGTCAGCGCGATGCGGGCGGCGTCCAGGGCGGCGTCGAAGCAGTCGGCCGGGGTACGCGGCGCCACGATCGGCACCGGGGCCTCGCCGTTGCGCCCGTACATCGCCTGGAGCAGATCGGCCTGCTCGGTCTTGGTGGGCAGACCCGTCGACGGGCCGCCGCGCTGGATGTCCACGATCAGCAGCGGCAGTTCGAGGCTGACGGCCAGGCCGATGGTCTCGGACTTCAGCGCCACGCCGGGGCCGGAGGTGGTGGTCACGGCGAGCGCCCCGCCGAACGCGGCACCGAGTGCGGCGCCGATGCCGGCGATCTCGTCCTCGGCCTGGAAGGTGCGCACGCCGAAGTTCTTGTGCTTCGACAGCTCGTGCAGGATGTCCGAGGCCGGGGTGATCGGGTACGAGCCGAGGTAGAGCGGCAGGTCCGCCTGCTTGCCGGCGGCGATCAGGCCGTAGGACAGGGCGAGGTTGCCGGAGATGTTGCGGTAGGTGCCGGTGGGGAAGGCGGCGGTGGCGGGGGCGACCTCGTAGGAGACCGCGAAGTCCTCCGTCGTCTCACCGAAGTTCCATCCGGCCCTGAAGGCGGCCACGTTCGCTTCCGCGATGTCGGGCTTCTTCGCGAACTTCTTGCGCAGGAATGCCTCGGTGCCGGTGGTGGGGCGGTGGTACATCCACGACAGCAGGCCGAGGGCGAACATGTTCTTGGAGCGTTCGGCCTCCTTGCGCGAGAGGTCGAAGTCCTTCAGGGCCTCGATCGTCAGCGTCGTCAGGGGCACGGGGTGGACGCGGTAGGCGTCCAGCGACCCGTCCTCCAGCGGCGAGGCGGTGTAACCGACCTTCGCCATCGGGCGCTTGGTGAACTCGTCGGTGTTGACGATGATCTCCGCGCCCCGGGGGACGTCGGCGATGTTCGCCTTCAGGGCGGCGGGGTTCATCGCCACCAGCACGTCGGGTGCGTCGCCGGGGGTGAGGATGTCGTGGTCGGCGAAGTGCAGCTGGAAGCTGGAGACACCCGGCAGCGTCCCGGCGGGGGCGCGGATCTCGGCGGGGAAGTTCGGCAGCGTCGACAGGTCGTTCCCGAACGACGCCGTCTCCGACGTGAACCGGTCACCTGTGAGCTGCATGCCATCACCCGAGTCCCCCGCGAACCGGATGATCACCCGCTCCAGCTTCCGCACGGACTTGGCGCCCGACGACTCCTCGTCGAGATGGCGCGGCGGGCTGAGGTGTGAAGGCTCCCGCTCTGCCGACGGCGGGGCGGCCCCGCTCGGCTGCTCGCCTGGTTCGGCCTGCTCGGCCGGGCTGCTGACCTGGCTGGTCACTGCTTCGGACCTCCCTCGTGGCGGCGGCTCGCACACGGTGGTGACGGCCGGCGTTCCCATCGCCATCGTACGGGGGTAAGGGTCGCCTACCTGGGATGGATCACAAGATGCCCGCGCCGTAGCCTCTCCGCTTTGTCCTGGTAAGCGGATTTTGAGCCACCCCGGTGGCTCTTGCGGAGGCGGCGGCTCCGCTGGGTCTTTTGTCCTGGGGCTCCGCCCTGGCAACCGTTCTCACCAGGGCGGCTCTCCCGGAGGGGGGCGGGCCGGACGTCTTAGGACCGGAGGTAGGTCAGCACCGCCAGCACACGTCGGTGATCCCCGTCACTCGGCGACAGTCCGAGCTTCAGGAAGATGTTGCTGACGTGCTTCTCGACGGCACCGTCGCTGACCACCAACTGCCGTGCCACGGCGGAATTTGTCCTTCCCTCGGCCATCAGGCCGAGCACCTCGCGCTCGCGCGGGGTGAGCCCGGCGAGCACGTCCTGCTTGCGGCTGCGGCCGAGCAACTGCGCGACGACCTCCGGGTCCAGGGCCGTACCGCCCCGGGCGACGCGCACCACCGCGTCGACGAACTCCCGCACCTCCGCCACCCGGTCCTTGAGCAGATAGCCCACGCCCCGGCTGCTCCCCGCCAGCAGCTCCGTCGCGTACTGCTCCTCCACGTACTGCGAGAGCACCAGCACACCCAGCTCCGGGTGCTCCCGGCGCAGCCGCACGGCCGCGCGCACGCCCTCGTCGGTGTGCGTCGGCGGCATCCGCACGTCCGCGACCACGACATCCGGCAGGGCGCCCTCGTCGGCGAGCTCCCCGATGACCTTCAGCAGCGCCTCCGCGTCACCGACGCCCGCGACGACGTCATGCCCTCGATCGGTCAGCAGACGGGTCAGCCCCTCCCTGAGCAGCACCGAATCCTCGGCGATGACGACCCGCACTCTGTCCTCCACGATTTCCCTGCCCCCTGTTTCGCTGCTGCTGTTGTGCGGTCCAGCATTGCAGCAAATGGGGGCCGGGGGGTGCGTTGCCGCCTGCGGCGGGCTCTGCTCCCCAGCCCCGCCCCTTCCCGCAGCATCTGATGCGCGGCTCCGCCGCGGCCGGGGCTCCGCCCCGGGCCCGTGTCCGGGTGCGGCTTGAGTGTGCCTGCGGCGCTTTGTTCCCCAGCCCCGCCCCTTCCCGCAGCATCTGATGCGCGGCTCCGCCGCGGCCGGGGCTCCGCCCCGGGCCCGTGTCCGGGTGCGGCTTGAGTGTGCC